>JBCDKB010000130.1:0-17985 GCA_038747035.1 Acidobacteriota bacterium | reverse complement strand
GGGTGGCCGCGCCGGCGGGCCTCGTGCGACGTTTCGCGCTTATCGTCCCTTTCGGCGCCTGGATGGTGTTCATCAACCCCTACCTGGGGGGCTGGGTCATGGCCCACGTCACCCACCGCCAGCACTGGCGGGCGATGTGGACGCTCCCCGTGCCGGTGCTCATCACCGTCCTGCTGATCGCGCCGCTGCTCTGGAGCCGGGCCCAAGCCCGATCTTCCGGGCGCAGGACCGGGATCCTCGCCAGCTTGGCCCTGGTGATCTTCTTTATCTCGGCGGTGCCGGACCGCTACGGACCGACCGCCGCCAACGACGTCGAGATCAAACGTCCCGGGCTCAAGGTGCCGCCGGTGGCCTATGCGCAGGCGCGGACCGTCACCGAGGCCTTCGGGCCGGGAGCTCTGGTCGCCGCACCGCCCGAAGTCAACCACTGGCTGCCGACCTTCCACAACCGGGTCCGCCCGCTCTCTGTCCGCTTCTACCTACGGCGTATGGGGCCGATCCTCGGGGAGGACGAGCTGCGCCGGAGAGACTTCATCCCGCGTTTGCTGGTGGGCGACACCGACTGGGCCGGGGCGCCGATGGCACTGCGCCGGGAAATCGACAGCTATCCGCAGATCACCGGCGTCGTCTTGGCTCCCTCAAAGCAGCGCACGGCGTACCGAGAGGTCTTGCAGGGTTTGGGATTTCAGCGGCTCGAATCAGAGGACGCCGCGGCCCTCGACCTCGACCTGTGGCGGCGCGTCGAGTCCAGGACGGATTCCCAGTCGGCGGGCAGCTCGTAGATCACGGTGCTCTCGTCGCCCATCCCAAAGGTCGGCAGCAGGTCTTCGACGTAGGTACCGGTGGCGTAGACCCTCCGGCCGCCGGCGTCGCGCAGGAAATCCATCAGCGCCCGGTGCTCTTTTCCCATATGAAAGTCAGACCGGGGGATACCGAAGGGCGCCCCGAGAAACGACGGGCGGGGCTCGCTCCACTTCCCGTCGCCGAGGTAGTGACGGACATCCGGTTTCTTGAGAAATCGCCGATCCGCTCGGTAGGCGGTGAACAGCACGTAGCGAATGTCGGCGTCCCGGATGACCTCTGCGAGCGGCTCGCCCCGGTCGAAAAGGTACACCGCCCGGTCGCCGAAGTAGTAGCCCACCTGGAGCTCGCGGCGGGCGGGGTGGGGGTACATCAAGCTCGACGCCACCAGCAGCCGGTCGCCCTGCGTGACCCGGTCGCCGATCGCATCGTGGATCTCGCGCGCCCAGCTGGTGCGATAGGCCATCGACTTTAGTTCCGCCCATCCAGAGCTGACGCTCGCCTGCGGCGGGACGATACCGACATGGGTCCACTCCGCGGCATAGCTGCGGGCCATGAAGGCCGGTCGTCGGCTAAATTGCTCTAGATTCGCCACCACGACCAGCAGGACCACGCCGGCCGCGATCCCGCCGCCGAATCGAATCCGTCCGGCGACCCGCCCCGCCACCGTCGCCACGGCGCCGAGCGCCAAAGGGAGCAACGGCAGGAAGAGGCGGGGAAAGAGGTAAGGAAAGAAAAGCGCAAAGAGCGTGATGTGCACCGCCAGCACTATCGGCGGCATGAGCAGGGCGTCATTCGAAGGGTCCCCCCCGGTTCCCCCTTTTGTTGTTCGACGCCACCAAAGCCACGGCGCAGCCAATAGGGAGATCAGGACGAGGTAGGCCATGGGCGAGGAGCCGCTGGCGACCATGGCATTCCAGAAAAGCCGTGCGGTCTTCTCAACCTGGAGCTTCACTTTGGCCACCGAGCCGAGCGTCGGCGCCCGCCCCGCCGCTTCTTCGACCGCGCTCGGTAAAGACGCAGCCCCCTGGCCCGTCGGCCCCTCGCTGACGGTTCGCTCGATCAGGGCCGCGGCGTGATCCCAGTGGTGGCTGACCACGCCTGACACGCCGAGGCAGAGCGGGATGCCGAAGGCCAGGAGCGCCCGCGACACTTGGCGAGCGCGACGGGCCGGCGTCACCCGCCAGGCAGCGGCCCCCATCCACAGTCCGAGGCCGACGCCGACGAAAAGCAGCTCTTCGTGGGACAGCACCGCCAGCGCCGACGCCAGGCCCGCCGCCGCGGCCGAAGCCCCGCGCCGCCACCCCGGCGAACCGTGCAGGCTTTGCCGCCAGACCAAGGCCAGTAGGCAGGCCAACGAGACGAAGAAGGTCGAGATCGTATGCGTCAACTCCAGTCGACTCACGTAGATCACGAGCGGAGCTAGCCCGTAGACCAGTGCCGCGGACCACGCCGGCCAGAATCGACGGCCGAGGCCGAAGGTGAGCGCGAAGACCAAGAGTACGTTGACGGTATCGAGGCCGGCGTTCAACCGCTTGATCGAGTCGTCCTCGAAGCCCAAGACCTCCAAAGACGCGGCGAAGAGACCCAGCACGGCCGGTCGGTAGACCGCCCGGCGACCGGCGAGGCTGTAGACGCGATCGCCCTCCGTCCAGCGCTCCGCCAGGTTCGTGTAATAAACGACGTCGCTGCCGAAGAGTCCTCGCTCCGAAAGACCGGTGAAGCGAACCCAGCCGCAGGCCAGGACCAGGAGCAGCAGGGCCCCCGCCGCGACCCGGCGATCGACGGTGAACCACTCCGGACGCGACCTCGCCTCCCCGGGCGCCGGGCCGAGGGCCTCGCCGGCCGGGACCTCGCGGATCGTCCCGGGGTCCACCGGCCCGCTGCTAGACTCGCCTCCAGACATGCCCGATCAGGTTAACACCGCGACGGCCCAGGCCTCGGCCCGGGATCAGGACCCGGCCCCGGCGGCCGCCCCCGCGACCGCTTCCCCGTCGCCACCGGTGCGCCTATTGGTGACCCTGCCGGCGCTCAATGAGGGCCAGACGATCGCCTCGGTGATCGACAGGATCCCCCGCGAGATCCCCGGCGTCGACGCCGTCGAGGTGCTGGTGGTCGATGACGGCAGCAGCGACGATACGGGGGACCGGGCCCGCGGCGCCGGGGCCCGGGTCATTCGCCACAACAGAAATCGCGGCGTCGGCGCGGCCTTCCATTCGGCCCTCGCCTACGGCATCGACGCCGGTTTCGACGTCATCACCACCATCGACGCCGACGGCCAGTTCAACCCGGCCGACATCCCGGCCCTGATCCGACCGGTCCTCGACGGCGAGGCGGACTTCGCCACCGCGTCGCGTTTCCTCGACCCGAGCCTGATTCCGGAAATGCCGGGGATCAAGATCTGGGGCAATCGCATGATGAGCCGACTCGTCTCGAATCTGTCGGGGGAACGGTTTTACGACGTCTCCTGCGGCATGCGCTGCTACCACCGGCGCGCCGCCCTCCAGCTCTACCTGCTGGCGCGTTTCACCTACACCCAGGAAGTCTTCCTCAACCTCGCCTTCCGCGGTCTGCGCATCACCGAGGTGCCGATCCGCGTCCGCGGCGTCCGCCAGCACGGCAAAAGCCGCGTCGCCAACAACCTGTGGAATTACGCCTTCCGCACGGCGTTCATCATTTTCCGCTCCTACCGGGACTACCACCCGCTGCGCTTCTTCGGCGCCCTCGCCGCGATGTGCTTGACGATCGCAGCGGTCTTCGGCGGCTTCTTCTTGAGCCACTACTTCAAGACGGGCGCCTTTTACCCCCACACGTGGGCGGGGGTGACGTCGGGGGCCTTCGTCGGCCTGGCGCTCTTGGCGCTCCATACCGGCGTCATCGGCGACATGCTCAATCGCCACCGGATCTATCTGGAGGAGCTGCTCCACCACCAGCGCCGCCAGTCGACGCCGGACGACGCCGAGCGATGGCGATGAAGCCTTTGGTCAGAAGCTCGTCCTCGCTGTAGCCCGAAAGCTCCCTGCGGATCTCCGGCGTCAGCAGCGCCTCGCCCTCGCGGGCGCTCGGGATCCACTCGACGACGTCGAAGCGGGCGTCGAAGGAGGCTCGGTATTGGTGCTCCCGCCAGCCGTTGATCCAGGACGGGATGTCCGGGAATCGCCGCTCCCGCAAGTGATCCCACGGCGGCACCGTCTCGGACGGCTCGGTGTCCGGCTTCTTCCAGGCGATGTGGTGTCCGCCGGAAATACTCGTGAAGCTGTGAATGTAGAGGTAGGTCAACGCCTCGGGTTTCATCATCCGCTCGAGGCCTTCTAGGGCGCCGTCGATATCGGGCAGGTGCTCGAAGACCTCGTGCGACACGATCAGGTCGAAGGACTCCGGCTCGAAATCCATGTCCGTGACGCTCAGGCGGCGCACGTCGAGGCCTTCGAAGCGCAGCGGGAAGGGCGCGATACGCTCCAGCTCGCGGTAGTAGGTGCGGGCGAAGAAGAGGTCCCACGCTAAGGTGCGGAGCGCCCGTTCGAGGCCGTTGGCCCGCCACAGGCCCCAATACTTCGTCGGCTTGAAGCCCGTCTCCACCCACTCGGTGTCGAAACCCGTGGCTCGGGCCCCGGCGCTGTGGAGCAGCAGGGTCAGCCACGACATCTTGCCGCAGCCCACCTCCAAGATCCGCAGCCCCCGGAGCGGCCCGAGCCGGGGCTCGATATCGCGTTCCAGTCGCCGGTAGAAATCGAGGTGCTCCTGGGCGAACTTCCGGTTGTGGGACCTGCCGTAGCGCATCATCGAGATCCACAGGGCCAGTCGTCGCCGGGCCTTGCCGAGGCTCATGCGTAACCCTCCAGGTCGAGCTGCGGGCTCGACACGTCACCTTCAAGGAAGAGTCGAGCCCAGATCTCGAGGCCGAGGGCCAGCCACAGGAAAAAGTAGTGCCAGCGCATCCGCGGGTGCGGAGGATGGTCCACAATGCTCTGAAGATAAGCCGGGTCAAACCAACCCCGGCGCGCCACCCGCTCCGGGCTCAAGACGCGGCGCGCCGTGGAACGAAGGTCTTTCTGGAACTGGTGGTAAGGGTCCACGGTAAAGCCCCACTTCTTCTTGCCCAGGGTGTGGGCCGGCAAGAGCCCACCCATGGCGCGCCGAAAGAGCGCCTTCGTTTCCCGGCCCGGCGCCAGCAGGTCAACGGGGATCTCCCGGGCATAGCGGACGAGGTCCCGGTCGAGGAAAGGGACCCTGACTTCGAGGGAATGGGCCATCGACGTGCGGTCTTCGTTGAGCAAGAAATCGTTGACCATCTTCGTCCGCAGCTCCGTCTCCAGGACCTGGCGCAGTGGATGCATTCCCCCGGCGAAGAAGGGCTCGATGGCGCTCCGCGTCGGCTCCACGTCAACGCCGTCCCACGCTGGACCATAGCGGTTCCAGGCCCTGGGATCTCCGTCCCAGACGTTGCGCACGATCGAATAGTAGCCGCAGGGATCGCCGAGGGAGAGGCCGAGCTGGAGACCTCGACGGTACTGGTCGAAACGCCGCCAGGCCGGACGGTCCTGGAGGCGGAAGAGGGCGCGGCTCCACGGCGCCATGAGCGCGCGCCGCAGAACTCCAGGGATCAGTCCGTGGATCGGCGCCGCCCCCGAGATGAATCGGTGGATGGTGTAGCCGGCGAAGAGCTCATCCCCGCCGAGGCCGCCGAGCACGGCCTTGACGCGGCGGCGCGCGAAAGCCGACAGCAAATAGCCCTGGAGGGTGTTCTCCTTGGGCTCTTCCGCCGCCCAGATCACCGACGGGTAGTGCCGCAGGGGCTCCGCGTCGAGGGTGATCTCGTGGTGCTCGGTGCCGAAGTGTTCTGCGACCACACGGGCATCCTCGAGCTCGTCCGTCGGCTCGCCGAAGCCGAGGGAGAAGGTCTGGATCGACGACGTCGACTCGGCCATGAAGGCCACCAGCGAGCTCGAGTCCAGGCCGCCGGAGAGCGACACGCCGAGGGGCACGTCACTCACCAACTGCTTCGTGACGGCGGCGCGCAAGTAATGCCGCACGCCTTCGGCGTAGTCCCCGACCGCCCGGCGACCGCCGGGGCCTTCGCTCGCCGGCTCGAGCGTCGCAAACGGCCGCAGCTGGCTCCGCCCGTTTTCGAAGACCAGCAGGTGCCCGGGCGGCAGGCGCCGGACACCGTCGAAGAGGGTGCGCTCACCGGGAATGAAGCGAAGGTTCAGCAGGTGGTGCATCGACTGGAAGTCGACGCGACGTTCGACCGCCGGATCCTGGAGCAAAGCCTTGATCTCGGAGGCGAAACGCAAGGTGTCGCCGGTCTCTAAGTAGTGCACGGGCTTGATCCCGAAGAGATCGCGGGCCAGCACCAGGCGACGGCGCCGACAATCCCACAGGGCGATCGCGAACATGCCGTCGAGGCGGGCGAAGACGTCCGTGCCCCAGGCGCAGAAGCCTTCGAGGATCACTTCGCTGTCGCTCTCCGTGCGGAAGACGCGCCCGTCCTCTTCGAGACGCCGTCGGAGATCCCGGAAGTTATAGATCTCGCCGTTGTAGACCATGACGTAGCGGCCGTCGGCGCTGGTCATGGGCTGGTCGCCGGTCTCCAAGTCGATGATCGACAGGCGGGTATGGCCGAGCATGAGATCGCCGTCGACGAAGACGCCGTCGCCGTCCGGGCCGCGGTGGCGGAGGCTCCGCGTCATCGCCTCGATGACGGGCCGCGACGCTCCGGGGCCGTAGAGGCCGGCGATGCCGCACACGCTAGTCGGCGCCTCCGCCGAACTCGGACTCGGCCACCAGCAAGCTCGCGAGGCCGAACGCCATCCAGGCATTGCACCAGCGCATCAAGGTGTAGCGCTTCGTCCAGAAGCGCCCCTTTTGGTAATGGAAGTAGCCCTTGGCATGCTGAAGATTCCCCAGCGTCCAGCCCGCCACCCGCCGGGCGTCTTGGAGAAAGCTCGGATCGAGCTCGAGGGCGGCCTTCGAGAAGGTCACCAGCGCTTGGCCGGCGCCGTGGGCGTCGGCCGGATAGGTGCGGTCGCTGCGCCACTTCGGCAGGCCGTCCGGCTCAAAAAGATGACGACGAAAAAATTCGAGCCCGCGGCGGGTGGCGTCTTCAAAGCGAGCGTCGCCGGTGTATCGACGGTAGTCGAGGAGCCAGTCCAAGACGTTGCCCGTGTGGTAGTTGTCGTGGGCGACATTCGAGCTCTTCGCCGGCCAGGCGTAGTGCCAAGCGCCCTCGGGGGTTTGCTTATCGATCATAAAAGCGATCAGCCGGCGCGCCTCGTCGGCGAGGCCTTGATCCTCTGTGTACTTGCCGACGCGGCTCAGGATCGAGGCGGCGATGCCGTTGATATTGATCACCCCCCAGACGTTGCCCGGGATATAGCCGATATTGCGCATCTCCGGCGTATCGACGGACCGGCCCAGGTCGTTCTGCAGGAAGCGCACGACCCCTTCGGCGACGCGCAGATAGGACGCATCGCCGGTGACCTCATAGGCCTCCGTGAAGGCATAGGCGACGTTGCCGGTGACGATGATGTTCGGACTGTCCTTGGCGGCCATGAAATGCAGCCCGTACCAGTCGTGGTCGTAACCCCAGCAGGGCCCGGAGTACCCCGGAGCGATGTGCTCTTCAAGCCAGGCCAGCAGCGCCCTGGCCTCCTCCAGGTCCGCCGGGTCGCCGGCGACGCGATAGCGGCGCAGGTAGGCGATGGCGAAGAGCCCGATGCCCTTGGGATTGCGAAATTTCTCCGTGCGCAGGAGCGGCCGCGGATTGACGGGGGAGCGGGCCCACAGCGCGGCGACCACCGCCCGCAGGAGCAGGATATTCGGCACCGCGGCTCGAACCACCGGGCTGTTGAAGGCGTCGAATTTACTGTGGCCGTAATACCCCTCGTCCTTCGCCCACGCGAGGACGGCGTCGAGGCCCCGGCGGCGGCGGCCCGACCCGGTCACGGTCAGCGGTTCAGCCGGATCAGCCATGGGACTCCACCAGGTCCGCCACAAAGGCCGTGACGTCGATCGTGTCCGTCAGCAGAGCCTGGCGCCGCTCCGCCCAGTCCCCCGCCTTCGGCGACAGGGTCAGGAGCTGCTCCGCCTTATCGAGGGCTTGCCGCTGGGCGTGCTCGGGATGGTCAAAGGTCCACACCAAGCCGTACCGCTCCTGCTGCTCGTCGGTATAACCGCGCCGGGAGGTCGAGACGAAGATCGCCGGCGTGCCGAGGGTCGCCGCCTCGCTCGCCATGGTGGCGCTCTCGCCGATCACCAGCCGGGCGAAGGCCAGCAGGTGGTGGACGTCTTCAAGGGGGCCCCCGAGTCGGCGCGACTCGAGCTCCGGCGGCAGCGGCGCTTCCGAGCTGATCACCACCCGGGCGTGGCGTTCCAGCGCTTCGACGGCGGATCGCACCGCGGTGAAGCCGTGGTCGGCCACATCATGGGACGCGCCCCACGACACCAAGCGCAAAACGATAAAGGCTTCGCCTGCGGCGAGGCCGAAGGGCTTGAGCCGCTCGGCCCCGGGGGTGAAGTACCGCGGATGGGTATAGGCGAGCTCGTGGTACCCGGCGTAGCTCCGGTGCTTGCGCCGGGGCACCCAGGCGCCATAGCAGCGCGGCGTCACCACGGCGGTGCAAAAGGGATAGGTCAAAGCGTTCTGCAGCGTGGCGTGCTCGGTATCGTAGAAAACCACCGACGGCACCCGCGTCCAGAAGCCCGCCTGGGCGATGAACACGCCGCCGATCGCCGCCATGACGTCGGGCTTGACGCGGCGCACCACCCGGCACAGCTTGGCGGTGCGGCCGATGAGCTCCAAGCCGAGTCCCGCCAAGCCGCTCTGCGCTGAGCCGAGGCTGCGGCCGCGGTCGACGAGCTCTCCGAGCCCGAAGCGCTCCACCAGCTCGAGCGTCAGGTCCTTGTCGCGGGTGGTGAGCACGACGTCGTGCCCCCGCGAACACCACGCGCCGATCGGGTGGCGGAAAAAATGGACATGCGCCGGGTGGGTGAGATCAACAAGAATGCGCATGGAGGAAAGGCGACGGAACGGACAGCCCGCCCCGTGGATCGTAACATCGGCGGCGACGGCGACGGCACTCGGGATACGATCGGCCGGGGGCCGGAGACACCGCCGGCCCACGCCCATGGAGCACCCACCGTGAAGCAAGTCATCCGCCGCGTCATCGACCGCAAAGGCCGGGTCACGACGGCCGAGTATCCGGAGCCCCACGTCGGCCCGGACCAGGTCCTGGTGCGCAATCATTTCTCGCTGATCAGCTCCGGCACCGAGCTGGGCACGCTGTCGAAGACCCCCGCCGAGCTGGTCAAGCAGACGCTCGCCGACCCCTGGATGCGCAACGCGGTTCAGCAGACGATCTTCTCGGCGGGTCTCACGCAAACCGCCCGCCGCGTCTGGCAGGAGATGATCACGCCCCGCGAAATCGGCTACAGCGGCGCCGGCGAGATCCTCGACGTCGGCGCCCGCGTCCGGGACTTCCGGCCCGGCGACCGCGTGGCCTACGCCGCCACCGGCCACGCCGAAGTCGCGGCGCCCACCGTCAATCATCTGGTCAAGGTCCCGGACGGCGTCGAGCTGCGGCAGGCGGCGTTCGTCACCGTCGGCGCCATCGCTATCCATGCGCTGCGCCGGGCCGAGGTGCAATTCGGCGAGACCGTGGCGATCTTAGGCCTCGGCCTGGTCGGCCAGATCGCCGCCATGGTCGCCAAAGCCGCCGGCTGCGTCGTCATCGGCATCGACCTCGACCCGAAGCGCGCCGACCTGGCGCTGGCGAACGGCGCGGACCGGGTGTTCACCGTCACCCCCGACCTCGACAAGCGCGTCGCCGACCTCACCGGCAAGCACGGCGTCGACGCGACGCTGATCTGCGCCAGCAGCCATTCCTCGACGGTTATCAATCAGTCGATGGCGATCACCCGGCGGCAAGGCCGGGTGGTGATCGTGGGCTACGTCAAGCTCGACGTGCACCCGAAAGAATTCCTCTACAAAGAGATCGACCTGCGCTATTCCCGAGCCTACGGCCCCGGCAGCTACCACCGCGCCTACGACAAAGGCCGGGTCGACTACCCCTTCGGCTACGTGCGCTGGACCGAGCAGCGCAACCTCGCCGAGCTGGTGCGCTTGGTGGACGCCGGCGCCGTCGACTTCACGCCCCTGGTCGGCGGGCAGTTCACCCTCGACCGCGCCCAGGACGCCTTCGACGCGATTCGCAACGGCACGCTCCCCGGCGTCGCTGCGCTGCTGGACTACGACGCGTCAAAGCCCCTCGAAAGGAGCCGCACCCTCCAGATCGAGCCCCGATCGCGACGCAAGCGCTCCCGCAAAAGCACACTCGGCGTCGGCATCATCGGCTGCGGCAACCACACCCTCGGCACCCACCTGCCGGCGCTGGCGAAAATCAAAGGCGTGCGGGTCCGCGGCCTGGCCTCGGCCACCGGCAAGATGGCGGCGACGGTGGCGAAATCCGTCAAGGCCTCCCACGTCACCACCGACGTCGACGCCATCTACGACGACGCCGACACCGACGCCGTTATGATCTGCTCCGGCCACGCCCAGCACGCCGAGCACCTGCGGCGGGGCCTGCCGAGCGGCAAGGCGCTTTTCGTCGAAAAGCCCCTCGTCTCCACCGCCGAAGAGTTCGGCGCCTTGCTGCGTGATCTTGAGGCCTTACCGAATTCCGACGTGCCGCTTATCGCCCTCGGCCTCAATCGCCGGTACGCGCCGCTGGTGCAGACACTCCGCGACTGGCTCGAAGGCCCGGTGGATAGCGTCGTCTACCACGTCACCCCGCCGCGCATTCCCGTCGACCACTGGAGCCTCGATCCGGTGGACGGCGGCGGCCGCCTGATCGCCGAAGCCGAGCACTTCATCGACCTGTGCCACCTGCTCATCGACCGCGAACCCCAACGCGTCTCGGCGACGGCCCTCGGCGGACGCCCGGAAGACCTGCGGCGGCTGGTGAACTATGCGGTGACGATCGACTACGGCGACGCGTCGGCCCATATCGTCTTCAACGAGTCCGGCGCCGCCGGCCAGCCCCGCGAGCGCATCACCGTCTCCGCCAAGGGGCAGGTCGGCGTGCTCGAAGATTTCGAGCGCCTCCACACCCACGGTCGGAGCGAGAAACGCACCAAGCAGCGCCGCGACATGGGCCACCGCGGGCAGCTCGACCAGTTCATCAAGGCCGTCCGCGGCGAGGACAATACGCTCTTGACGTGGCCGGAAACCCTCCGCGCCACCGCCTGCCTCTTCGCCGCCCACGAGAGCCTCGAGTCCGGTCGCCCGGTCGACGTCGAGTCCTTCCTCCATCGCCTGCTTGCGGTCGGCGGGGACCCGCAGCCTTGACGGCGGAACCGAGTCTCGACGCGCCGCCGCTCGTCGGCGCCGGCGTCAGCCTGCTGGTGCCGGCCTACAATGAAGAGCACGGTCTCGAGTCGGTTTTGCGCTCGGTGGAAGCGGCCCTCGACTCGACGGGCCTCGAGTACGAGATCGTCGTCGTCGACGACGGCTCCAGTGACCGCACCGCCCAGGCCGCCGTCGGCGATCGCGTGCGCTTGATCCGCCATCCGTCCAACCGCGGCTACGGCGCCGCCCTGAAGAGCGGCCTCCGCCACGCGCGCTTCCCGATCATCGCCATCACCGACGCCGACGGCACCTACCCGAGCGAGCGCCTGCCGGAGCTGCTCACCGGCCTGGTCCAGCACAACGCCGACATGGTCGTCGGTGAGCGCAGCCTCGGCCGCGTCGCCATTCCGTGGGCGCGTCGCCCCGCCAAGTGGATCCTCGGCCGCCTCGCCGACTTCGCCTGCGGCCGCTCGATCCCCGACGTCAACTCCGGCCTCCGGGTCTTCAGGCGTGACGCCGCGCTGCTTTTCTACTCCCTTTTTCCGGACGGCTTTTCCTTCACGACGACCATCACCCTGGCGATGGAATCAAACGCCTTCGCCGTGCGCTACGTGCCGATCGAGTACCGCCCGCGGATCGGCCGCTCCAAAATCCGCCCGATCAGCGACACGCTCAATTTTCTCCACCTGATCCTGCGCATCGCGCTCTACTTCTCACCGCTCAAGATCTTCCTGCCGCTGGCCCTGGGGCTGATCGGCGCCGGCGCCGGCTGGGGACTCTTCAGTTTCTCGGTCCTCGGCAAACTCGCCGACACGTCGACCCTGGTGCTGCTGCTCTCGGGACTCCAGATCGGCGTGGTCGGCCTGCTCGCCGAGATCATCAACCACCGCGTGCCCAATAACTTCCGGCGCACGCCGTAAGTCGACGCTCCGCACCATGAAAGTCCTCGGACTTTTCGACTGGCACAACTGCGGGGCCGCCCTGGTGGACGGCCTCGAGGTGACGGCGGCGGTGGAAGAAGAGCGTTTATCGCGCCGCAAGGTCGACTTCGGCCTGCCCCTCCACTCGATGGACGCCGTGCTCACGGCGGCGGGCGCCGCCGCCGAAGACCTCGACGCCATCGCCGTCTGCGGCATCTACGACCCGACGCCGGTGGTGCGCTGGCGTCCAGAGCGCTTCGCCTTCGAGCGTTCCGTGGGCGCCAAATGGCGCCTGCAATACCGTCTGTGGACGGCTTACTACGCCCTCCGCGGCATCCCGCCGTTTCGCGTCGCCGAGCGCATCGCCAACCGGCGGATCCTGGATCGACAGCTCGGGCGCTGGCCGTCCCGCCCCGCCGACGTGCCCTTCGAGCTCGTCGACCACCACCTCTGCCATGCCCGCCTCGGCTATCACGGGAGTGGCTTCGACCACGCCCTCATCTTCGTGGTCGACGGCTCCGGCGACGGCTACTCCACCGCGCTCTACCGCGGCCGGGGCGGCGAGCTTGAATTCCTCGCCGGAGCCAGCGAAAAGGCATCCCTCGGCAAGTTCTATGCGAACGCTAGCTTGGGCCTCGGCTTCCAGAAGCTCACCGGCGAAGGCAAGGTCATGGGGCTCGCCGCCGACGGCGATCCGGCGCCCTACCGCCGGCGGGCGAAGGCCGTGCTGCACGTCGAGGACCCGGAGCGTCTCAAGCTCCGCCACCGCAAGGACCTGCTCGGCAACGGCTGGGCGCTCGAGGTCCGCCGCGACGCCGAACGCTACCGCCGGGAAGACATCGCCGCCGCCGTCCAGGCCCACTTCGAAGACGTGCTCGCCGAGATCGTGGGCCACCACGTCGAACGCCGCGGCGTCGGCCAGGTGGTGCTGGTGGGCGGCGCCGCCATGAACGTGAAGGCGAACCAGCGGCTGCGGGAGCTGCCCGGCGTCCGGGAGCTTTTTGTGCCGCCGGCCATGACCGACGCCGGCGTCGCCGCCGGCGCGGCCCTCGACGTCGCGTGGCGGCGGGCGAAGAAACCACCGCCGAGGCGACGACAGAAACACAGCTACCTCGGGCCCGGCTACGGTGACGACCAGATTCTCGCGGCGATCCGCAGCCGGGGACTCGAGGATCGAGCGGAGCGCTTTCCCGACGTCGACGCCGAGGTTGGACGGCGCGTCGCCTCGGGCCAGATCGTCGCCCGTTTCACCGGACGCCTCGAACACGGCCCGCGGGCCCTCGGACACCGGTCGATCCTCGCCCTGGCGAGCGACCCAACCGTCGAAGAAAGGCTCAACTCGAGGCTCGGGCGTGATGAATTCATGCCCTTCGCCCCGGCGATCCAGGAAGAGCACGCGGCGCGCTACCTCGACGACTACACCTATTCGCCCTTCATGGTTGAGACTTTCGACGTCAAGCCGGAGTACCGCGACCGATTCCCGGCGGTGGTGCACACCGACGGTACGCTGAGGCCCCAGGTCGTACGCCGATCCGTGGCGCCCGGCTTCTGGCGGGTGATCGAGGCCGTCGGCGAGCGGACGGGGGACTACCTGGTGCTCAATACCAGCTTCAACCTCCACGGCGAGCCGATCGTGTGCTCGCCGGAGGACGCTCTGCGCTCCTTCGGACGCGGCGCCGCCGACGCCTTGGCCCTCGGACCGTGGCTTCTCGAGGCCGAGGACCAGCCATGAGACGCTGGGTCACGGTGAGCATCCTCACGGTCACCGCCGTCGCCGCGGCGCTCCTGGTACTGCGCTCGGCGGAGCGCAACCTCGGCTACAGCCCGGACTCCGTGTCGTATTTCACGATGGCGGAAGGGATCCACTCGGGCCAGGGCTTCGTCGACGTGCGGCGCTACTCCACCCCGGCGAAGCCGATCTATCCGCCGGGCTATCCGATCCTGCTGGCGGCCGCCGGCTTTGTCGCCGGCGGCGACATCATGGCCGCTGCGCCGGGCCTGCACGCCGTGCTCTTCGCCCTTTTCGCGGGTCTTTTTGCCTGGGCCGTCGGCCGCGCCGGCCACTCCCACTGGCTGATGGCGACCGCCGCGCTGCTCGCGCTCGCGTCCGGCGATCTGATCAAACTCTTCAACAAGGTGTGGTCGGAAACGGCCTTCGTCGTCGCGTGCATGCTCTTCATCGTCGCCCTGGCCCGCGCCCTCGCCGATCCGGAAAAAGCGAAGGCCGTCGGCGCGGCCGCCCTCTTCGCCGGACTGGCGATGCTCATCCGCTATCCGGGCGTCGCCGCCGTCGCCGGCGGCGGCCTGGCGCTGCTCGCGCAGCCGGGCGTCGCGTGGGGACGCAAGCTGCGCCGCGCGACGCTCTTCGGCGTCATCGGCGGGCTGCCGCTCCTGCTCTGGCTACTGCGCAACCTGGCGGTCTTTGGACGGCCTTACCTCGGCACAGACCGCGCGCCGAGCGGATTCGCCTTCTCCAGTCAAAATCTGGCGCTCGGCGCCGAGACGCTGCGCCGCTGGACGGGATCGCCCGAAGGCATTTTTCTCGCCTTGCTGGCGGTGCTGCTGCTCGGTATCGCCCTCGCGTCGGGGCGGGGCGAGGCCCCGGCGGAGCGCCCTTTCCGGGCCCGCCACCTGGTGACGGCGGCGGCGGCCTTTGCGCTGCCCTATGTCGCGATCATGCTCGCCGGCACCTACCGTTACGGCCTCCATAAGCCGCTCGATACGCGGGCCCTGGCGCCGCTCTTCGCGCCGCTGCTCTGGCCGCTCTTGCTCCCGGGATGCGCCGCGGCGCGCGCCGCGCGCGACCGGCTGCCGCAGTTTCGTTTCCGGCGTCAGCTCGGCGCGGCGGTGTGCGCACTGGCGTGGCTCGCCCTGGTCGCCTTCGCCGGACGCTCCGCCTACCTCGGTTCAGACCCGGCGAAGACCTTCGGCATCCTTCAAAAGCATCCGCGGGCGGTGGTCGAAGCATTCAAAGACATCGAGCCGACGGGCACGGTCTTCACCAATATCGACGACTACCTTTACCTGCTGACCGGCAAGTCCTGCCTGCGGCTGCCCCAGGTCTACAGTCTCGACAGCCGCGACATCCGTCTCCCGGACTATGACGAAAAAATGGAAGCGCTCGACTCCGAGCTCGGCGACGCCGGCATGATCGTCTTCTACAGTCCCTCACGCCGCCACTACCTGCCGTCGGAAGAGGAGCTGCTCGGGCGACTACCGCTCGAAGTCGTGGAGCGAACTTCGGACGGGACGATCTACCGCATCGATCGCCCCTAAAGCCTTATATTCCGTGTGTTAATCTGCGTCGGCCCGCCGCGACCGGGCCGCTCGAGCCCGGTCAAGACGCCCGCATAGACCCGCGATCGGAGACACGCCTATGGCCCCGGCGCTTCCCATCATCGGCCAGACCAGTGCCGATGCCTCAGCTGGCTTCAAGCCGATCCCCAAGCGGATCCTGCTGATCAATCCCCCCCGCTTCAACGAGCTGATCGGCAAGAACCCCGCCATCGTCGAGAAGCACCGCGGCTTCAATCCGCCGCTCGGCCTGCTGATGCTGGGCGGCTACCTCGAGCAGGAAACCGTACACTCCGTCCAGGTCCTGGATACCCAGCCGCCGGGCTGGGACTACGTCGAGCTGGAAGAGACGCTGCGGGACCGAGAATTCGACATGGTCGGCATCACGGCGATGACGTTCACCTTGATCGACGTCATTTTGACCTGCCAAGTCATCCGCAAGATCGCGCCGCAGGCGACGATCATCCTCGGCGGCCCCCACGTCCACCTCTTCCCGGAGGAGACGATCCGGCGCCCCGAGGTCGATTTCCTCATCCTCGGCGAAGGCGAGCTGGTCTTCCGTAGATTCCTCGACACCTTCGAGCGCCCCGAGCTGTGGCAGGACCTTGAAGGGCTGGTCTTCGAGAAGCCGGACGGTGCCATCAAGAATAACGGCGTCGCCCCGTCGACCAACGACCTCGATAGCCTCGGCTTCCCCGCCAGGCACCTGCTCAAAGTCGATGACTACACGTCGCTACTCGGCCGCAGCAACACCATCACCACCATGATGACCAGCCGCGGCTGCCCGTACCGATGCACGTTCTGCGACCGACCCTACTCGCCCGTACTCTCCGGCTTCCGGTGGAATAGCGCCAAGCACGTGGCGGACGAGATGGAGCGCTGCATCGAGCTGGGTATCGACGAAGCCTTCATCTACGACGACACCTTCTCCGTCCGCCGCGATCGGGTCTTCGAGCTCTGTGAAGAGATCCAGCAGCGCGGCCTCAACTTCCGCTGGGACGTGCGGGCGCACGTCAATACGGTCACCAAAGAGCTGCTCGAAGCGATGTCCGCCGCGGGGTGCGACCGCATCCACTACGGCGTCGAGTCCGGCAACGATCGCATGCTGAAGGTGATCAAAAAGAACAGCACCATCGCGCGCATCAAAGATGCCTTCAAGTGGACCCGGGACGCGGGTATGGAAACGCTGGCGTATTTCATCATCGGCCAGCAGACCGAAACCGCCGCGGACATGCAGGACTCGATCCGCTTGGCCCGCGAGCTCGATCCTAATTACGTGCACTTCACGATTTTCTGCCCCTACCCGGGCACCGAGATTTACCAGCGGGGCCTCGAGGCCGGCATCATCAAAGAGGACGTGTGGCGCCTCTTCGCTGAGAATCCGCGCCCCGGCTTCGAGCTGCCGGTGTGGGAAGAGAACTTCACCCGCCGCGAGCTACAAGAGATGCTGGTCAAGTGCTACAAGGGTTTCTACCTCCGTCCGGCCTACATCGCCCGCGGCCTGCTGCGGGTGCGGACCTGGGGCGAGTTCAAGCGCAAGGCCAAAGCCGGTCTCTCGGTCGTCCGCATGCGCCCGAACGACAAGGTGTTCAGCGACAAAATCCGCAAGCAAGTCCGGGAAGTCGTCCCGCACTCGCCGATCGAAGTGCACTCGTAGCCTTTTACCCCGGGCTAAACCGGGGCTGGCCGCGGCAGATCGCCCTCCGAAGTCGTTCCAGCGCCGCCGTCAAGCCTGCGGATCACACGGGGTGAAACTACCGAATCGTAAGTTTCAAGTCAGTGGCGGGTCTTGTCCCCGCCTCAGCGATGCGAAGCCGAGCCTCCTTAAGCCGCTGAAAGGCTCTCGAACTCGATGGAGGGGCTGAAGCTCCGTCTCGTGGCAGCGGGCTGGGACAAGCCCAGCCCCTACGCCGGAGTGACGTGCTTCTCGCCCTTCACTTGGGTCGCGACCCCTGTAGGCGCGAAAGAACTTGCCCCCGGCTCCACTCTCCGCAGTAGGGGAGGGGCTTGTCCCCTCCCGCCGTTGAGGAAGAGCTTGCCCCCCCGGCTCCACTCTCCGGAGTAGGGGAGGGGCTTGTCCCCTCCCGCGAGGCGGAGCCGAGCCTCTTTGCCTTTTCCGGAGTCGTTTCAGCGCCGCCCCCCAGCCAGCGGATCACAAGGCGTGAAACAACCGAATCGTAAGTCTCAGGTCAGGGGAGGGGCTTGCCCCCGACCGCGCCGTTAGCCGCGCCTGAAGTCCTCGTCCAGAGCGGGCGAAGACTTCAGGCACGAGCGTCGACCAAAGCAACGCTCGACCCCGACGTCGACCGCCTCGCCTTAATCAGGGTCTCTGAAGCACAAGCTCATGCAGGTGAGCCCGGCTTCGGCCTTGAGGAACTCTGAAATCGCCAGGCTCTCGACTCTGAATCCGGAGCGTATGAGCAGGTCCCGAGTCTCGGCGAACTCAGCCGGCAAGGCGACCACGCCGTCGCCGAGGGGTAGAACATTCGCCCCGAAAGGCTCGGACGCCGGCACTTCGAGCTTTCGGAAGTCCGCAAAGGGCCGCGGGTCCACCCACCCCGAGTTCAGCAGGACCGTCCGGTCATCGGGCGCCGTGCAGCCGGTCTTGAGGTGCAGGCAGCCGGT
>JBCDKB010000129.1:0-18009 GCA_038747035.1 Acidobacteriota bacterium | reverse complement strand
CTGCGATTCTTCGTCGAGCAGCCCCACCACGGTCGTCAACCGTACCCGTGCCGTAAGCGTCCGCGTCTCTCCCGCCTCGGCTTCGAGCCACTCCAACCACCCCTCCGCCGGGGACGGCGGCGACGTCGGCTGGGTCTCCCGCCGGCAGCTCGCGGGGCGTTTCGGGCTCGATGTCCTGCGCGCGCTTCTGGCGCTCGAGTTGGGGGAGGTGGGCGAGATTTTCCGGACCGACTCCGACTTCGCCATCGTCCGCCTCGACGGCCTCGAAGCCAAGCGTCCGATGACCCTCGAGGAAGCCCGGCCGCAGATTGAGCAACGCCTCGGGCAGATGCGGGCCGACGAGCTGCGCCAAGCGGTATTGGCGGAGCTGGCGGCTGAGCTCGAATTCACATGGAGGTCTGGACTGTGATGAAAACTCGAATCCATCGCGGGGGATGGCTGCTCGCCGCCGCGGCCCTGTGGGGTCTCGGTGGGATCGGATGCGACCCGCGCTCAGCCGCCCCCGATCCGCCGGACGCTGCGGGTGTGGAGCAGCCCGTGACCGACGTCGCCGCATCGGCGCCGCCGGCTTCTAATCGTCGCATGGCCGATCGGCTGCTCGCTATCCGCCGTGCCAGCAAGCCGATGGCGAATCCATTTGCCAACGCCGACCGCCTCGCCTTCCTCAAGGCTTTACCGGCGCCCAGCACGGAGAAGGAGCGGGTGCGCGCCGCTGTCATGCTGGCGCAGGAGCAGCTTAACGTCGGCCATTCGGCGGAAGCCGCCGAGGGGTTAGAGGAAGCCATCCAGGCGGTGCTGAACAACCCCGAAGTCCACCCCGAAGGTTTGTCGAGTCGGCTGAAGATGCGCCTCGCCCTCGCCCATTTACGACGCGGCGAGCAGGAGAATTGTGTCAGCGGGCATAACGTCGATTCGTGCCTCATGCCGATCCGGGGAGAAGGGGTCCATCGCCAGAAGGATGGCTCGACGGCGGCGCTCGAGGTGCTGGAACCGCTGCTCGAAGAAAACCCGGACAACTACACGCACCGATGGCTCTACAACTTGGCGGCGATGACCCTGGGGCGCTACCCGGACGGCGTGCCGGAAGCGTGGCGCGTGCCGCCGAGTGCCTTTGAATCGGCGGACGACATCGGCCGTTTTGTTGACCTGGCGCCGGCCCTCGGCCTCGATACCGTCGGCACGGCGGGGGGCGTCGCGGTCGACGACTTCACCGGCGACGGTCGCCCGGACGTCATGACGTCCGCCTGGGGAGCCGCCGAGCCGCTGCGCTTCTTTCGCCAGACGGTTTCTGCCGAGGGGCGCCTCGTCTTCGAAGAGCGCACGGAGGAGGCGGGGCTCGCCGGCTTGACCGGCGGCCTCAATATCACCCACGGCGACGTCAATAACGACGGCCACCTTGACGTGCTGGTGCTGCGCGGGGCGTGGCTCCGGGGCCAAGGGCGCGTGCCGAACTCACTCCTGCTCGGCGACGGGGCGGGCCGATTCGAAGACGCCACCGAGCGGGCGGGCCTGTTGAGCTTTCATCCGACGCAGGTGGGTGTTTTCGCGGACTTTGATCGGGATGGCTGGCTCGATCTTTTCATCGGGAATGAAGGCTTCCCGGGCGACCCCCACCCGCTCGAGCTCTACCGGAATCTGGGCGCCTCCGGAGAGCTCGCCTTCGAGAACGTGACGGAGCAGCTCGGCGCCATCCAATGCGGCCCGATCAAAGGCGCGGCCTGGGGCGACGTCGACAACGACGGCTGGCCCGACCTCTACCTGTCCTGCTTCGGCGGACCGAATCGGCTCCTTCGCCACCGCGGAGCGACCGACGGCGTGCTCTTCGAAGACGTCACGGACCGGGCCGGCGTCGGGGAGATCGTCGGCTCCTTCGCCACGTGGTTCTTCGACGCGGACAACGACGGCTGGCTCGATTTATTCGTCGCGGGCTACTCGAGCTATTTCGTCGAAGCGCGGGCAGCCGAGGTGATCGCCAGCTATTTCATCGACGCGCCGGCCCTCAACCCTTCGAAATTCTTCCGCAACCGCGGCGACGGGACCTTCGAAGACCGCACGGCGACGGCGGGCTTAGATCGGGCCCGCCTGGTCATGGGGGCGAATTTCGGCGATGTCGATAACGACGGTTGGCTCGACCTTTACGTCGGGACCGGCGCGCCGGACTTCGCCGCCCTCGTGCCGAATCAGCTCTTCCGCAACGACGGCGGCGAGCGCTTCTTGGATATCACCACCAGCTCCGGCGCCGGTCACTTGCAAAAAGGACACGGCATCGCCTTCGCCGACCTCGACGCCGACGGAGACCAAGACGTGCTTGCGGTCATGGGGGGTGCCTTTGAAGGCGATACTTATCCCAACGCCGTGTTCGTGAACCCCGGACACGGCCGACGCTGGGTCACGATGCGTCTTGTGGGCCGGGAGTCTGACCGTTCCGCATTCGGCGCGCGCATTCGCCTCGACCTTGAAACGCCGGACGGGCCCCGGAGCCTTTTCCGCACGGTCGGCACCGGCGGCAGCTTCGGCTCCTCGAGCCTGCAGCAGGAAATCGGACTCGGCGAAGCGTCGGCGATTCTCGCCGTCGAAGTGCGCTGGCCATCGGGCCGGGTGGAGCGGCCGACGGCGCCGCCCCTCGATGCCCACGTGGAGCTGCTTGAAGGCGAAGGGGTTTTCCGCGTCCTCGATCTGCCGCCGGTCCCCCTACCCGACGCCGGCTTGGCGCTGCACCCGCACCGGCACTGACCTATAGAAAGAACCCCGTTTTCGGCCGGCCGGCGCAGCGCCTATCCGCCCAAGAGACCGCCGATGGCCGCCTCGTCGGGCTGGAAGCCTGCGTCTTCGAGCAGGGCTTCGCTCATCTGGGAAAAAGCCTCGGCGCCCCGGGTGTCGATGTAGTGGCGAGTGACCGCGTCCCGGACCATCGCCAGGGGACGCTCGACGGGCTCTTGGCGCCGGTCGAGGCGGAGGATGACGAAGTGGCTCGGAGAGCTGATCGGTGGCGAATGCTCGCCTTCCCGCAGCAGGGTGGCGAAGGGGCGGGCGCCGGGGTCGACGGCGGCGAGCTGTGCGGGTGTGAGCGATTGCCGCGTCGAAAGCTCGCCTTTGAGGACTTCGGCGAGCGATTCGAGCGTGTCGTCGCCCCGGTCCAACCGATCGACGGCGGCTTCCAAGGTCGCCATGACCTCGGCGTCGCCGGCTCCCCTCGGCACGGCGAGGCGGGTGACGTCGAGGCGAGGCGGCGAAGAGAAACGGCCGATATTGGAGTCGTAGTGGGCCTGCATCAGGGCCGGCTGGCGGTCAAGCCAGCTGGCGAGGCGGCGCTCGCCGAAATAGTCGATCAGCTGGCGCCGACGGGTCCGGTCGATCTGGTCCGCGGGCGCTTCGAAAGCGGGATCGTCCCGCAGCGTCTGGTAGAGGATCTCTCGGGCTTCGATCTCATCCAGCAACACCCGGGCGAGGTCCGGAGGCCGCTGGGGTCCGAGCAGACGCGACGCCTGGCGGACAAGCTCGTAGAGATCTCCGGCGGAGAGCTGGAAGTCTCCGACCTTGAGCACGGTGGTCTGCCGGCGCTGGGCCTGGAGCACCGAGGCGACGTTCCGGGGCGCCATCCTCTCGGCGTCCGCGGCCAGGGGCAAGGCGCCGGCGGCATTTTGGAGTCGTTCGAGGGCCCTTCCGGCGCGCCACCGCTGAAAAAGCAGCGGCCGAACCGCTTCGAGACCGAGGGAGCGGGCCTCGAGCACATTCGTGACCGCGAAGAGGTGGCCGCCGTCCTTGGTCGAGACGACTTGGCTCGGGACGTTCACTTCGAGGCCGAACACGAGCGCGTCGAAGTCTGCGGTGAAATGCCCCCGCTGGACAAAGCCGATCAGGCCGCCTCGGTGGCGCGTTTCCGAATCGGAGTGCTCCCGGGCGAGGGTTTCGAAATTCTCGCCGGCGACCAGGCGCTGCCGGAAACCTTCGAGCTCTTCGAGGACCGGGCCGCGGTCTTCGCCCGTCCAGCGTTTGAACAGGTTGAGCACCCGCCGACGCTCCGGGCTGTTGAATTCGTCCCGGTGTTCCTCGTAGAGCTCGGCCAAGACGTCGTCGTCGGGCGGCGCATCCGGGGGCAAGGTCGCGAGGTAGGCGTTGGAGTAGGCGGTGCGCAGGATCGAGCGTTCGCGCTTCTTGAATTCGGGGTCCTGGTCGGCGCCGACGAGGGCGGCCTCGTCGTGGAGGAGGCGATCGATGGCGACCCGCCGGGTCAGGCCCTTGAGCCATTCCCCGGGGCTCGTCGACGTCGGCCAGCGGCGATCGGGTCCGAGTTGCAGGATGAAGGCGTCCACATCGCCCCAGGTGATCGCGCCGAGGCGATCGGAGGCGAGCACGGTCCCGGGGTCGGCGTCGGTGAAGCCGAAGGCGGCCCCCGCTTTGGCGTCTTCAGCGGGCGCCGCCGGCGGGGCCCCGCCGCCGCACCCGGAGAGCGAGAAAAGCCATAGAGACAAGCCGGCGACGAGGGGGACCAGCCGGGCCGGCGATTCGTAGGTCGTGGGCATCATCGTTCCAGGTATCCCGTCATCAGCTCGCGGGCCGCCTGGTGCGGAGCGGACCCGGGGGCCTGCGCTTCAAGGCGCGCCATGTAGGTGCGGGCGCCGTCGAGGTCGCCGTCAAGGAGGTGGAGCTCCACCTGCGCCTGCAGGGCCTGCGGGTAGGCGGGGCGCAGCTCGAGGGCCCGCTCCAAGCGCTCGATCGCCGCGACGATCTGGTCGGTTTGGGCGAGGAAGGCGGCGAAGTTGTAATGGGCCCGCGCGGCGTAGGGCTGCAGGCGAAGGGCCTCGGTGAAGGAGGCCTGGGCCGCCTCGACGTCGCCCCCGACGGCGTGGGACACGGCCAGGTCCAGGTGGGCGGGGGCGAAGCCCGCGTCTTCCTCGATCGACTTCTCAAGGAATCGTCGGGCTTCCCGGTCTTCGCCGCGGATTTGATGGATCTGGGCGAGGCGGTGGAGGATCGGCGCCGAGGGGGCGACCGCGACGACCTCCCGGTAGTAGTCGTAGGCCGTGTCGATATCACCGCGCTGCAGGAAGATCTCCGCCCGCAGGCCCTGGATCCGCTCGACCGGAGGATAGCCCGTCGCGGCGGAGGATTCACTGAGCTGGTCTAGCAGTCGCAAAGCTTCGTCCGCCTGTCCGAGCTGCCGCGCGACGGTGAGCTCGAGCTCGACGTAGTGGACGTTGCCGGGGTCGCGACTGAGCAGGTCCCGCAGAAGGTCGCGGGCTTCGAGGGAGCGCCCCGAGGCCAGGGCTGACTTCGCCTGACTGTAGATCGATATGGTCTCGGCGTGGTCCTGCGGCGCCTCACCGTCTTGTCGGAGCTGCTCCTCGAGCGGACCGACCTTGTCGCCGGAGGACTGGAGGTAGCCGAGGGCCTGGAGCCTGCGGACGCTCTCTTCGTCGAGCGCCACCGAGGCGTCGATGTCCGAGACGGCGTTGTCGGCGATAAAGCCTTCGAGGCGTCGCTCGAGGTCGCGGGCGATATCCGGTTCGGTGGCGATTAAGTCTTCGAGCTCCCGCGGGTCGCGGGCGAGGTCGTAGAGCTCCGGGCGAGGCCCGTGGATGAGCTTGTAGTCGCCGTAGAAGAGGGTACGCAGCTCTCCCCACTGGCGGGTCAGCCGGGGGGACAAGGTCTCGGCGTAGATCTGGCGGCGCGAGCGGCCGTCGCCCGGATCTTCTTCGGCGCCGAAGAAGCGGCCGAGGCTTTCGCCCTGGATCTGGCCGTCGAGCTCCTCGGGCAGGTCGACGCCGAGGAGCTCCAAGATGGTCGGCATGATGTCGACGGTGCTCACGCTCTGCGCCACGCGGCGCCCCGTCGGACCGCCGGGCTTGGAGAAGATCAGCGGCACGCGGAGCGTCGAGTTGTAGTTGAGCAGGGCGTGGGTGGACTCCCCGTGCTCGCCGCGGCCTTCGCCGTGGTCCGACGTAAAGACGACGAGCGTGCGGTCGGCGACACCGAGGTCCTGGAGTTTTTTCAGCAGGACCCCGAAGCTCTCGTCGGAGTAGGCGATCTCACCGTCGTAGAGGTCATGGGCGAAGAGCTGGTCGTAAGGCGCCGGCGGGCGGTGCGGGTGGTGGGGGTCGAAATAGTGGGCCCACAGAAAAAACGGCTCATCGGCGTTTTCATCGAGCCACGGCAAGATCGCGTCGTTGACCCGCGCCGCGGGGCGCTCGTCAAAAAAGATGCCGTTCTTGGGCACGACCCTTTCGCCGTAGAGATCTTCAAGCTCTGCGGTCACGTGGTCGTCGAAGAGGTCGAAGCCTTGGCCGATGCCGAATTGCCCGGTGAGGGGGAAGGACGCGATGGCGGCGGCGGTTCGGTAGCCCCGCTCTTTCAGGATTTCGGCGAGCGTCAGCTGCTCATCGCCAAGCACGAAAAGACCGTTGTCGCGCACTCCGTGCACGAACGGCACCTTGCCGGTCATCAAGCTCGAATGGGACGGCAAGGTAATCGGCACCGGCGCGTAGGCGGACTCGAAGAGCACGCCCTCGGCGGCGAGTGCGTCGAGCACCGGCGTGCGCGCCGCCCGGTGGCCGTAGGCGCCGATATGGTCGGCGCGCGTGGTGTCGAAGGTCACCAGCAGCACGTTCAGGCGCTCGGGTCGATCGCCGAGCCCGCAGCCGGTGCAGAAAGCGGCGGCGAGCAGTCCCGCCACGGCAGCTCGAAGAAGCGGGCTCCGCGAGACTCTTGGCGTGCTGCCGCGGGACAAACGAGAAAAGAGCAGTCGGCGGGAGCCAGCTGCTCTTTGGGGTGACATCGCCATGGAGCGCGGCGTCACTCGATGGTGAATTCCATCAGCTCGACCGGCGTGGCGATGTTGCCGGAGGCCCGGAAGATAACGTTGAGACCCATGCCGCCCGTGGTCTGGACCGGGGCGAACATCGAACCCGTCATATTCATCGCGTTGTCGTTCAGGCTGACGGCGTGGAAGCCCTGGCCGCCGGTGGACCCGGTGTCGACGGCGATGGCGGTCATCGTCGGGTCGAATTGCCAGACGCCGGCGATGAAGGAGCCGTTCATATAGGTGTTGGCGGTATTCGCCGGCGAGACGGTGAGGGTGTTGAGGCCCGGGGTCACGCCCGGGCGACCCATCGACGTCACCTGGACCGCCCCCGTGCCCACGACGTCCGAATAGAGGCTGAAGACGATCGAGCCGAAGAAAGTATTGACCATGTCGAAGGTGATCATGGTGATACTGCCGGTCGTCTCGACGGGGAAGCAGCAGGCGTTGGCGGGACTGCGGGCGGTGTCGAATTGATTGCCGAGCGCTTGGCTGGCTATCCCGGCGGTGCCGAAGACGTTGCCCGTGTCGTAGGTGATGTTGGTTCCGGGAATCTGGATTTCCCGCTCTTCAACGGAGCGCGGCGTGGCGAGGGGTCGAACTTTCGGGCCGCTGCGGTCGAGGCCGAGGCGAGCCGCTTCGGCTTCCATGGCGGCTTTCCAAGCGCCCATCGCCGCGCGGCGTTCATCCCGGCTCATGGCGGCCATGTCCTCGGCCGAGGGACGCTGCTCGTAGACGGCGCGGAGGGCGGACTCGACGGCTTCGGGGTAAGCGCCGTCCGAGTCGGCGGGCTGGGCGAAGAGGACCGGAGCGATGAAGGCGGCGGCGAATGTGGCCACCAGGGGGAAGAGTCTCTTAACCATGGCGTCTATCCTCGATTGCAAGCGGTGGCGACGAATTCAAATAAGCAAGGCTGAATGATTAGCAGGCGGCGGTCCAAGTATCCCCGATTCCCGTGGCGTTCGCTAGGGGGCGCAGGAGAATTGCGGAGAACGATCTTTTCCGTCGGGAGCCTTGACAAAGCGCGTGATCCGTTCTGGTATGCGGGGGATGACGACCGGGATCCAAAAGGCGCGGCCCCCCGGGGCGGTCGACGCCCACCGCGTATATCGACGGCGGCCGATGTCCCCGGTGCTGCTTCGGGGCTTGGCGGCGCTCGTGACTGCGGCGACCTTGGGCTGTGGCCATCCTTCGCCGCCGACGGCTCCGCACCCGGAGACGGAAGTTCCGGCGCCCCTCGTGGAGCGCGCTGTCGAGCTGGGGCTCGATTTCGAGCACTGGAACGGCATGGTCGGCGAGTACCATTTTCAGGAGCTGTTGCCGCCGGGGGCGGCTTTCCTCGACTTTGATCAAGACGGTGACCTCGACGCATTTTTCGTCCAGGGAGCCTCGGTGGATCCAACGCGAGAGCCCCTGCGTGGCTTCCCCGGCACCGGGGCGCCGAAGGATCGAATTTTCCGTAACGATCTCCGAGATGGAGTTCCGCATTTCGTTGACGCGACGGCGGAATTGGGCCTCGAGAGCGTCGGCTACGGCATGGGCGTCGCGGTCGGCGACGTCGACAACGACGGCTGGCCGGACCTCTACGTCACCCGCTTCGGCGCCAATTCGCTGTGGCTTAACCAGATGGGCGACTCTTTCCGGGACGCGACGGCGTCGGCGGGGGTCGAGGAGACCCGGTGGTCGACGAGCGCCGCCTTCGTCGACGTCGACCGCGACGGCTGGCTCGACCTCTATGTCGTGAATTACGTCGACACCCGCCCCGGTAACCAGGACCGCTGCGTCAACGACGCGGGGCGCGTCGATTATTGCGGTCCGGCGAGCTTCGAGCCCGTCACCGACCGACTGTGGCGCAACCTCGGCCCCGACGGCGAGGGCGTGCTCCGCTTCGAGGATGTTTCGGCGTCGGCGGGGCTGCTCACGGCCCCGGGTCCGGGGTTGGGGGTGGCGCTGCTCGACCTGGACGACGACGGCTGGCTCGACCTCTACGTCGCCAACGACCAGGCGGCGAATCAGCTGTGGCGCAACGGCGGCCGTTGGTCCGGCGCCGGTCCGTGGCTCGAAGACGAGGCGATGGTCCGTGGCACGGCCTTCGACGACCTCGGGCGGGCGCAGGCGAGCATGGGGGTCCTGGCCGCCGATTTCGACGGGGACGGCGACGAAGATCTCTTCATGACCCACCTCCTCCGGGAGGTCAACACTCTCTACGCCAATGACGGCCGCGGGCTTTTCCGGGACACCTCCCGCGCTTCGGGGCTCGGCAACGCGAGCATCGGTTACACCGGTTTCGGCACGGTCGCCTTCGACCTCGAGAACGACGGCTGGCTGGACCTTCTGACCGTCAACGGCGAGGTGCGGACGATCACCGAGCAGCGCAACGCCGGTGAGGCCTTCCCGCTGCGTCAGCCCGACCAGCTTTTCGCCAATCGCGGCGGCACCTTCGAAGAGGTCAGCGACCGCGTGGAGATCCTCGGCGTCGCCGCCGTCGGCCGGGGCGCGGCGGTCGGCGATATCGACAACGACGGCGACGCCGACGTGTTGGTGACGGTCTGCGACGGCCGGGCGCGTCTCCTGGTCAATCGGACCGAAGGGGCGACGTGGCTCGGGGTCCGCGCGCTCGACCGCCGGGGTCGGGACGCCCTCGGGGCCCGCCTTGAGGTCACCGCCGGGCCCCTCCACCTCGTCCGCCGGATCGGTGCCGGAAGCTTTCTATCGGCCCACGATCCTCGGGTTCTCTTTGGACTCGGCGACCACCGCGGCGCCGTTGAGGTGACGGTGCGCTGGCCCGACGGCGCCGCCGAGCGCTTTCCTAAGCTCGAGGTGGGGCGGTACCACCAGCTCCGCCAAGGACGGGGGCGCGGAGGCAAGGGACGCTCCGGTGACGGGCAGCCGACGAAAGGGCAGGCGCCGTGACGGGAGGGCGACTTCTCCGATCTCTGGCGTTGACGCCGTGGCTGGTCCTCGTCGCCGCCGGCTGGGGCTGCGGGGCCGGGGCGGACCGCATCGGTGACGCGGAGGGCACTCCGGAGCCGACGCCGAAGGTCTACGCGATGCCGGCCATGCCGGATCTGGAGACCCTCGACGCCCCCTCGGCGGCCCAGCTTTCGGAACGTCTCGAGCGAGTCCGGCGTTTGAAGGGGAACCCGCGGGCGGATGCGGAGGGGCGGGGCTGGGCCTGGGGTGAGCTCGGCATGGTGCTCCACGCCTACACGGAATTCGAGCCGGCGGCGACGTGCTATCGCTACGCGGCGGAGCTCGATCCGTCGGATCCGCGGTGGACCTACTACTTGGCCCACATCCACCGCGCCGACGGACGTTTCCCCGAATCGACCGCCGGCTTCAGCCGGGTCCTGGAGCTCTCTCCAGATTCGGCGCCGTCGCTTTTTTGGCGGGCGCGCAACTCAACAGACACGGCGGAGTGGTCGGCGGCGAAGATGGATTTCGAAGCGATCCTCGAACGTCAGCCGGACCACGTCGGGGCGACCCTCGGCCTCGCCCAGGTGGCCCTCGCCGCCGGCGACGCGGCCGCGGCCCTCGATCTGCTCGACGCTTTGGAGGGCCCGGGGGGACTCGCCGACGCACGCGGGACGCCGCCGACCGCCCTCGTCGAGATCCGCCTCGCCGCCCACCGCCAGCTCGGAAATCTCGACGAAGCGAAGGCTTTGGCCGCCCTGCTGCCGGAGCAGAAGCTCGGGCGCGTCGAGTTCGCCCTTTCCGATCCGTGGATGGAAGCGGTCGCCGCGCTTCGGGTCAGTGCCCAGACCGCCGCCCGGCGCGGTATGCGCTTTATCCTGCAGGGCCGCTATGACGAGGCGCAGCCGTGGCTCGAGGAAGCGCTCGAGCTCGACCCGGAGCGCGCCGATGTCCGCCACAACCTAGCGGCGGTGCTGGTCCGACGGGGGAAGGGGGATGAAGCCCTAGAGGTGCTCGAAGAAGCCGTGGCGAGGACCGACCACGGACCGAGCCGACTGCTCCTGGCGCGTCTCTACCTAGCCCGCGGCCGCGACGACGACGCGGAGCGGCTCTTGCGGACGGCGCTCGTCGACGACCCCGCGTCGGCGGCGGCGCACGCGGCCCTCGGCGAACTCCACCGCTACCGCGGGGCGTGGCCCCTGGCCCTAGAGAGCTTCCGCCGCGCCCGCGCCGAGGCGGAGCAGCACGAACTCGCCCACGTCGGCGAATCGATGACCCTCTTCGCCCAGGGCGAGGTCGACGCCAGCTTGGAGACCCTCCGTCGATCGTTGGAGATCTTGCCGGAGAGTCGACTGCTCCGGCATCTGCGGTGGCGGGTCGCCGGCATCCGATCGCCGGCGGAAGCCTCATCGGCGCTCGTCGAGCTGGAGGCCTCGGGCCCTCTGACTTCGGCGTCGCAAGCCGAGACCCGGGCGTGGCTCTTGGCCGCCGCCGGACGATTTGAAGAAGCCGTCGAGATTCAGACCTCTGTCCTGGCGGCGCTTGAGAACCTGCCGCCGGAGGATGTGGCCCGGCGCATCGCCGGCGAGCGGCTCGCGCGCTACCGATCGTCCGCCAAAGGCCAAGCGCCGTGGCCCCCGGGGGAGCGTTTCCTCGAGCTTCCGTTGTCCCCCCGGGCCCCAGCGGACGCCGGCGAGTCCGCCGCCGCCGCTCGGCCGTAAACTAGGCGCCCCGACCCGACACTGTGGATCCGTCTCGCCGCTCGACCCGAGGAGAAGATATGAGAGCAGCCCGCGTCGTCACTACGCTCACCCTGGGTGCCGCCCTAGCCGCGGCCCTCGCCCCGAATGCCCTCGCCCAGCGCACCGTCAAGCCCGTGCTCCACGGGCAAAATTGGGTCGCCATCACCGGCAAGCCCCTCGCCGCCACCGCCGGCGCGATGATGTTCCAGAAGGACGGCAACGCCGTCGACGCCACCGCCGCGATGCTCGCCGCCACGTGCACCATGTGGGACACCTTGGGCTGGGGTGGAGAGACGCAGGCGCTGATCTATCACCCCGGTGAAAAGCGGGTCATCGGCGTCAACGCTTTGGGCGTCGCGCCGACCGGCGCCACCGCCGAATACTTCACGTCCCGCGGCATGCAGTATCCGCCGGAATACGGTCCGCTCGCCGCCGTCACCCCGGGCACCCCGGGCGGCTTGATGACCATGCTCGCCGAATACGGACGCTTGAGCCTCGCCGATGTGCTGGCGCCGTCGATCGAGATGGCCGCCGGCTATCCGATCGAAGCGGCCCAGGCCGACAATATGGAGCGTCGACGGTCCGTCATCGAGCGCTGGGAGTCGTCGCGGGAGGTCTTTCTGCCCCACTGGAAAGAAGACTCCGACGAGCGCGCGGCGCCCAAAGCCGGAGAGATCTTCCGACAGCCGAAGCTGCACAAGACGCTGATCAAATTGGTCGAAGCGGAGGCGAAGGCCCTAGCCGCGGGCAAAACGAGGAAAGAAGCGATCTACGCGGCCTACGACCGGTTCTACCGCGGCGACATCGCGGAGGAGATCGTGAGCTCCATGCGCGCCGACGGCGGATTGTTCACGATGGAAGACCTCGACACCTGGCAGGTCTACCTCGAAGAGCCGGTGTCGACGAATTACCGCGGCGTCGACGTCTACAAGCTCACCCACTGGGTGCAGGGCCCGGTGATGCTGCAGGCGCTCAATATCCTCGAGAACCTCGACGTCAAGGCGCTGGGCTACAACAGTGCGGCCTATGTGCACGCGCTCTACCAGGCGATGAACCTCGCCTTCGCCGACCGGGACTTCTACTATGGCGACCCCTACGTGCCGCCGGTGGAGCCGATCGACGGGCTGCTCTCCAAGGAGTACGCCAAGGCGCGTTTCGGCGAGATCGATTGGGAAAAGAATAACGAGCACACCAAGCCCGGCGATCCCTACCCATTCCAGGGCGGCGAGAACCCGTTCCTGCACCTGCTCGAGAAGTGGACGCCGATCCCGCCGGCGGCGGAAGGTGAGGGCGAAGATGGCTTCCAGCAGGCCTCGGTGATGACCCGGGACGAGGCCTTCGTCGCCGGCACGACGTCGATCCAGGCCGCCGACAAAGACGGCTGGATCGTCTCCGTGACGCCGTCCGGCGGCTGGGTCCCGGCCTATATCGCCGGCGAGAGCGGTATCGGTCTTTCGCAGCGCATGCAGAGCTTCGTACTGCACGAAGGCCTCAACCCCTACAACGTCGTGGAGCCGAGGAAACGCCCGCGGGCGACGCTGACGCCGGGGCTGGCGCTCAAGGACGGCGAGCCCTATCTTTCATTCGCGGTCCAGGGCGGCGACACCCAGGATCAGAACCTGCTGCAATTCTTCCTCAACGTCGTGGAATTCGGCATGAACGTGCAGCAGGCGGCGGAGGCGGCCAATATCTGGAGCTACCAGATGCAGAGCTCCTTCGGCGCCCACAACGCCGAGCCGGGACGACTGCGGGTCCGCGATGACGTCCCGCCGTGGGTCGTGGCGAAGCTCCGCGAGATGGGCTACGACGTCGAGATGCGGGCCCGCACCTCGGGGCCGATCACCGCCATCGAATTCGACCTTGAACACGGCACGATGTGGGGCGGCGCCAGCGACTTCGGCGAAGACTACGGCATCGCTTGGTAGTGCACTCAGTCCGTCAGAGCAGTCCGTCAGAGCAGTCCGTCAGAGCAGTCCGTCAGAGCTTAGGGCTACGTCCGCGGGGGCGGACGAGCCCGAGCCGGTTTGCGGCGCGATGGAGGCCAAAGTAAGCTCCGCCGTGCCATGAAGACAAGATCCCCCGCGGAGGGCGGCCGGGCCTCGATGGCCGTGCCGTCCCGGGCGTCCTGCGCGCCATGAAGGTGCTGGTCGCCACCGTCTCGAGCCCCTTCACCCGAGGGGGAGCCGAAGCGCTTCTAGACCACCTTGTCGACGCCGTGGCTGACGCGGGGCATGAGGTCGACGTGGTGACGGCTCCGTTTCAGCACGGCCCCAGCGACCGGGTGGCGCGCAGCGTCGATTTCTGGTTGGACCAGGACTTCGACATCGTCGACGGGGTCGAGGTTGACCGTTTGATCTGTCTCAAATTTCCGACCTACCTCGCCCGCCACCCGCGCAAGACCGTGTGGCTCATGCACCAGCTCCGGGGCTATTACGAGCTGTGGAATCAGACGGTCCTCGAGCACCGCTGTGACCGGGGGGGCCTCGAGCTCCGCGCCCGGGTGCACCGCCTGGACCGGCGGGCGCTCTCGTCGCCGACGCCTTTTACGCTCTCGAAAACGGTCTCAGCCCGCCTGCGCTATTTCAGCGGCCTGCCGTCGAAGCCGCTCTACCACCCGCCGCCGCGCGCCGGGGCCCTCAAGACCGGCATGAGCGAAGGATTTCTCTTGGTGCCCGGACGGCTTGTCTGGCACAAGCGGGTCGATCTGGTCCTGCGGGCGCTCGCCGAAGCGCGGCCTCCGACGCGCGTTCTGGTCGCCGGGGAAGGCCCCGAGCGTTCGCGGCTGGAGGCGCTCGCCTCGAGTCTCGGCATCGGCCGGAGGGTCGATTTCCTCGGCCGTGTCTCCGACGAGGATTTGATGGACCTCTACGCCCGCTGTCTCGCGGTGGTCTACGCGCCGCTCGACGAAGACTACGGCTACGTCACCCTCGAGGCCATGCTCGCGGCGAAGCCGGTGCTCACCTGCACCGACTCGGGCGGAACCCTCGAATTCGTGCGCGACGGCGAGACGGGGCTGGTGGTGCCCCCGGACCCCGTGCTGCTGGGTCAGGCGATCAACCAGCTCGCAGAGCAGCAGGACTCGGCGGCCCGTCTCGGTGAGCGCGGCCTCGAGCACTATCGTTCCCTGGGCCTTTCGTGGCCGAAAGTAGTCGGGCAACTCCTCGACGTCGACGGCGCGGAGGACGGTCCGTGAATATCGCTTTTGTCGCGCCGAGCCCGAAACCCTTCGCCCGCGGCGGAGCCGAGCGCCTGTGGTCAAGCCTGGCCGGCTGGGTGGGAGAGCTGACGCCGCACCAGGTGGAGCTGATCAAGCTTCCTGTGGACGAACGGACCCAGCTGGACTTGATGGCCGGCTACGAAGCCTTCGCCGGCCTCGACCTTTCTCACTTTGATGCGGTCGTGACCGGCAAGTATCCGGCGTGGATGGTCCGCCACCGTCGTCATATCGTTTACATGCTCCATCCGCTCCGGGGTCTATACGACTACTACCCGCCCTCGGCGACGACTCGATGTGATCCCCGCGGACCGTGTGGAGATCTGTCGCTCCTCTTGAGGAACCGTCGAAGGCAGCGGGCCTCCCTGGAAGAGATCTTTGTGAGGTATCGGGCCTTGGCCGCGGATGGCCTCGACGGCTATGACGCGGCGCTGGTGGGTCCGCTGACCCGGGAGCTGGTGCACTTCTTCGACGGCATCGCCCTATCGCCTGACCACGCCTGGCGGCACTACGCGATCTCACGGACGGTCGCCGAACGGCCCGGCTATTTCCCGGTCGGCGGCGAGCCGGGCCTCATCTACCCGCCGACCTCCCTCGAGGGGCTGTCCACCGGCGGCGACGACTCCTTCTTGCCCGTGAGCCGGCTCGACGTCCCGAAGCGTGTGGATCTGCTTATCCGGGCTTTTCGGCGCGTCAAAGCCGATATCCCTTTTTTGATTGCCGGATCCGGCGGCGAGGAGCGACGCCTTCGCGCCCTCGCCGCCGATGACGAACGCATCCGGTTCCTCGGCGCGGTGGGCGACCGGGAGCTCCGGGATCTCTACCGGGACGCCCTGGCGGTGCCCTTCGCGCCGGTGGCGGAAGACTTCGGACTGGTGGCCTTGGAAGCGATGCGGAGCGGCAAACCGGTGGTGACCGCCGAGGATTCGGGCGGCCCCTGCGAGCTGGTGGTGCCGGACGAGACCGGCCTGGTCACGCCGGCGACGGCGGAGGCGCTGGCGTCGGCGATGCAGCGGCTCGTCGACGACCGCACGGCGGCCCGGGAGCTCGGCGAGCGGGCGGAGAAGTCCGTGCGCCACGTCTCCTGGCCGCGGGCCATCGAACGTCTGCTCGACGGGCTCGAGGTCGGCGGGGCGCGGACCCCAGGCCGCATTGCGCTCGAAGCCGGAGTCGCCGACGGGGGCGGCGACGGGGCTGGGCCCGCGGACGGAGTCGAGGTGGAGGATCGAGGGGGTGCGCGCAAAAAGGCCCCCGAGGTCGACGGGGGTCTTGGCCCCGAGCGCCGGTCGGGCGATTCCGCGGCCGGCCGGGGGGCTCGAGGTGAGGGGCGAAAGATCGTCGTGGCGACCACGTTCCCGATTTACCCTCCGCAGCACGGCGGCGCGATCCGGGTCTTCGAGCTGTACCGCCAGCTGGCCGGCGGCGGCGGCGTGGAGGTCGTCTGCCTCGACCAGCCGCAGGCGGAACCGAGCCGCCTGACGGTCGCCGACGGCCTGATCGAGACGCGGGTACCGCGGTCCGAGGCCCACCAGGCCGAAGAAAATAAAATCGCGACCCGGGTCGGCGGCATTCCGATCGGTGACATCGCCGCGACCGAGCTGTGGCCGCTGACGCCCGCGTACCGCGCCGCGCTGGCGAGGGCCGCTGAGGGGGCGTCGGCGCTCGTCGCCTGCCACCCCTATCCCCTGCCGGTGATCCAGCAGGTACTCGTGGACCAGGAGCTTTGGTACGAAGCGCAAGACGTCGAGATCGACCTCAAAGAACGGCTCCTCCACGGCGTCGCCGGCGCCCGGGAGCTCCTCGACGGCGTCGAGACGATCGAGGCTTCGTGCTGTGAGCTTGCGGCGAGGATTTTGGTGTGCACCCGAGAAGACGGCCAGCGCCTGGCACAGCGCTACGACTTCGATCCGGCGGCTCTCCAGGTGGTGCCGAACGGCGTGAATTGCGCGGAGGTGGAGTACGTCGGCCCGCGGCTCCGGCGCCGCAAGATCGAGAAAATCCGCGCCCACGACGCCACCTCGCCGCCGCGGCTTTGGCGCCACCCGGACCGCCTGACGACCCTCTTCCTCGGAAGCTGGCACGGCCCCAATCTGGACGCCGTCGAGGCCTTGCTGCGGCTCGCGCCGACCTGTCCGGAGATGGACTTCATCATCGCCGGGAGCGTCGGCTTGCCCTTCGCCGGGCGGGTCTTCCCGGAGAACGTCAAAGTGCTCGGCATCGTGAGCGATGAGGTCAAGCGGGAGCTGCTCGCCGTGTGCGACCTGGCTTTGAATCCCGTGGTGTGGGGCTCGGGCTCCAACCTCAAGGTGCTGGAGTACGGCGCCGCGGGTATCCCCGTCCTGTCGACGCCCTTCGGTCTCCGCGGCATTGACCTCGAACCGGGGCTGGACGCCTTCGTCGCCCCGGTTTCGGCTTTCGGCGACGCGCTCTGCGACCTCAGGATGAGGCCCGATCTTCGCGCGAAGGCGGCGCGCCGGGCGCGCCGGAGCGTTGAAAGCCGATACGATTGGCGGCGCATCGCCGAACGTCTGATGTCCTAGGTCCGCGGCGGTGCCCCCTGTCCCCATCGCTCCTTCCATTCCCCTCGGTCCGCCGAGATTCCTTTGCGCGCAGCGTCACCGTCAGTCCGTAGCCCCCGCGCTGCCTACAGGTCGTGAACCATGACTCGCTTCAACGGTCGAAAAGTAGCGCTCTCCGGTCAGCCCGACGCTGACGGGGAGGCCCTTAGTCTTGAAATCGAAGCTCTGGCGACTCGCTATCGCCGCGAGCAGGCGTCCGTCGACGCCGGCATCCAGCGCCAGACCGAGGCGGCGCTTTTGGTGCAGTCCCGGCGGGACGAGCTCTTCAGCTACCGGAGCTGGCTCGAGGCGACCCACCGGGTGCGTGACGAAGAGCTCGGGGACCTCTGGCGGGCGGGCGATATTCAGCGTCCCGCCGGGGAGCTGCCCGTCAACGAAGAAATCGATCGACGGTTCGAATCCGCGGCCCACTTTGCGACCCTGGGCGGTTTCGAGCCCAACCTGCCGCATCATCGGGGGGCGCAGCGCTGGATCCGTCAGAAGGTCGGCCGCTGGGTGCTGGCGCTGGCCAAGGTCTTCACACCCCACCAGACCCGCTTCAACCACCGCTCGCTCCTGCTCGCCGACTCGCTCCGGCGCGAGCTCGAGCACCTGCGCAAGGAAGTGATCGAGCTGCGCCTCAGCCACGCGCAATCGGAGCTCGAGCACAGCGAACGGGAGTCCGAAGCTGCGCTTCGCCGTTCCGGCCTCGAGGACCATGTCGACCAGGCCCTGGAGCGCCAGATGCGGCTCGGTGAGCGGGTCGCCGAGCTGCAAGAGACG
>JBCDKB010000128.1:0-18174 GCA_038747035.1 Acidobacteriota bacterium | reverse complement strand
GTGGGTGCGGGAGGCGAAGAACGCGGTGTGCGTGGGCAGCAAGATGAGGGGCATGAGGGTGAGCAGGGCGATCTTCCAGGCCAGCCCGGCGCCGCGGCGTCGGCGGGGTGCCGTGTGCGGTTCGGGCTGGGCCGATCCGGCGTCGTCGGGGACAAGCCAGCCGCCGGACCTGTCCTCGGACGCCTGGATCTCGGGCGCCGGGCTCTCGGTCGCCGGGCTCTCGATCGCCGGGGACACGGCCGAGGGATCATTCTCTGGGGTCTGGGGAACTTCGGGGTCGGCCATGGCGGCTCCTTAGGTCCTCTCGTCAAGGCGGGGGGCGGCTGGACGCCGTCCCGATTCCTGGGACTCGGGCGACTCCGGCGGCGTGTCGGCCGGGGTCGGGCTGGCTTCTGGGGTGTCGGATGCCGGAGTGTCCGGGGCGGGAGCGCTCGGGAGCTCGGGGTCCGGCGCATCGGGCCCCGCCTCGCCGGGCGCGCGGTCCGCAAATTCGGAGATCGCGGAACCGGCGGGCTCTGCGGTGCGGAACCGACCGCCGCGCCAGCGGGCGATCGTCACGCGGCGCAGGCCGCGGTCACCGTCCTCGGGGTAGCTCACCGGCGCCCGGATGCCGAGGTCATAGCTTTGCAAAGTGCCGAGGGCGTCGGCCACGGTGCGGCGGGTCGGCCATGGGCCGGCGAGGCGCAGCGCGGCGGTGAGCAGTCGAGCGTTCAAGAATCCTTCGATGGCCGAGGCGGTGGTGCGGCCATCGTCGAGTTGGGCGGCGCCTAGGGACGCGGGCGGTTTCGGACGCCAGCGCAAGAGAAGACGTTCGAGTTCTTCAAGGGCGGGGAGGCCCGGCGTGTCGGCGAGGGGCACCGGGCGGCTGGTCCAGACCCGGGCTTCGTCGCCGAGGGTGCCGACCGCGGCGAGCTCTGGGTACCACCCGTCTCCGCCGTGGACCGCGCCGATGCCGAAGGCCGGGCGCCAGCCTCCGCGGTGGGCCAATCCCACGAATTCGGCCGCGACGGCGCCGTCGCCGGCGATGACAACGGCCTCAGCGCCCTGCCGCTTGAGGTGTTGCATGGCGGCTTCGAGGTGGCGTCGCCGGGCGTTGCCGTAGCGCCACGCCGCTTCGGCGACGGGGCGCGCGCCGGCCTCGACGATCGCCCGGCGGGCGGCGTCGGCGCCGCTTCGGCCGTGGGCGTTTAGGGGGTGCAGGACGCCGAAGGCGCGCTCGCCTGCGGTGACCATCGTCCGAACGAGGGCCGCCATTTCGAGTCGATGCGACGGGCGGACCGGAAAAACCTGGGGGGCATAGGGGGCGGACCGCGCCGCTTCCGCCCCAGAAAGCTCCCCGAGCAGCCACAGGTCTTCTCCGCGGCGAGATCGGAGGATGGGCAGGATGGCGCCCAGGGGCGCCGTGCCGACGAGGTTGAAGAGACAGAAGACCGCCGGGTCCTCGAGGAAGGTGCGCACGTTCTGCACGGCCCGCCGCGGATTGCCGCCGTCATCGAGCGGCAGCAGCGTCAGGTGACGGCCTTCGATGCCGCCGAGGTCGTTGGTTTCGTTGAGCCAGGCCAAGGCGCCGCGCAGGGCGTCGACGGCGACCGGGGCGGAGGGGCCGGAGAAGTCGCCGGTCATGCCCAGGCGAATCTCGACGGCGTTCAGGCCGGGCACGCGCTTGAGCGGCGGCGTGTCGCCGGCCGTCGTTTCGCGGGATCTCGCCGGGACCTCGGGCGAGATCCCGGCGTCGCCTTCCTTCGACGAACCCTGGCCCCAGGCATCCCGCGGACCGGCGAGGGCGAAGCCGGCGCCGACGGCGGCTGCGCGGGCGCCCAGGGCGAGGAACTGGCGGCGCTTCAGGGGCATGGCGGAACTCGGTGACGATCTGCGGAGGTCATGGCGCGGGGCGGAGCTCCTGCAGCAGGGTGGGCAGGTCGAGCAGCGGGATCGGTCTGCCGAGCACGGGGGCGCTGCCGGCGGTATAAGCGAGGGGGCGTTCCATCGGCGTTTCCCCGCCGTCGTCCCGATCGCCGACCGGCTCGAAGGCGACGACGTCCTCCGCCGCCAAGAGCACGGTGAAACCGGCGGCCTCCACCAGCAAAGCGGTCCAGGGCGGTCCAGGGGGGAGCGCCGGTAGTCCGAGGGCGGCCGTTAAGTCCACGAGCGGAAGAATGGCGCCGTCGATCGCCGCCAGGCCGACGATGGAGGGCGGGGCCAGGGGAATCGGCGTCACGGCGTGGACCTCCCGCAGGCCACGGACGTAGCGATCCGCGACGCCGATAAGGCGCATGCCGAATCGGACTGCGCACACCTTATGGGTCGATCGACGCTGGACCGGCTCTTCGCCGAGATCCCAGCGGATCGCCGTCGGTGGCGCTGCGAGGTCGTGCTGATCATCGAAGCTTCGCGACATTTTTCCAATGCGCGGAGGCCCAGAGACACAGTGGGTTGGCCGCTACGGGAAGCGGCACCCATCGAGGGGCGGGACCGACGCTCTAGATCGCTGGCGGGGCAGAGCCGCCGCGGACATGAGGAAAGAGAATAACGGCCTAAAGAATAGCACGATCAACGGGCGAAGGGCCGCCGTCGATCCATCCGAAACGGTCCCCTGCGGTCACAGAATTCCCTATGGGCCGGTCTCGGCTGTGGGCGTTCCGACGTCGATCGGGGCCATCGCTAGCGGTTCGCCGACTCGGTCCTCGAACCAGGCGACGTGCTCCTGGACCAGGTCGACCGTCACCTCGTAGCGACCCGGCCGGCGTGGCCAGCGGACCGGCAGCTCGAGGTCGGTCTCCTCCCCCGGGCCGAGTCGCTGCGGCAGGGGATAGGCGAGTTCGAGGACGGGGGCGTCGCCCCGGGCCCGGCCGCCGACGGCGTCGAGGCGCAGGCGGACCGTGATGGCGACCACGTCGTCCTTCTCCCACATCACCGGGGCGTCATTGCGCACCCGGAAACGCAGCGCGCCCGGAGAATCGGGTTCGACGGTCCGCGGGATCTCGGCCTCGAGTCGGGTGTAGGCGAAGGCGCGCTCGTGCTCCACCGGGTCGCCGAGGTAGAGCACTTGGGCGCGGCTGCCGGCGGGGGCTTTGAGGCGGAGGCGCAGTGTGCGGGCCTGGTAGACCGTGGACTCGAACCAAAACCCGTGGACGCGCCAGGGCGGCGCCGTCGGCACCTCGACGCCCACGACCTCGCCGAGGTTCCGTCCGACCTGGTAGCGGCGGCGGCCGCGCCAGTCCGTCACTTCCAGCACCGCTTCCGCGGCGTCGGTACGGACTTCGAGCCGCAGGGGCCTCGGGGGCTGCCAATGGGCGATCAACACTTCGGTGGCCGGCATGCCGGCGACGAGGTCGAAGTGTTTGGCTTCCACGCGGGCGTAGGGGTCGACAAAGCGAACGAAGTGTCGGGCCCAGTAGCGGTCCCGACGCCCGGCGAGGCTCTGCGCCGTCGATTCATAGGGCAGCAGCCGGAAGATGCCGGCGTGGGCGTGGCTCTGATTTCCCCGGTCAAAGGCCAAAGCCTGGGCCGGCGGCCTGCCGAAGGCGGCCTCCGAGGCCGGCGCGCGGGCGATCGACGTCGCCGCGGAGGCGTAGGCCAACCCGGCGAGTACCCACACCGCCATCAAGAGTCGGGGTCTTGGCAAGCGCGGCAGGATGAAGAGCGCGAGGGGATAGATCGGCAGGAAGTAGCGGTTGCCGATGAAGGTCTCTCCGCCGAAAAAATTCTCCGGCTTCCAGGCGACGAAGAAAGCCACGCTCACCAAGGCCGCACCGGCGCAGGCCAGGGACGTGGCGTCGAAGCGGCGACAGGCCGCGACGGTAAAGAGCAGCGCCGCCGGGAAGTAGAAAAGCAGTCCGCTATGCCGGCCCACCAGATAGTAGAGGCCGGCGTAGCCGACCTTGCGGCGATCTTCGCTCACGCCTTTGACATGGGCCGCCGGCGCGTAGGAGAACCGCTCGAGGGCGACCTCCGCCTCGGGACCGGCGGGGTAGCCGCTCTCCGGCAGGAAAGTCGTGCGGGCGGCGCGGTAGGGGTCGGGGGACCCGATCATCGCCAGGCTCACCAGGGCGACGGCGCCGGCGACCGCCGCGGTGGTGGCGCCGCGCAGGATGGCGAGGCCCGGCCGCTTGCGGAGCAGGGCTTCGAGGGCGGGGACCAGGGCGAGCGCCCCATTGGAAAGGCGCATCGGAATGCTGAGGGCGAGGATCGCCGTGCCGATCCAGGGGGCGGCTTTGGCGCCGAGGATGCCGCGCCCGAGGCCGCGGCCCGGCGCCAGGGCCAAAGACAGGCCGGCGAGGGTCAGCGCCGAGCCTAGGAGGTCCGGCATCCGCCAGAAGAGATAGGGCACCACGGAGGACGCGAGGGCCCAGGTCGCCAAGGTCCATTCGGAGCGGGCGGGGTCCGTGCCGTCGCGCCTGGCGAGGGCCTGGAGGTGGAGCAGCGCAAGGAAGAGTGCCCCCGCGAAAGCCACGACGTTCAGGAGCACCAGGCCGCGTTCACCGGCGACGGCGTAGAAAGGCGCCGCCGCGATGGGATAGACCAGGGGCTTGGAATAGGCGATGCCTCGGGGCGTGCGCTGGAGGATCACGTGGGTGCGGCCGCCGTGGCGCTCTTCGATGCGTTCCAGGTCGCGTTCGTCAAAGCGCAGGTCGAAGTCCCGGGCCAGGCTCTCGGTCATCGCCAGATAGGTGCCTTCATCGGCCCAGACCTTCTCGATCGGAGTGCGCTCCGTGGCCATCCAGAACAGCAGGGCGCACACCATCACGATGAGGGCGGCGAGCGGCCGTCTGTGGCGAACTGTCGGGGCTTCAGACATCGACTTTCGGTGCGGGCTTTGGGCGGCCGTCTGTGGACAGGACCGGCGGGCCTGGCCGGCGAATGGCCGGGGTGTTTCGGGCCGGCGTATCTTACTTCCGTCTAGGGCGAGCGGCGCAGGCCCCGGAGACGCCGTGCGGCGACAGGCGGCGGCTGACTCGGCGTCGCCGAGCGTATAAGGTGACGCCATGCCGGTAGAAATCATCGACGTGCAAGTGCCTGGTCAAGGCCTCCATGAGATCACGCGCCAGGTCGCCGAAGCCGTGGAGATCGCCGCCCCGGAGCAGGGCCTCGCGACGCTCTTTATCCAGCACACCTCGGCGAGTTTGACGATCCAGGAAAATGCGGATCCGTCGGCCCGCCGCGACCTGGAGGCCTGGCTCAACCGGTTGGTGCCGGAGAATGATCCGCTCTACACCCACACCCAAGAGGGGCCTGACGATATGCCGGCCCACATCAAAGCGGCGCTCACCGCGACGTCGCTATCGATTCCCATCCTGAAGCGCCGGCTCGCCCTCGGGACGTGGCAGGGGATCTTTTTGTGGGAGCACCGGTACCACCGCGGACATCGTCGATTGCTGGTGCACCTGAGCGCCTGACTCCCGTCCGTCGGTCGCGCCGGCGCGTGGGCCCCTCGAGGCGGCGTCGACGGCGGAAGACGGCGGCACCGCCGTCGGCCCTTGCGCGGCTGGATGGAGCTTTATGCCGAAATTGGTAAGGTTAAAACTTTCATTGTGGAGCCGGCACGGATGAAGCGTGCCGGCGGCGGGGGCGGCCTTGGCATCGGAGTCGGGCCCGGACGGATTCCGGGCGCCGTGCGTATAGACCTTCAGGGCAGCCATTGCAGCGGTGTTTCCTGGGTCGATGCAGACAAATGGGTCGGTGGAGAAGGCTAAGTTGCTTAGATGTGTTGCTATGGCTGCATGTTTATAATGGCTGTGTACGTCAGTTTTTAACTTCTTTCATCGGTGGTGTTGTAGGTTTTTCATGTCAGGTATATTCGGGAATCGGAGGGGCCCCGCGCCCATCGATGGCGCCCGATGGCGGCGTCTCGCGGGGGTTATTGGCGTCGTGCTGGAGCTCGACGTTGCGACGCGGGCCGCCTACTTGAGCTCGCTGGCGTCGCAGAATCCGGAGCTCCACAAGCAGGTCCTCGGTATTTTGCGTCACATCAGTGACCCGCCGGCGCCCGCAGCGACGCCCGAGGCCGACGCGACCCGACCCGAGCCTCGACACCGCGGCCTCGGGAGGATCGGCCCTTATCGTCTGGTGTCGCTCTTGGGGCGGGGCGGCATGGGGGCAGTTTTTTTGGCCCGGCGCGATGACGACGAGTTCGAACGCCAGGTGGCGATCAAGATCATCGACAGCGGCGCCGAGGCGCCGACCGTCTTCCAGCGCTTCATCTCCGAGCGGCAGATCCTCGCCTCCTTCGACCACCCACACATCGCGCGTCTTTACGACGGCGGCACCGCTTCCGACGGACGGCCCTATTTCGTCATGGAGCCGATCGACGGGGTGCCGATCGATCGCTTCTGCTTCGAGCGCAACCTACCCCTGGCAGAGCGCCTCGAAGTCTTCAAGAAGGTCGCCTCCGCCGTCGCCTATGCGCACCGCCAGCGTGTCGTGCACCGGGATCTCAAGCCGTCCAACATCCTGGTGACGGCCCGCGGCGAGCCCAAGCTGCTCGATTTCGGGATCGCCAAGCTGCTCGATCCGGAAGCCCTGGACGCGGATCCGGAGGGGACGCGGACGTCGCTGCGGCCGATGACGCCGAATTGGGCGAGTCCGGAGCAGCTCTACGGCGCACCGATCACCTACGCGACGGATATCTATGCCCTCGGTCTGCTGCTCTACAAGCTGATCACCGGGCGCTTGCCCTTTGGCCCGCGGCGGACGGTCGCCGAGGCCCTCGAGGCCCTCGAGGCGGTGCCCCGAACGCCGCGGGAGCCGAGTCGGGTGATCGTCGAGGACGGCCCGGATTCGGCGGCCTGGCCGACCGCCGACGCCGCGGCGCTATCGGCCGCCCTACGTCGCGGACCGGACGCCGTCGTGCTGCGCGCCCTTCGCTTTGACGGCGCGGAGCGCTACCCGAGCGTCGAAGCGATGGTCGCTGACCTCGAAGGGGCGGCCGAGGAAGGGGGCGCCTCCCGCGGCAGTCGACCGGTGAACCCGGAGTGGCCCCGCGGAAGGCGGGCCCTGGCGCGGTGGCGCGCCTCCCTCCAGGCCCTGGGGCGACTCTTCCCCCGCACCTTGGGGAGAATCATTCCGGCGGCCTGCTGAGTCAAGGCGGCGGCGCCCGTCGGTTGTTCTTAGGCTCCACGGAGGGTCCACCCCATGACGCGGTCGAGGGGCCTCGATAAAATGGCGGGCCGTCCCGAAGGAGGAGCCCCATGTCCGACCAGCGCCACGACCCAGCGACGACGCCTCCGCCGCGCGGCGACGACGCGGGTGCGGATTCCGGCCCCGGCCGAAGTCAGCCGACGTCCCGGGCGACGCTGCAGCCGGAGCGGTGGCGTCGGATCGCCGGCGTTGTGGAGGTCGCGTTGGAGCTCGATCCGGCGACCCGGTCGGCTTACCTCGAGATGCTGGGCCGAGCCAATGAAGACCTGCGCTGGCAGGTGCTGGCGGTCCTCCGCGCCGTGGGCGTCGTGAGCTCCGGCGATCCTTTGAGTGAGCCGACGCTGCCGGCGGCGCCGTTGATGAAGGATCGAATCGGCCCTTGGCGGGTCCTCGAGCTCTTGGGGCGCGGCGGCATGGGGGCGGTCTTCCTCGCCGAGCGGGATGATGAGGCCTACGAACGTCGGGTGGCGATCAAGGTCATCTCCGCCGGCTTTGAAGCGCCGATGGTCTACCGCCGGTTCCTCGCCGAACGTCAGATCCTCGCGGGTTTTGACCATCCGTATATCGCCCGCCTGCTCGACGGGGGCGCCGCCCACGACGGTCGGCCGTATTTGGTGATGGAGTACGTGGACGGCGTGCCGTTCGATCGGTTCTGCTTCGAGCGCCGCGTGGACCTCCGGGCGCGCCTTTTCCTCTTCCTCAAAGTCTGCAGCGCCGTCGCCTACGCCCACCGGAAGCTGGTGGTCCACCGGGACTTGAAGCCGTCGAATATCCTGGTGACGGCGGACGGCGAGCCGAAGCTGCTCGACTTCGGCATCGCCAAGCTGCTCGACCCCGCCGGTCTCCCGGTGGAGCTCGAAGCGACGCAGACCGCCAACGCCGTTCTGACCCCGAAGTGGGCGAGCCCGGAGCAGCTCCGCGGCGAAGCGATTTCCACCGGTACCGACGTCTACGCCCTCGGTCTCCTGCTTTTCAAGATCCTCACCGGTCATCTGCCCCACCCGGAGAAGCAGGGCCTGGTCGAGACGTTGGAGAGTCGGAACCAGGTGGCGCGTCCGAGCCGTGAGATCGAAGAGAGCGGCGACACCGTGCTCGAAGCGTGGCCGGGGGCCTCGCCGCGCTCCGTCGCCCAGCGTCTGCGCGGCGACCTTGACAACATCGTGCGCAAAGCGCTGCGCTTTGAGGCGGCCCACCGCTATCCGTCGGTGAGCGCCCTCGCCGATGACCTCCGGCGATTCCTCGACGGTCGTCCGGTCTCGGCCACCCGGGACTCGCTGACCTACCAAAGCGGAAAATTCATCGGGCGATATCGCTGGCAGGTTTTAGCCGCGGCGGTGCTTTTCGTCTCGATCGTGACGACCGCGTCGGTGGCGCTTTACCAAGCGAACGCGGTGCGCCGCGAACAGGCCGTGACTCAGCTGGCCCTCGAGTCCGCCGAGGCGCAGGCGAGCCGGGCGGAAGCTTCCCAGAGCTTCTTGGCGAGCTTGCTCCGCGCGGCCGATGAAACCGAGCGTCGGCGCCAGGGGCTGTCCCTCGAGGATCTGCTCTCTGAGGGGCTCGAACGGATTGAAGAGGGCGCAGTCGCCGACCCGGCGGCGCGCCTCGACCTGCTGTCGATGCTGTCGATCTCCTTCCTCGAGTTCCGGGATATCGACTCGTCCCTGCGTACGCTCGAGCTCGCCACCGAAGCCGCCCGCGAGTCCGGGGCGGATCCCCTGGAACGGGCCAACCTACTGGCCCGACTCGGGACCCACCTGGTCTTCAACAACCGTTTTGAAGAAGGCGCCGCCGCGTGCGAAGAGGCCCTGGAAGTGGCGCCGCCGGAGGCCCGCGAGGTGCGGTTGGGGTGCTTGGCCACCGTCCGCTATTCGCTCGAAGTGCTCGGTCGCCTTTCCGCCTCGGCGACGGTCACGCGGCAGATGATGGAGATCGTCGGTGACATGGACGAGGCCGAGCTCTACGGCTTCATGCGCAGGGAAACCAACGTGCTCGACGACAGCATCGCCAAGGGGCACGTCGAGGTGGCGTATTACTGGACGCGGTCGCTGGCCCAGATCTGGGCCAGCGGAGGATTCGGGGACTTGGCGATCCCTCCCGGCAGCCTCGACTTGATGATTGCCCTGGTCGAGAAGCAGGCCTATGCCGAAGCCTCGGCGCTCGCCGTCCACCGGTTCGGCGGTGATCGTTTCTTCCATGAGCACGATATTTTCACCGCCAACGCCATGCTGACGTGGATCGATGCGCTGCTCGGTCTGGGGGAGCTCGCCGAGGCTGGGGTCCGTCTGGACGCCGTGGAATCGATGACCGCGGCGCGCCTGGAGGACGCCGCGGCCGATCCACGGGCGCGCTACCTCGAAGGCGCGATCCACTACCGCCGGGCCCTGCTCGCCGGCCTGCTGGGCGACGTCGACGGACGTCGGCGGGAGTGCGCCGCGGCGCTCGCCATCTCCGAATCGCTGCGCGAAGAGCTGGGATTCTTCTTGCCAGTGGAACGGCTCCACCTGGAGACTCTCTTGGAAGACGGGCGCCTCGAAGAGGCCGGTCCGCTGCTGTCATCCCTCCTCGATCTGGGCTACCGTCGGCCGAGCACGCTGCGCAAGGCGCGGGCGGCGGGGCTAAGCCCGGAGCCTGTCGAGCCGCTGCCCGACCTCGCGGTCGAACTTCCGGCCAACGTGGAAGCGATCTTCCAGCGCCTCAGGCCCATGCCGATGCCGTGGGAACGCGCTGATCCATGACCATCACCCCCGGGGCGCCGCTCGACGCCGACCGCTGGCGCCGGGTCGCCGGCGTCGTCGAGGTGGCGATCGAACTCGATCCGGCGACCCGGGCGGCCTACCTCGAGTCTTGGTTGGGTCGGGACGAAGCGCTGCACCGCCGGGCGCTTCAGATCCTGCGGGCCATGGACATCATCGCGCCCCGGGACGAGCCCGCTCAGGACGAAGCGTCCGCGGCCCTCGACGCGTCGCGGGATCGCATCGGTCCGTGGCGCATCGTGCGCCTCCTCGGCCGGGGGGGCATGGGGGCTGTTTTTCTCGCCGAGCGGGACGACGAGGCTTTCGAGCGGCAGGTCGCCGTCAAGGTGATCGGCGCCGGCTTCCAGACGCCCCAGGTGTATCGCCGCTTCCTCGCGGAACGCCAGATCCTCGCGGCTTTCGACCAGCCGAATATCGCCAAGCTCTTCGACGGCGGCACCGCGCGGGACGGTCGCCCTTACTTGGTGATGGAGTACATCGACGGCCTGGCGGTTGACGCCTATTGCTACGGCCATGACCTGAGCCTCGAGGACCGGATCGGTCTCTTCCTCAAGATCTGCGGCGCCGTCGGCTACGCCCATCGGCAGCTGGTTATCCACCGAGACCTCAAGCCGTCCAATATCCTGGTGACCCCCGACGGTGAGCCGAAACTGCTCGACTTCGGCATCGCCAAGCTCCTGGAACCTGGAGCTTTTCTATCTTTTGAGGTGGAGGCCACGCGCACCACCCAGGCCGTGATGACGCCGAATTGGGCGAGTCCGGAGCAGCTGCGGGGCGGTGCGATCTCCACCTCCAGCGATATCTACTCCCTCGGCTTGCTGCTCTACAAGCTGCTGACCGGCGCCTTGCCCGGACGCTCTCCGAAGGAAAGTGGCCGAACGCCGGGGCGGCGGCCGGCGTCGGGGGCCGTCGCCGAGGACACCGCGTCGGGGGAAGGCGTCACCCGGCCGAGCCGGGCCCTCTCGGAGGCGTCCCCACTCGCCGTGGGGACGGCCGTCGCCTGGTCTGATCGGCGCCGACCCGGAGTGGCGCAGAGCCTCCGCGGGGACCTCGACAATATTGTCCTCAAGGCGCTCCGGCCCGAGCCGGAGCGACGCTACGCCACGGTCGAGGCGATGGTCGACGACCTGCAACGGTACCTCGACGGGCGCCCGGTCTCCGCGACCCGCGACACCCCGCTCTACCTCGGCCGGAAGCTGCTCAGTCGCTATCGGTGGCAGATGATCGCCCTAGCGCTCTTTATAGTGGCCGTGGTCGGCACGGCCGGCGCCGCGCTGTGGCGGGCGGAAGACCTGCGGCGGGAGCGTGACCAAACCCGCAGGGCGAAGGAGCAGGCGGAGACCCAAGCCCTGCGCGCGGAACGTCAGGCCAGTCGGGCGGCGGGATCCCTTCAATTCCTGGCTGACCTGCTGCGCGCCGCCGACGCCACGGAGCGGGCGCAGGAGAACCTCTCTGTGCAGGATCTCCTGCTCGAAGGCCTCGAACGTCTCGAGGCCGGCGCCGTCGAGGCGCCGGAGGCCAAAGTTGAGCTCTTGGGCCTGATCGGCGACGCTTTCTTTGATTTCCGGGACCTCACCACGGCGGTCCGCGCCTTCAAGCTGGCCGTGGTGACGGCCCAAGAAGCCGAGTTTCCACGGCACCAGCTCGACGAACTTCTGGCGCGCCTTGCTCAGCTTCAGATCTACGCCAACGACCAGGCGAATATCCGCGAGACCTGCGAAGCGCTGTTGGAAGGGACCTCGCCCGAGGTCCGCGTGCCGCGGCAGCGGTGCCTGATCGCGCTGGAGTATCTAGCGCAATTTGAAGGCGACGTGGCGGAGATGGTGACGCTGAAGCGCCGCCTTCTCGACGAGACGGACCTGGCGGGGGAATTCGGAGAGCCGGAGATCCGCGGCCTGGTGACGTGGGCGGAGCTTTGCGAGCTCGGGCTGGAAGACGCCCGGGTCAGCATCTCGTTCCTCGAGGATCTGGGCCGCCTCGCTATCGACCGTCTGGAGCCCGACCGGAGCGACGCTTTCCTCGTGAAGATAGCCTTCGACCTGTTTCGACTCGAGACCAAGTGGGGGGACCTGTCCCAGGCTGATCGGCTGCTGAAGTGGGCTGATGTGCGGCGTCCAGAGAGCCATCCGCACGACACCGTCTTGGCTAACGATCTACTGCTGGCGGCGGCCCTCGATCGCCAGCTCGGGCGAATCGAAGACGCCCACCGTCGGATCGACGAGGCGCAGGCCATTGGACGCAGCATGCTCGAGATCGACCCCGGTGATCTCCGCGCTCGCTTCATCGTCGCGACGGCGCCCGCGTGGCGGGCGGCGATTTTTCGAGATCTCGGCGATCGCCGCCGGGAGCTCGACGCCCTTGAGCGCGCCATCGGCCCGACGCGCCAACTGCTGGAGGAGAGCGGCGGAAACTTCCTGGTCAAACGGCGCTTGGTGACGCAGCTGCTCTCGGCGGACCGGCTCGACGAAGCCACTCCGCTGGCTCTGGATCTCCTCGGCCGTGGATATCGAAACCCGGCCTTTATTGAGCTGGCCCGCGCCAAGGGCGTGCTGCCGGATCCGCTGCCGCCGGGTCTGGAGTTCGAACGGTCGATAGCCCCCCGATTGCTCGCCGCCCTTGATCAGGTGGCGCACCTCCAGCTGCCGTGGGAGATCGACGGCGCTGAATCGACGGCCGGCGGGGTTGTGACGCCCTGATCCCGTCGATCGGCGCTTTCTGCATTCGGCGTTCCCCGCGCCCGGCGTAACGCTGATGTAAGAGTCGCGCGACCGGGGCGTTTCGTAACGGGAGGGCTCCGCCTGGACCGGACCCTCGAGTCGAAACGTCAGGAGAAAGTCTTTGAGGACGCTTGTCAATCGAGGAAGCTCCCGCCGGCGATCCGCGCCCCGGATCGCGCTTTTAGGCGTGGCGGCGGCGCTCGGCCTTTCGGCGGTCGCCGCCGACGCCGAGTGGCAGAACCCCAGTGAGCGCTACGCCCGTGTCCATGAGGACTACGCCGGAGCGCAGTGCCCGATTCCGGCCGACGGGCTTCAGCATTTTGTGTACTTCGCCCGGGACCGCGGAGCCATCCGCGGTCATGCGTTCCTGAACCATCCGCGTTTCGTCGGCGCCCAAATCATGTATCCGTGGTCGCTCCTGGAGCCTTCAGAAGGCCGCTATGACTTTTCGCAGATCGAAGAGGACCTCGAGTATCTGGCCTCCCAGGGAAAGACGCTTTTCGTCCAGCTCCAAGACACCACCTTTAACCCGGGGTTTAAAGCGACCCCCGACTATGTGAATGCTCCGGAGTACGGAGGTGGCTCGGTGTTGCAGGAGTCCGACGCGGGAATCCCGGAGGGTTGGGCGGCGAAGCGCTGGCATCCGCAAGTCAGGGATCGCTTCGCGGCTTTATTGGCGGCGCTCGGCGAGGCCTTCGACGGCAAGATCGCCGGCCTCAACCTGCAAGAGACGGCGCTCGGCGTCGAAGGCGCGGTGGATTTTCAAGCCGCCGAATACGTCGAGGCGGTGAAAGGGAATATGCGCGCCCTCAAGCAGGCCTTCCCCCGGTCCGCCTCGCTCCAATACGCCAACTTCATGCCGGGGGAGTGGCTGCCGTGGGAGGATCGGGGCTACCTGCGGGGGGTCTATCGCTATGGTCAAGAGATCGGCGTTGGCCTCGGGGCGCCGGACTTGATGATGCGTCGGAAAGGACAGCTCAACCATGCGCTGGCGATGATGCACGAGCTCGAGCTTGACGTCCCGCTCGGTATTGCCATCCAGGACGGCAACTATGCGGGCGCGACCGGCGCCGATTTCCCGCCGGGGACCGAGGTGCCGGTGCCCGACTCTTTGGACCCGCGGGAAAACCTCGTGCCGAAGTTGCAGGCGTTTGCGAAAGGTTTCTTAGGCGTTCAGTTTATGTTTTGGGTCAATCAAGAACCGTACTTCTCCCGGCACGTACTGCCCTGTTTCGCCGGCGACGGCGCCGACCGCTTCGAACCGTCCGTCGGTCCGGACGCGCCCTAACCCGGGCTGCGGAAGGCGCTTTTTGTGATCGCCCGTCCGGATTTTCGGCGGCTAGGGACGGTCGCGGCGCCGCGGCGAGCCCTCGGGCGAATGTGGCAGAGGCCGTAATAAAACGTTTTTGCTGGGGCCCGTCTGGACGCCCCCGGGCGGTTGTGGTCTACTCGCGCGGACCGGATGTCCTCCGGCCCTCCCACACAATCTGCGACTGACCCTCCTGAGGAGCCTCAGCCATGAAAGATATCGGTTACGACCGCCAGCTCTACGTGCAGCCGTTTGACCACCGCGGCAGCTTTACCAAAGGATTCTTTGGCCTCAAGGGCCAGCCCGAAATCGCCGTCGGGCACGACCAGCATAGCCCGGTGGCCGACGCGAAAACCCTCGTCTACCGGGGTCTGTTGCGCGCGATCGAGATGGGCGTGGCGGCGGAGGAAACCGGCATTTTGGTTGACAATCAGTTCGGCGCCCACATCATCGCAGACGCGAAAACGAAGGGCATCCCCGTGTCAACCTGCATCGAGAAGTCGGGCCAGCCGATCTTCGACTTCGAGTACGGCGCCGCGTGGCAGGATCACCTGCGTTTTGTGCGCCCGGACATCGTCAAGGTGCTGGTGCGCCACCACCCCCGCGTCGACGACGCCGGCCGCGCCGAGCAGATGGCGCGTTTGAAGCTGGTTTCGGACTATATCCACGCCAATAACGACGCTTATTTCATGTTTGAGCTCCTGGTGCCGGCGTCGACCGACGAGGATAAAGCGCTCGGCGACAAATACGACGTGGAGATGCGTCCGCAGCTGATGATCGAGGCCATCGCCGAGATCCAGGACTTCGGCATCGAGCCGGATATCTGGAAGATTGAAGGCCTCGACCGCCGGGAAGACGCCGTCGCCGTGGGCGCCCAGACCCGCGCCGGCGGCCGCGACAAGGTCGGCAATATCCTGCTCGGCCGCGGTTCGGACAAGGCGAGCGTGCATCGCTGGCTCGAGGTGGCGGCGCCGGTCGACGGCTATATCGGTTTCGCCGTCGGGCGGACGAATTTCAAGGCGCCTTTGCAGACCTATATCGCCGACCCGTCGGCGGCGAACGCCGAGGCGGCGGTCGAGCAGATCGCAGCGAACTTCAAAGGCTGCGTGGACGTCTGGCAGGCGGCGCGCGGCTAGATGCCCAACGCGATCGGAAAGACCGTCGAGCTGGGCGATCTGAAGCTCACGCTGGTGTCCGACGGCGGCTTCAAGCTCGACGGCGGCGCCATGTTCGGCGTCGTGCCGAAGCCGCTGTGGCAGCGGTCGAAGCCGGCGGATGACCGCAACCGCATCGACATGGCGACGAATTGTCTCCTTGTCGAACGGGGTGATGCGCTGGTGCTCATCGATACCGGGATCGGCGATAAGAACGATGAAAAATTCGCCGATATCTTTGGCCTCGAAGGCGGCACCCGCCTCCCCGCATCGATCGAGCAGGCGGGCTACGCGCTGTCGGACGTGACCCACGTCTTGATGACCCACCTCCATTTCGATCACTGCGGCTGGAATACCCGCCGTGAAGGCGACGCTTTGGTGCCGACTTTCCCCAACGCCCGCTACGTCATGAGTCGCGGGGAAGTCGAACACGCCAATGCGCCGAACCCGCGCGACCGCGCCAGCTACCTGCCGGAAAACTGGCAGCCGCTCTTCGACGCCGACGTCGTCGACGTTTTTGACGCTGAAGCCGAGCCGGTACCGGGGGTACGCCTGATCGAGGTGCCGGGGCACAACGCCAATATGTGCATCGTCCGTCTCGACGGCGGCGCGCCCGAGCACCAGGCGGTATTCTGGGCGGATCTCATCCCGACCTCAGCCCACGTCGCCTATCCGTGGGTCATGGGCTATGACCTTTACCCGCTCCAGACCCTCGCCCACAAACAAGTATGGATCCCGCAGGCGGCCGACGGCGGCTGGCTTTCGATTTTCGAACACGAGTCCGAAGAACCCTTCGCGCGCCTCGTCGAGTCGAAGCCCGGACGTTTCCGCGCCGAGCCCATCGCGGTAGACTGAGAACCCCCCGGCGCCGTCGGCCAAGACCGGCGCGCCGGGTTCCATATCCCCGAGATGACGCCCCCTCTCTGCCCGGGGGCCGGCGGGCGTTCGACAGAATGGTCCGTTCTAAAGACAATAGGGCGAAACGCGGTGACTTCGGCCGGCCCCTCGCGTCTGTGCGCCGGTCCGGGGTCCGTGCCGGTGGCCCTGCGCCCCGAGTGCGGCCCGCCCCCCAAGGAGAAGATGTGAGCGAAGCGTACGATCTGATCGTCATCGGCAGCGGTCCCGGCGGCTACGTCGCCGCCATCCGCGCCGCCCAGCTCGGCCTCCGTACGGCGGTGGTCGAGAAAGATCCGAAATTCGGCGGCACCTGTCTGCACCGGGGCTGCATCCCCACCAAGGCTTTGCTGCACACGGCCTCGAGCCTCGACGCGATGCGCGCCGCCGACAAGATCGGTATCCGCGCCGCCGAACCCGAGCTCGACCTCGAAGGCGCCCACGGTTACAAAGACCGGGTGGTTTCGAAGAACGCCAAGGGCGTTGAATTCCTGTTCAAAAAGAACGGCGTCGACGGGCTCCACGGATTCGGTCGACTGCTGTCGCCGACGCAGGTCGAAGTCACCGCCGACGGCGCCGAACCCACGGTCTACGAGACCCGATTCGTGCTGATCGCCACCGGCTCGGTGCCCCGCGAGATTCCCATCGCTCCGTCCGACGGGGAGCGGGTTCTCAACTCTGACCACGCGCTGGAGCTGCGTCGGATTCCGCCGTCGCTGGTGGTGCTCGGCGCCGGCGCCGTGGGCACGGAGTTCGCGTCGATCTATTCATCCTTCGGCGCCGAGGTGACGATCGTCGAGATGATGCCCCGGCTGCTGCCGATCGAAGACGCGGACGTGTCGAAGGAGCTGGAGAAGACCTTCCGGAAGCGCGGCATCAAAGCCATGACCGACACCCGCTTGGAGTCGGTCGAGCGCACGGCGGATGGCGTGCGTTTGCAGCTGGTGAAGGACGGCGCGACCCAGGTGCTCGAGGCGGATACGCTGCTGGTGGCCGTGGGGCGGGCGCCGGTATCCGACGGCATCGGCCTCGACGAGGTGGGCGTCGTGCGCGAGCGCGGCTATATCCAAGTCGACGAGTGGATGCGCACCGCGGTGCCAAATATCTACGCCATCGGCGACGTCATCAATACGCCGTGGTTGGCCCACGTGGCGTCGTCCGAAGGGGTGCTTGCGGCCGAGCACATGGCCGGCGACGAAGGCGCCCGGCCGATCAACTACGACCTGGTGCCGTCCTGCACCTACTGCACGCCCGAGGTGGCGAGCGTCGGCCTCACCGAAGAGGCGGCGCGGGAGCGCGGTTACGAGGTCGAAGTCGGCAAGTTCCCGTTCTCCGCCCTCGGCAAAGCGTCGATTCTCCAGCACCCCGAAGGCTTCGTGAAGGTCGTGCGCGAGACCCGCTACGACGAGCTGCTCGGCGTCCACATCATCGGCGCCCACGCCACCGACCTGATCGCTGAGGCCTGCGTGGCGCTGCGCATCGAGTCGACGACCGAGGAGCTGGTGCGCACCATGCACGCCCACCCGACCCTGTCCGAGGCGGTGGCCGAAGCCGCCCACGCCGCCGTCGGCCACGCGATTCACTTCTAGACCTTGACGTCGGACCGACGGCCGAGCGGCCGTCGTTTTCCGCCCCCGCATTCCACTTCTTTTTCATCAATCGCTTTTTTTCATCAACCGCTGAGACCGAGGCGTAAGAGGACGATATGGCCACCGAGATCCTGATGCCGCAAATGGGCGAGTCGATCGCCGAAGGCACCATCACCCGCTGGCTGGCGAAAGTCGGCGACACCGTCAAGCGCGACGATCCGCTGCTCGAGATTTCGACCGACAAGGTCGATGCGGAGATCCCTGCGCCGGCCGACGGCGTGTTGCTGTCGATCGACCGGCAAGAGGGCGAGACCGTGCCGGTGAACGAAGCGGTCGGCACCATCGGTGAGCCCGGCGAGTCCGCCGGTGAGACCCCGGCGCCCGTCGCTGAGGAGGAGGCCCCCGCCGAAGCCACCGATGCGGCGGCCGCGGAAGCGCCTGACGAGGAGCCCGTTGACGGGGGCGGTGAGATGGACCTCGAGACCCGGATTCGCCGCTTCTCGAGCCCGGTGGTGCGGAAGATCGCCACCGAGCACAACGTCGACATCCGCTCGATCGACGGCAGCGGCATCCACGGCCGCGTGACCAAGCAGGACATCCTCGGCTATATCGACAAGCGCG
>JBCDKB010000127.1:0-18426 GCA_038747035.1 Acidobacteriota bacterium | reverse complement strand
GGACGCCTCTTTTATCTGATCCCGGCCTTGTTGCTCGCGCTCGCCATCGCGGGACTTGGCGGCGTGGCGTTTCAGCGGACTTTCGCCGAGTTCCAGCCGCTCGGCGTCGAGCTGACCCGGGTCGGCAGCGTCTATATGGTCACCGAAGGCGCCGAGCCGCCTTCGGAAGACGGGCTGCTGGCGGGCGACATGATCTTCAGCGTAGCGGGCGAGCTGCCGGCGAGCCTGGAGGCGGTCGAGGCTCGGCTGCGGAGCGTCAAGACGGCGCCGGTGACGGTGAAGCGGGGCGACACGGCGGTCAAAACGGTGACCTACCAGAGGCCGTCGATCGACATCGATCCGGTTTACCTAACCCTCGCCACCGTCGGGGTCTTTTACCTGCTGATCGGGCTCTACACCTGTCTCCGCGGTCAGCACGCGGCACTTTTCGTGCTGTGGTGCCTGGCGTCGGCGGCGTTCTACCTGCTGAGCCCGCGCCTGCCGCCGGTGGACGCCACCGATCGGCTAATCTTCTTCGCCGACCAGCTGGCGCGCAGCCTGCTGCCGGCGTTGACGCTCCACCTCTTCCTGGTTTTCCCGCAGCCACTTTTCCAGCGTCGGCGCTTGGCCTGGGCCCTGCCGCTGCTCTACTTAGCGCCCCTCGGCTCGATCGCGTTCCACGCCGACCAGGTGTTCTGGGGCGGCTCGCAGCTCTTCGGTGCCGCCACCGCCGCCCAGGTGGCCGCGGTCGATCGGCTCGAGCTGATCCTGCTCGTCGGCTGCGCGCTCGTCTCGGCGGCGGTCGTCGCCCTGCGCCTGGGCCGGAACCTGGGCTGGGAGCAGAAGCGCCAGATGCAGTGGATGCTGGCCGGCATGGTGGGCGGCTACGTCCCGTTCCTCTTCTTCTACCTGACGCCCTACAGTCTGGGTTGGACGACGCCACTGTGGTCGACGCTCGTGGCGGTCGCGCCGCTGGCGCTGGTGCCACTCGCGTTCGCCTACGCCATCTTCAAATACAAGCTGCTCGACTTGAGCCTGATCCTGCGCGACGCGGTGGCCTACTCGGCGGCGGCGGTGGTGGGTCTCTTCGGTTTCTATGTCGTTCGTATTTTGGTGGAGCAAGGCGTCGGCAGCGGCTTTCCGGTCTCCCGGGCCGTCATGACCTTCGCCGCCGGCCTGGCGGTGGCCAGCGTCTTGGCGCCGACCAAGAACGCGGTGTCGACAAGCCTCGAGCGCTGGCAGCACCGGGGGCTCTGGGGCCGACGTTCCCTGCTGCGGAGCCTCGGCGGCGAGCTGCTGCACGAGCGCGACCTCGACCAGCTCTGCCGTCGCCTCACGGAACAGCTCTCCGACACCTTCGTGGTTCGCGCGAGTCTCTACTTCTCCGCCGGCGACGGCACGATGCAGGCCTTTGAGCCCCGGGACAACTATCCTGAGCGTCTCGACCTCGACGCCCTCGGCTCCGGCGTCTGGAAGCGGGACGTCGAAGCGATTTCCGGCGTTGGCCTGCCGCTGGCGGAAACCACCCAAGAGCAGCGGCTCTTCGCCGTCGGTTTTCGCTACGCCTTCCCCGTCGCCGTCCAGGGCCACCCCATCGGCCTGCTTTTGGTGAGCTACAAATACGACGAAGAGCCCCTCGACGGCGAAGATCTCGAGCTGATCCGGGGCCTCCTGAACCAGGCGGCCCTCGCGATCGAGAATGCCCGCCTCTTCGGCGAAGTGCGTCATCAGCTGGCGGAAGTCAGCCGACTCGAGGCCTATAACCAGGGCATCCTGCAGTCCTCGCCCGCAGGAATCGCCGTCCTCGACGAAGCCCAGCGCGTGGTCTCGGCCAATCCCGCCTTCCACGCCCTGATCGGCGCCGAGGCGGCGGTCGAAGGCCAGGCCCTGGAGTCGCTGCTGCCGGTGCGACCGCTGCCGGACCTCGGGGCCGGGCCCGTGGAAGTGGCCTATTGTGAGCCGTCCGGGCAAGAGCGCTACCTGCAGGTGTCCCTCGCCGGCTACCAGGCCGCCGCCGTCGGACGTCAGGTCCTGGTGGCGCAGGACGTCACCGGTCGCGTGACGATGGAGCATGAGCTGCGCGAAAAAGAGCACCTCGCGTCCCTCGGCATGCTCGCCGCCGGCGTCGCCCACGAGGTCAACACCCCGCTCACCGGCATCTCCAGCTATGCGCAATTCCTGCTCGACGACACCGAGCCCGGGGATCCGCGCTACAAGATCCTCCAGAAGATGGAGCGCCAGACCTTCCGCGCGTCCCAGATCGTCAACAATCTTCTCGACTTCGCCCGCAACCGGCGTGGCGAAATGAATCGCGTCAACCTCGGGGCGGCGATCACCGAAGCGGTCCAGCTGCTCGATCTGCGGGCGACGAAAGCCGGTGTCGCCGTCGAGTGGCAAGTCCCGGCCGAGGCGACGACGGTCCTCGGCAATGAAGGCGAGCTGCACCAGGTGATCACCAACCTGTTGACCAACGCCTTTGACGCCGTCTCCACCCACAGCGGCGAGCGTCGGGTCGAGGTTTCGGTCCAGGAACGCGGCAACCGCTACGAAGTCGCCGTCCGAGATAGCGGACCCGGCATTCCCGAAGAGCGCCTCAACAGCATCTTCAAGCCTTTCTTCTCGAGCAAGCTCGGCCGCGGCGGCAGCGGCCTGGGGCTGGCCATCACCTACAACATCGTGCGCCGCCACGGCGGCGAGATTGTGGCCCGGAACCCTGACGGCGGCGGCGCCTGTTTCACCGTGACCCTTCCCGCCTACGCGGCGGTGGCCCGCTGAGCGGTTCGGTGATGCGGTGCCCTGCATTCGACTTGTACCCTTAGGCCTGAACCCGTGCCCGCGGGGCGCCCCCCTGGACGGGCGCCTCGGTAGAATGCTCGGTAGGATGGAAACGCCATGAATATCCTGATCATCGACGATGAGGAAGTCCTGCAAGACGTCCTGGTGACCCTCGTCGAGAGCCAGGGTTGGTCTTCCCTATGCGCCGCCACCGGCGAAGAGGGATTGCGCCTCCTGCAGGAAGAGAAGGTCGATTTGGTCCTGCTCGACCTGATGCTGCCGGGCCTCTCCGGCCTCGAGGTCTTGCGGCAGATCCGATCCCAAGATCCGGATTTGGTGGTGGTCGTGATCACGGCCTATTCGTCGATCGAAGGCGCCATCGAAGCGATGCGGGAAGGCGCCTTCCACTACATCCCGAAGCCGTTCAAGAACGAAGAGGTCCTGCTCACGATTCGCAAGGGCCTCGAGCGGCGGCAATTGGCGCAGGAAAATCGAGAGCTCAGGGCCCAGCTCCAGCAGCGTTTTGCCTTCGACAACATCATCGGCAAGTCGAAGCCGATGCAGCGGGTCTTCGACCTCATCCGGCTGGCGGCGCCGTCGAAAAGCAACATCCTCGTCTTGGGCGAGAGCGGAACGGGCAAGGAGCTGGTGGCGAAGTCCATCCATCACCACTCTCGACGCTCCACCGGCCCCTTTGTGACGGTGAACTCGGGCTCCATGCCCCACGACCTGCTCGAGTCGAACCTTTTCGGTCACGTCAAGGGGGCGTTCACCGGCGCCATCTCCGCGAAAAAGGGGCTCTTCGAAGCGGCGTCCGGCGGCACGATCTTCTTCGACGAAATCGGCAATATCCCCATGGAGACCCAAGCCAAACTGCTGCGGGTCATCCAGGAGAAGGAATTCATGCGCCTCGGCGGCGTCGACACGGTGAAGGTCGACGTGCGCTTGGTCGCAGCGACCAACGCCGACCTCGAAGACATGGTCGCCGAAGGCACCTTCCGCGAAGATCTCTTCTATCGCCTCAACGTCATCAATATCCAGCTTCCGCCGCTGCGGGAGCGCAGCGAAGACGTTCCGATGCTCGCCAAGCATTTCCTCGGCCGGTACGCGGACGAAAACGAGAAGGCGATCGGCCACATCGCCCCCGACGCCATGGAATTGCTCATGGACTACGGCTGGCCGGGAAACGTGCGCGAGTTGGAAAACGTCATTGAGCGCGCCGTGGTGCTGTCCATCGGTGACGTGTTGGACCTCGAGCTCTTGCCGCCGTCGGTGCGACATCCCAAGCCGTCGAGCGCGCCGTCGCCCGAGCTGCCGCTTGACGGGATGTCGTTCAAAGAAGCTGTCTCCGCGTACGAGCGGCAGCTCATCGTGCATGCGTTGCGAAACGCCAGCGGCGTCCAGAAACGCGCCGCCGAAATTCTTAAAGTGAAGCCGACGACGCTGCACGAGATGATGAAGCGGCTCAAGGTGACCACCGACAGTCTCGAGCTTTAGGTTCAGGGCTTTGGGTCCCTGACTCGGGCTTGTTGACCAACCTACCTGACGGTCGTTTGGTTCCTGAGACAGGCAAATGCTAGAATCAGCGGATAGCCTGACATTGACTGGTTTTCTGTCGCACACGTCGTCTTTCTCCGCCGTTCGAACCCGGTCTACGGGATCCCGGCGGCGTTTAGAGCCGTAGGGAAAGAGGGATAGCGGCTTCGTAGCCCGTCGCTGGAGTTTCTGAAAGCGACGGACCTCGGCGCCCGTTCCGAATCCTTCGGTGGTCCGCGCCGCAGCTGCGGTCCGGGATCACCGTAGAGTCAAATGTCCGGTCACCTTCGGCGCCGCCACCGCCTGCACGAACAACTTCCTTTGAAACGGCGACCTTCGATGCTCCCGACTTCGATATCCGCTGACGACAAAGCGTCGCTCCGCTCGATTCCGAGCGTCGAGCCGCCGTCGTCAGATGGCGTTCCGGTAGTTGGGCTTGAAGCCTCGCCTCGCCCGGCGTTCGCCGAGGAATCGTCGAGTCTGGTCCACGGGACCTCGAACGTCGATGACGGACTGCGTCACCGGGCTCGTCTGCGCTACGGTGCGCTCGCCTTGGTCCCCCTCGCCTTCGTAGGGATCGGGCTGGGGTTGAGCGGCGCGTCGACGGCGCAGCTGCTCGGAGTCGCCGCGGCCGCCTCTTTAGCCGCTATCGTCTCGTGGCGCCTGGCCGATCGGCACGCTCGGCGCCAGGCGGCCTGGCTCGCCCGGGTCTCGGAGGAGTGCTGCGCGATCGATATGGAGTGGCGCTACCGCGAAGGACGGCTGCGCACCGACCCGGCGATGCCGACGGAGATCCGTCGATTCTTCCGCGACGTCGACCGCATGGCGCGCCGCATCGACGGCTCCATGGAGCGCCTGCGCACGGCGGTCAAAGAAGGCGAGGCCTTGCGTGGACAGCTCGAGGAAGTGCTCCACAGCCGCGAGCAGGAGATCCAGACGCGCACGGTCGAGCTGCAGGCCGCCAACCTCGACCTCGAGCGGTTGGCGCGACAGGACGGCTTGACCGGGATCGCCAACCACCGACGTTTCGTCGAGTTCGCGGACCAGGTGTGGCGCATCGGCATCCGCGACCAGCGGCCGGTCTCGGTGATCATGATCGACGTCGATCACTTCAAAGACTTTAACGATATCTACGGTCACCAAGCGGGCGACCAATGCCTCAAGAAGGTGTCGGCCGCCATCGCCTCGATCGCGCGGCGCCCCCTTGACCTGGCGGCGCGCTACGGCGGCGAGGAGTTCGCGATCGTACTCGGCCAGACCGAACCCGAAGATGCCCTTCAGCTCGCCGAACAGGCGCGACGGGCGGTGGTCGCGGAAGACATCGCCCACTCCGGATCCTTGGATTACGGCGTCGTGACGATTAGTCTCGGCGTGGCGTCGCTGCGGCCGCACCGCGATACGGAGGTCAAGACCTTGATCTCCCTCGCGGATAAGGCGCTTTACCGCGCCAAGCGAAACGGCCGCAACCGCACTGCAATGTGAGCGAAGTCCACGAACGTTTCCGCGGGCTCAACGCGCGATCGCTGCGCGCTGAGCCGGAGTGGCAACTCCTGACCCCCGAAGCCCGGGAGGCGGTGGAGGTGGTGTCCACGGTGCTGCCGTTCCGCGTCAATCGCCACGTGCTCCGGCAGATCGATTTCAGTCGGGCCCCCGACGACCCGATTTTCCAGCTGACGTTCCCGCAGCCGGGCATGCTCGACGCCGCCGACTACCGTCGCATGGCTGACCTGGTGCGCGGCGGCGCGCCGCGACAGCGCATCGAGACCGCCGCGCGGGAGATCCGGCGCACCCTCAACCCCCATCCATCCGGACAGGCGACGGATAACGTGCCGACCCTCGACGGCCGACCCCTCGCGGGCATGCAGCACAAGTACCGGGAAACGGTGCTCTTCTTCCCCGCCGCTGGACAAACGTGCCACGCCTACTGCACGTTCTGCTTCCGCTGGGCGCAATTCGTCGACGGCGGCGAAGCGGCGTTTCGCGCGTCCGAGAGCCGCGACCTGCTCGATTACCTCAGCCGGCGCCGCGAGGTCACGGATCTGCTGGTGACCGGCGGCGACCCCCTGGTCATGCGGACCCGCGTGCTTCGCTCGTATCTCGAAGGCGTGCTCGACCCCGCATTCGAGCACGTGGCGCAGATTCGCATCGGCACCAAGTCGGTGGCCTACTGGCCCCAGCGCTTCACCACCGATCCGGACGCCGACGACCTGCTACGTTTCTTTGAACAGATCGTCGCCGGCGGTCGCCAGCTCGCGATCATGGGCCATTACAGCCACCCGCGGGAGTTGGAATCCGATCTAGCCCAGGCGGCGGTCCGGCGCATCCGGGCGACCGGTGCGAGCGTCTTCATGCAATCGCCGCTCATCCGTCACGTCAACGATTCGGCGGCGACCTGGTCTGACCTGTGGCGTGCGGGGATTCGCCTCGGGGCCGTGCCGTATTACTTCTTCGTCGAGCGAGATACGGGGCCGCGCCACTATTTCGAAGTGCCCCTGGTCCGGGCCTGGCGGATCTTCAAAGAAGCCTACCGACAGGTCTCCGGCTTGGGTCGCACGGTCCGCGGTCCGGTGATGTCGGCGTGGCCCGGCAAGGTGCTCATCGACGGTATCGCCGACGTGTCGGGGGAGCGGGTCTTCGCGCTCCAGATGCTCCAGGGCCGCCGCTCGGAATGGGTGCGCCGACCCTTTTACGCCCGATTCGATCCGCAGGCGGTCTGGTTGGACGATCTTGTGCCCGCCTTCGGCCACGATCGGTTTTTCTTCGAGCAGCCCGGGGCCGAGGTGGACCCGGTCGTCGAGCTTCAGGCGTCCGCGCTTAGTTGCTGAAGCTTCGCGTGGAGTGCTTCCGCTTCGGCGCGCTGTCGACGGTAGGCGTCGAGCAGGCGCAGGTGGAAGGCGACGCGCGCTAAGAGCTCGGCCTTGGTCACAGGCTTTTGGAGGTAGTCGTTGCCGCCTTCTTCGAATCCGGCGACCAGGTCGACTTCCTGGGTTTTGGCGGTGAGGAAAATGACGGGCAGCTCTTCCACTCCGAGCTTGAGCCGAAGTTCCCGGCAGACCTCATAGCCGGACATTTTCGGCATCATGACGTCGAGCAGCACGAGGTCAAAGGCGGTGTGCTCGAGCGTTTCAAGGGCCTCGGCGCCGCTCGCGGCAGTGCGGGTCCGGAAGCCGGCGGTGGAGAGCAGATTCGAAAGGACCCGCAGGTTGACCGGCTCGTCGTCGACGATCAGCACGCGCGCGGCGCCGTCGTCGCAATCTTCCGGGTCTGAGCCGGACTCGGCGACCTGGCTCGGAACGGGCCGGACCGCCGACTCCAAGATCGGCGGTTTCCACCGGGCTTCGGCCGCCTTGGCTTCGGAGTCATCCGCGACCGGCAAGCGAAAAGAGAAGCTTGATCCCTCGCCGGTGCTCGACTCCAGGCGCAATCGGCCGCCGTGGGCTTCGACCAGGCCCTGGGCCACCGCGAGACCGAGGCCGGTCCCGCCATAGGCGCGCTCGATGGAAGCGTCGGCCTGCTCAAAGGCCCGGAAGATGCGCTCTTGGTGCTCCGGGGCGATGCCGATCCCCGTGTCGGTGACGGCGACCTCGATCTCGTCACCGTCCTGCCGAGCGCTGATCTCCACATGGCCTTCGGCGGTGAACTTCACGGCGTTGCCAATCAGGTTGTGGAGAATTTGCTGGAGGCGCTCTTCGTCGGCCTGCGCCATTCTCAGATCGGCGGGGACGCCGTTCCGCAGCTCGACGCCGTCGTCGTGCACGAGGGGCCCAGACAGGGTCAGCACGACGTCGGCGAGCGTATGGAGATCGACCGGCCGCGGATGGATTTTGAGATTCTGCCGTTCGAGCTTCGAGAAGTCGAGCAAATCGTTGACCAGGCGGGCGAGGCGATGACCGCTACTGGAGATCATCTCGAGGTCTTCATTCATCTCCGGCGTCAAGGGGCCGTGGACGCCGTCGATCAAGGATTCGGCGAGGCCGGTAATGCCGAACAGGGGCGTGCGCAGCTCGTGGGACGTATTGGCGAGGAACTCATCCTTCATGCGGTCGACCTCGCGCAGCCGACGATTGATCTCTCGCTCCCTTTCGACCTCCAGGCGCTGCCATCGGATAAAGCCGAAGAGTGTGCCGCCGAAGGTCAGGAGATAGAGCGCATAGGCCCAGCCAGAACGCCACGCCGGCGCCTCGATGTGGATCGCTAGCAGCGTCTCTTCCGGGCTCCAGACGCCGCGGGCACCGGCGGCGCGGACCTGGAGCTCATAGTCGCCGGGTGGCAGGTTGGTGTAGCTGGCGAAGCGTCTCGATCCGGCCTGGATCCAATCCTCGTCAAAGGGCTTCAGCCGGTAGCGGTAGCGGGTCCCGTCCACCCGCAGAAAATCGAGGGCCGCCGCCTCAAAAGAAAAAGCGTTCTGCCGGTAGTTCAGGCGGACGGTCTCGAGGAACGCCGGGCGCCGGGCGAGCTCGAGGTCGTGGCCGAGGCCTTCAAAGCGCGTCAGCACCGTGCGCGGCGCCTGGGCGATTCGGGGGAAGTCGAGCGGGTCGAAAGCGTTGAAGCCGCGGATGCCGCCGGCGTAGAGCCGACCGTCGGCGCCGCGGTGAAAGGCGCCGAAGTTGAACTCGGCGTGCTGTAGCCCGTCGTCGGCGTCGAACGTACGCCAGGCGTCGAGGTGCGGGTCGTAGCGGGAGAGTCCGCCATTGGTCGGGATCCACAGGCGGCCGAGGTCATCCTCCATCACGCCGTGCACCACGTCGTTGGCGAGCCCGTCGCCGGTCCGGAAGTGAATGAAGCCCCCGGCGCCCGGCGGTCGCATGTCGAGGCCGAAGCCGTTGGTGGCGACCCACAGACGACCCGCACTGTCGACGAAAGTGCTGCGGACGACGTCGTGGGCTAGGCTCGACGGGTCGTCGGGGTCGTGGCGCAGGATGTCGACGGCGCCGGTCTCGGTGTCGAGGCGGTTGACGCCGCCGCCCCACGTGCTGACCCACAGCGTGTCCCCGTCCATGGAGAGGTGCTGGACCCGGTCGCTAGAGAGGCTTTGGGGGTCGTCGGGGTCGTGTCGGAAGCGCTCGAAGTCGTCGCTCTCGGGGCGATAACGATTGAGGCCGCCGAAGGTCGCGATCCATAGCCGGCCGGCGCGGTCGAACGTCAGCGCCATCGTTTGATCGCTCGACAGACTGGAAGGGTCCTCTGGATCGTGCCGGAAGTGCTCGAAGTGTCCGGTCCTGGTGTCGAGGCGGTCGAGCCCGTCGGTGCGTAGACCGATCCAGACCTCGCCGGCGTCCGCGACCTCAATGGCGAGCACCCGATCCGCGGCGAGGCTTTGGGGGTCGTCGGGGTCGTGTCGGAAGTGTTCGAAGTGGCCCGTTTCCCGGTCGAGTTTGCTCAGCCCGGCGAGCCAGGTGCCGACCCAAAGGTCGCCGACGGGGTCTTCGTGGAGGGCCAGGATGATGTTGTCGTCGAGGCTTCGGGGGTCTTGCGTTTGTTGAAAGAGCTCGAACTTGCCTCCGTCGATATCTCCGACGTAGAAGCCACCGGGCGCTAGGCCGATCCACAGGAGGCCCGAGCGATCTTGGAAGAGGCTGGTGACGGCGATATCGGACGCGAGCCCTTCGACGTCGACAAATCGGTCTAACTCCGCTTCGAAGCGCTGCAAGCCGCCGCCGGTCAGGCCGACCCAGAGGCGCCCGGACCGATCGGCTAAAAGGGCGGCGACCGAGCCCTCACCGAGGCCATCGTTCGCCCCGCCGACGCGGTGGCGAAAAGCGCGGCGCCGGCCGGTCGCCGGGTCCACGCGATCCAGTCCGCCGGTGCCGCCGACCCACAGATGGCCGTCGGCGTCGAGCGCCAGCTTGGTGTGGGCGCCGAGGGATCCGGCGGCGCCGAGTTCCTGCACCTCTCCGGAACGTAGCCGCAGCAGGCGGTCTTCGGTGATGAAGAAAACCCCATCTCCGCTCCCGGCGACGTCGAAAACAGCGTCCGGTTCGCCGTCGATCGGATACACCTCTTCGACCGCTCGGCTCTCGACGTCAAAGCGCCTGAGGCCGGCGTCACCGAAGACCCAGACGCGACTTCCATCGTCCCCTTCGAGATTCCTGGCACTCGAGTCCAGCAGTCCGGTGGCGGCCGCCGGGCGGGTTTGCTCGCCGGTCTGGGGATCGATTCGGAAGAGGCCGGATCCGCGATCTGCGACCCACAGTCCGCCGTCCGGCGCTTGCCACATGGGGCCGGAGATATTGGCGGTGTGTTGGAACTCGACGCCGTCGAATCGATCGAGACCGGCCTGGGTCTCAAACCACATGAAGCCGAGGCGATCCTGATAGATGTCGAGCACGTTCATCTGCGACAAACCGTCGTCGCTGGTGAAGTGGTCGAAGCGCACCGCGGCGGAGTCGGCGGTGGCCGGGAGACCCATCAAACACCAGGCCGCCGCTGCGTGGCATGCCCGAAGGAAACCTCTTTTCGTCAAAGCGACGAGAAGAGTACCGCAAGATCACGAATTTTCTTGACAATTCCGACGGCCCGCGGGGCCGCCGGAAGGGTTTAGGCGATCTCAGTGCCTCCAGGTCAGCGAGAGGCGGGCGGAGCGGCTCTCCATCGGGTGGAAATGGATGTCTTCGATGCCGCCGGCGATCTCGCCCGGAAGCCGCGACGCGTAGAAATACTCGATATCCGAGTCGTTGGAGTCGAGTAGGTTGAAAACGTCAAGCACCAGATCAAAGCCCCTCGCGAAGCGGAAACCCAGCCGGGCATTGACCACCGACGAGGAGCTCCACTCCGCGGAGCCGTCTTCGATGAGCGGGACGTCGCCGAAGTAGCGCCAGCGCAGCGACCCGCGGAGCGACCCGACTTGTGAAGTGAAGAGGTCCTCGACGGACAAGCCGGCGGCGATCGTGGTGCCGACGGCGCCAGGGATTTCGTTGCCTTCGGGCGCGTCGTCGGTAAATTCGGCGTCGGTCAGGGTGACGTCGAGCTCGAGGCTGACCTTGTCGCTGGCGCGGTAGAAATTCGCCCACTCGATGCCCTGCCGCCGACTCGGCCGGCTCGCTTCGGTGGCTCCGCCGTCGCCGACGAAGACCAGCTCGGAGTCGAGCTCGAGCACGAAGACCGTAAAGGTCGTGTGCAGGTCGGACCCGAGGAGGGTGCGCAGTCCGATGTCGGCGCCCTTGGCGCGGACCAGCGGCTCCACTCGCGTCGCCGGATCGCCGCTGGTCGGGTCGACGAGAATGACTGCGCCGCGGGCGTCATTCGAGTGGAAGCCGTAGCCGAGATTGAGCGAGAACTCGGTGGAATCGGTCGCCTCCCAAATGGCGCTCAATTTCGGGCTGAGCTGAAAGTCCGTTTCGGTCCCCGAGTTGATCGCCAAGTCGCTATTGACGTCGACATTGACGGCGTCGCCGCGGAGTCCGAGGCGGGTCCGCAGTCCTCCGCCCCAGTGCACGAGCACGTCCGACCAGACGCCGCCCTGCAGCTGCTCGATGCGGTCCGAGCGGACCGTTTGGGTCCGGACGAGATCCGAGGTCCGGAAGAGGCCGTTTTCGATGTCGTCGAAGCGCACGCCGGCGCCGTAGCCGATCTCGACGCGGCGGTCGCCCCACGTGGCGGCCTGGGTGCGCTTGACGTCGACGCCGAAGACGGTGCGGTCGTCGAGCTGCTCGAACTGATCACCGAGCTCCGGATCTTCAAGGAAATAGGTGAAATTCGAGATCAGACCGAAGTCGTAGGACAGCACGTAAGCGGACAGCTCGCTATAGCTGTTGGAGGTGCCGCGATGGACCTTGGCGGAGAGGCTGAAGCGCTCGGTATTGCCGCGGGGACCTTCGTCGATGAGATCGAAGCGGCCGATCTGTCCGGAGTCCACCGCGCGGAGAGGAACCTGGTCGGTGGAGAGCCAATCGGCGTCGTAGCCCATTAAAGTGATGGAGTGGCCGCGCATGGCGTCACCGGCGGTGTAGCGAAGCAGTCCCTTGTAGCCCTGGTACTCCTGCTCCCGGGTCCACGGCCCGTCTTCGTTGAAGAGGTCGACGGCGGCGACGACCTCACCGTCACCGAGTTTCCAGCCCTCCGCCCACAGCACGCGGCCGTAGTCGTAGGAACCGCCGGTCACCTGGATCATGCCCTCGTCGAGCGAGTTGCGAAGCTGCATGTCGGCGCTGCCGGCGGCCGAGAAGTCACCGACGTCGGCGTAGTAAGGGCCCTTGCGGTAGCGCACCCGGTCGACCATCTCCGGAATCAGGAAGTTGAGGTCGGCGTAGCCTTGGCCGTGGCCGTGGGTCGGCATGTTGACCTGGATGCCGTCGACGCTGAGGCTGAAGTCGGTGCCGTGGTCGAGGTTGAAACCACGGACGAAGAATTGATTCGCTTTGCCGCCGCCGGAGTGCTGGGTGGCGACGACGCCGGGGGCGGTCTCGATCAGCTCGCCGGGGCGCAAGATGGGGCGCCGGGCGAGGTCGAGTCGGCCGACCGATCCTTCCGCCGCCGACGTGGCGAGGCCGAGCAGGTCATCCGCGCGTTCGCGGACTTCGACCTCTTCGTAAATTTGGAGGGGGTCCTCCGGCGTCTCTGCTTCGCTCGGCGTGGTCGATGCGGAGGCTGCGGTCTGGGATTGGGGGGAGTTGTCGGCCGACTGATCGGCACGGTCATCTTCACCGAAGGCCGGCGACGTCGCTAAGGCGGCGACAATGAGCCAGGCTGGGAATTGCTTTGACATAGGAATTGCTCACTTCGACCCCTGCGCGCAGGGGGGCCATCCACTGATTCATGGGGGCGCTGACTCCGGGGCTCTGTTCTGGGATGGAGCCCGTCGGAGACCGAGTCGCCGAAGGGGCGGCCTTGCGGGCCGCGGTTTTCCAGCATCACGGGCTCGACGGCGAACGTCGAGTCCAGCACCGCATGCGCCAGACCGAAGGCACAGCCGATGGCCCCAGGGGGCTTCAGGCGGTGCTGCGGGTGAGCGCCAGCGGGCGGAAGAGAATCTTCAGGCGAGGCCGGGGGATGGCGGAGCGCGGGCGCGGTCCGGGCTGCCGCTCCGGGAGACCGCGGGCTTTAGGTCCCAACCGAGCGAGGAATCGACCGGGTTGGGTGATGTCGCCGACAGCACGCCAGCGGACGATGCCGAAGTCGACCACAGGGCGTCGATGAGCAGGGAGCTCGATGAGCTCTCGCCGCTCGCCGGGGTCGGCTGGGGCGCGTCGTCGCGGTGCGGATGATGTCCGTCTTGATGGTCGTGGTGACCGTGGTGGTCGTGATGACCATGGTCGGTCTGCGCGTCACCGCCCTCTAGGTGGCTGTGGTCGCCGACGAAGAAGTGGTGGTGGTGGACCCGCTTGCCGCCCTCGTTGTGAACGTGGTGGCCCGGCTCGAGCTCCATGCCCAGACCGACGGCCAGCAGGAGGCCTGCTGCCCAGAAGGGGAGGCGTTGGAGGCGCGTCTGGGTGGAGAGGGGGCGGTTCACAACGAGAAATTCGGCAGGCTGTAGGTTTCCGATTACCGACTTTACCCCTCTTGGGGTGGTCTACGCTATCTTTCGCGAGTGGCCACAATATATTGCGTCGTTCTAAAGAACATGCCCTAAATAGAGTGGTGCCTTTATTTTCCGGAAAATTGACTTGGTCGCACTTTTGCCCCCAGCCCGCTGCGGTGTGTGTCCGTCCGCCTCGACAAGTCCACTTTCGTCCACTTGAAGCCGGTCGACGCCGTCGAATGGTCCAAATCGACGACAAACCTCGGAACGACAAAGGTTTAGCGGGATAGTTCAGGTGTTAGGTCGGTGAAATATTTTCATTTTGCCGCTTCAATTACGCCTTTTTGCCACAATTTGGAGCAGAAATGGCATTTGAAGGGCGTGCTGAGGGACAAAGTGGATCAAAGTGGACAGAAGTGGACTTCAGCTGCTATGGTCCCGAGATGATCCGCCAGTGGTGGAGAAAGCCATACCCATGTTTCGTGGAAGCGCAGCCGCAAAGATCGACGACAAGGGGCGTCTCAAGATGCACAAGGAGTTCTTGCGCCTGCTCCAGGATAGCTACGGTCCGGAAGTCTTCATCACGTCGGTCAGCGGTGAGTCGGCCTTGGTCTACCCCCTCGACGTCTGGGAGGAGATCGAACGCAAGCTCGCGCAGGTGCCTTCGGCCAATAAGGCCAAGCAGCGGTACCTCGCACGGGTGAACTACTTCGGCCAGCAGCTGAAGCTCGACCAGCAGGGTCGCGGGGTCATTCCCACGATCTTGCGCGGTAAAGCGGAGATCGTCGGCGAAGTGGTGGTGAGCGGCCGGCTCGACCACTTGGAAGTGTGGAATCGCGAGCGTTTTGAACAGCAGCTGCTCGAAGAGCCCTTCGAGGCACAGGATTTCGATTCGCTGGCAGAGTTCGGTCTCTGACATGCACAAATGGCAGTGGGGGTTGTGGCCAGGCACGTTCCGGTCTTGCTTGAAGAGACGGTGCGACTTTTGGGGCCAAGCCTCGCGGACGGTGGTGTTTGCATCGACGCGACGCTCGGACTCGGAGGTCACTCGGAAGCCATTCTCGAGCAATTCCCGGAGGCGAGCCTACTGGCGATCGACCGCGATGAGCGCGCCTTGGCGCTCGCCCGCGAGCGCCTGGCGCCCGTCGGTGAGCGGGTCCGTTTCGCACACGGTCGATTCAGCCGCCTCGGCGAGCTGGCCCAGAACTCCGGTTTGGGTCCGGTCCGCGGGGTCCTCGCCGACCTCGGCGTCTCCTCCATGCAGCTCGACACCGCCGACCGGGGCTTCTCCTTCCGCTGGGACGCGGCCCTCGACATGCGAATGGCGGGCGTGACCGGACAAGAACAGACGGCTGCAGACATCGTGAATAACTACCCGGAGCAAACCTTGGCCAACATCATCGACGAACTCGGCGAGGAGAGATACGCCAAGCGCATCGCGCGCGGCATAGTCGATGCGCGCGCGGAGCGAGCGATCGAGACCACCGGGCAGTTGGCGGAGATCGTCGCCGGGCTCAAGCCCCGAATGTCGCGCCCGCGGAGTGGAAAGAAGCCGGTGCACCCGGCGACCCAGACTTTTCAAGCTTTGCGCATGGAAGTGAACCAAGAGCTCGACGAGCTGCGGGCGCTGCTCGACGAGTCGGTGAACATGCTCGAGCAGGAAGGTCGTCTGGTGGTCATCTCATACCACTCTTTGGAAGACCGGATCGTGAAGCACACGCTGCGTGAGCTGGGCACCGCGGAAAAAGACCCGATCACGGGCCGCCCGCGGGCTGAAAGCCAGGTGATCGAAGTGCTGACGAAGAAACCCATCCGCCCCGGAGAGCGGGAGACGGCGAATAACCCGCGGGCCCGTTCCGCCCGCCTGCGCGCCGCCCGTCGGTTGTAGCGACGTTCGATCCCCCATGCGCAGCCCCTACGCCATCCGCCGGCCGGTGGAAAACGCCTACCTCGTTCGCGAGCGCGATAGGCGCTTGGCGCGGGAGCTCTTCGGCGTAGCGTCCACCGTCTTGCTGCTCGGGCTGGGGCTGATGCTTTACACCTGGATTCAGCTGGAGATCACCGCCTCCGGTTACCGCAGCGACGGACTCGAAAAGCGACTGCACGTGCTGGAGCAGCGTGAGCGGCGACTGCAGCTTGAGTCCGCCGAGCTTTCCCACCCCAAGGTCATCGAGCGCCGCGCCCGCGAAGAACTCCAGATGCGGCCGCCGACCCTTCAAGAAACCGTCTTCTTCGAGGAATTAGCGCCGTGAGCGCCCCGACCCCCATCCACCAGCCGCCAGCAGCCGACCGCCACGAAGGGCGGTTGGTGTTTGTGTGGGCGTTTGCCGTGGTGTGGTTCGTCGGCGTGGTGGCCCGGCTTTATTGGCTGCAGGTCGAGAATTACGAGGGCTACGTCCAAAAGGCGGAAGAGCAGCAGCGCCGAGTGGTGGTGCTCGACGCCCCGCGCGGCACGATCTTCGACGCCCGCGGCCGCGAGCTCGCCGTGTCGGTGGAGGCTTTTTCCGTGGCCGTCCACCCTCCCGCGGTCTCGGATAAAGAAACCGCCGCCACCGCCCTGGCCAGCGCCCTCGATCGCGACCGGGAATGGTTGCTCGAGAAATTGTCGAGCCGGCGGGGCTTCGTATGGCTCGAGCGGAAGGTCGACGACGACCGCGCCCGCCGGGTCCGCGAGCTCGATATCCACGGCGTCGAGCTGCTGCCCGAGTCGAAGCGTGAGTATCCGCTCGGCACCCTCGCGGCCCAGGTCCTCGGCTACGTCGGCACGGACAACCACGGTCTTTCGGGCCTTGAGTATCGATTCGAAAAGGCCGTCGCCAACGAGAAGGGGCGCCGCACCGTCCTGCTCGACGGCCTGAACGGTCGTTTGGTGTCGCCGACTTTTGAGCGTTCGGACCCGCGGCCCGGCAAAGACCTCCACCTGACCTTGGACGTGGGGCTGCAGTACATCGTCGAGCGCGAGCTCGAGCGGGCCGTCGAAGACGGCGGCGCCACCTCCGGCATGGTGGTGATGCAGGATCCGAAGACCGGCGCCGTCTTGGCCATGGCGTCCTACCCGGGCTTCGATCCGAACGACTTCTCGAAGGCCGATCCCGAGCACCAGAAGAACAAGCCGGTTTCCGACGCCTTCGAGCCCGGGTCGACCTTCAAGATGGTCACCCTGGCGGCGGCCCTGGAGGCCAACGCCGTCGATCCGCTCCAGGTCTTTTTCTGCGGCCAGGGTGGCATTACGCTCGCCGGCCGTCGAATCAACGACCACACCCCCTTCGGCGATCTGACCGTGCGCGAGATCATGGCGAAGTCCTCGAATGTGGGCGCCATCAAGCTCGGCGCCGCGGCGGGCCGCGAGCGCTTGCACTCGACGATCGAGGCCTTCGGCTTCGGCAAAGCGACGGGGGTGGACCTGCCGAGCGAAAACGCCGGCCTGCTGCGGCCCCTCGACCGCTGGTCGGCGCTGAGCCCGGCCTATATTTCTTTCGGCCAAGGGCTCTCGATCACCGCACTTCAGCTCAACAATGCCTTCGCCGCCATCGCCAACGGCGGCCGGCTGCTCGAGCCCCACATCGTCGCCTCGGTGGGAGCGCCGCCGGAGGAGCGTCGCCGCGAGGTGGTGGGCCTGCCGATCTCGCCGTCGTCCGTGCGCCAGATCCGCAGCATGCTCGAGTCGGTGGTGATCGAAGGCACGGCCAAAGCCGCGGGCCTCGACGGCTACCGCGTCGCCGGCAAGACCGGCACGGCGCAGAAAGCGATCGGCGGCGGCTACGCGAAGGATCGCTATATCGCGAGCTTTGTCGGCTTCGCGCCGGTGCGCGATCCATCGCTGGTCATGACGGTGGTCATCGACGAGCCCTGGCCTCGATACCACGGCGGCGAGGTGGCGGCGCCGGCCTTCAAGGCGATCGCGGCGCAATCCCTGCTCTACCTCGGCGTCCGGCCGGACCTCGAGCGCTCGGATCCGCCGCCGACGCTGCTCGCCGAGCGCGGCGACCCGCCCGAAAGCGTCCCGATCCCCGACCGCCAGATCCAGCCCGCCGGCACGATTCCAGACTTCGCCGGACTGTCCGCCCGAGAGGCGGTCTTGCTGTCTTCAGACCTCGGGGTCGAATTGCGTTTTACGGGCCACGGCCTGGTGGAAAGCCAGACGCCGGAGCCCGGTACGCCGCTCGAGCTGGTGAGCGACGGGCTCCACCTGGTGCTCTCGCCGCGTCGCCTGGCGTCGGTCCGATCGGGCCAGCGGACGGAGGGGGCGCTATGAGTTCCGGCAAGACCTCCAGCGCCGTGGGTATCCGCCTCGATCACCTGCTCGCCGCCGTCGGCGTCAGCCCGCCCCGGACGCCACCGACCGCCTGGCCGGAAGTGACCGGCGTCGCCTGCGATTCCCGACGCGTCCAGCCGGGCGACCTCTTCGTGGCGATCGTCGGCGAGCGCTTTGACGGTCGCCGCTTCGTGCCGGCGGCTCTGGAGGCCGGGGCCGTCGCGGTGCTCGGTCCGCCGCCCGCGGACGAAGCGGCTCCGCGGTGGGTGCCTTGGATCGCGGTCGACGAGCCGCGTTCGATCTTGGGCGCCCTCTCGGCGCGCGCCTTCGGCCGCCCGGGCGACGCGCTGCGCCTCGTCGGCTTTACCGGCACCAACGGCAAGAGCACCCTCGTGCACTTGCTCGGCTCAGTGCTCGACGCCGC
>JBCDKB010000126.1:0-18577 GCA_038747035.1 Acidobacteriota bacterium | reverse complement strand
CTTGATCCTCGGGCGCGTAGCACACGGTATTGGTGAGTAGAGCATCGGCGTTGCACGGCAACTAGGACTGACACCTCGGCCCCGTCGGCAAGGAGAGACTCGTGTTGCGAATACACGACCGGAATGGCCCTGACTCCCCCCGGAGTTTTTCTGCTGGCCCCATCGCCACCGCTTTCATCGGCCTTTTCTTGGCCGGGGCTGCGTATGCACTCCCCCCCCTGAACACCTACGACCTGGTGCTCGACTCGCCGCCCGTCTCGGTCGCCGAGAGCGATGGCCTGCTGGCTGTGCAGGTTCGGCTCGACTCCAATCCGGTCTGCACCGACACCATGTGGCAGGTGGACTGGATGGTCAGCGTCATTCCGTTGGGCGCTGACCCGACGGCCTTCGGCGCGCCGACGCCGGCGACGATCACCTTTTCCGCGATGAACCCGACGGCGACGGTGAGTCTTCCCATCTTCGACGACCCCTTCCCGGAGTCCGATGAAATTTTCGAGCTGTCCTTCACCTCGGTCTCGACCGGCGAGATCCCCTGCCAGTCGCCGAGCGCGTTCATCACGCCCAATAATTTCGACTACCGATTCCAGTTCCTGCTCGAGGACGACGACAGCGGCGGTCCGACGCCGTCCCTGAGCGTCGCCCCGGTCTTCGTGGACGAGACCGACCCCGGCGCCACCTTCGTGGTGACCCTCAATAACGGCTCCGCCAAAGACACGGTGACGGTCGAGGTTTTTACCGAGGACGACACCGCAGAGGCGGGCTTCGACTACACGGCCGTCCCCCTGCAGACGCTCACATTTTTCCCCGGCACGGCCACCCAGACAGTGAATGTCCCCATCATTGACGACTCGGAGCCCGAGCCCTTCGAGCAATTCTTTTTCAAGCTGCAGAACGCCGTCGGCGCCGTGATCGACACGCCCTTCGTCATCGGTGAGATCGCCGATAACGACCCCTTCATCATCGACATCCTCGATGCCAACATCGTGGAAACCGACCCCGGTGACAACCCCAACGTGCTCGTGCCGGTGCAGGTCACTCCCGCGGCGCCCTTTGCGATCACCGTCGACTTCGCCACCGCGAATGGATCGGCCACGGCCGGCTCGGACTTCAATGCAGCGATGGGCACTTTGACCATCCCAGCCTTCGCCGGCGTCGGTGAGATCCAAGTGCCCATCCTCGGCGACTCGGACGTCGAGGGTGACGAGGAGTTCTTCGTCAACCTCACCAACCCCGGCCCCGGCGGCCAGATCGGTGATGCCCAAGGCCGCGTCGAAATCTTCGATAACGACAGCCCCACCGTCCCTGAGTTCTTCGTGCGCAACGCCCCGGACACGGTGGAAGGGGACCCGGGCGATAGCAATCAGATGCTCTTCACGGTCGACTACGTCTTCCCGCCCAGCCCCAACGGCGAGAACCGCGGTGCCGTCGAGGTGGACTTCGAAACCCTCGAAGACTCCGCCTTGGCCGAAGTTGATTTCGTCTCCAAGAGCGGCACTCTGACATTCACGGGCCAGCAGACTTCCCAGACGATCGCCATCGATCTCATCGGCGACACCATCGACGAGAGCGACGAGACGCTCTTCATCGTCTTGAGCAATCCCGTCGGCGGCGACCTGGGCAATCCGAAGGCGCCGGGCGTGATCCTCGACGACGACGTCGACGAACCGAGGCCGCAGCCGATGGTCTCCGTCGCCGACGTCTCGGTCGAAGAGGGCGACTCGGAAACAACGCCGCTGTCCTTTGCGGTGCGCCTCTCCGAGCCTTCGCAGCAGGTGACGCAGATCGCCTTCCGGACGGTCGAAGGCACCGCCGTTGCGGGCGAGGACTACACCGCCCGCAACGGCGTCTTGGTTTTCCAGCCCGGCGACGTGCAGCGCATCCTCACCATCCCCGTCATCGGCGATGAACGATTCGAAGAAGACGAGACGCTCATCTTCGAGTTGAGCGCGCCGGTCGGCCTCGAGATCGCCGACGCGAGCGCCGTCGGCACCATCCTCAATGACGACGAGGCCGTCGTGCCCCAGCTCTCGATCGACGACCTGGCCATCGTTGAAGGCGACGCCCCGTCGGATGTGCAATTCATCGTTCGCTTGACCCCGGCCGCCGACGCCGAGGTGAGCGTCAACTTCGCCACCGCCGACGGCGAGGCCACGGCGGGTTCCGACTACACGGCGACCGACGGCACGGCCACCTTCGCCGCCGGCGAAACGGAGCGGGTGATCAACGTCCAGATCCTGGGCGACACCGACGTCGAGGATGACGAAACCTTCACCGTCACCTTGAGCGACGCCGTCGGCGCCGAGATCGCCGATGCGGAAGCGGTCGGCAGCATCCGTGACGATGACGACGCCGCTCCGCCGCTGCCGGAGATCTCGATCGGTAACGTCGAGGTCCAGGAAGGCGACGAGGGCTTCACCACCGCCGTCTTCACGGTCGGGGTGATGCAGCGCACCAAGAACATCATCCAGGTCGACTACCAAACCGTCGACGGCACCGCCCTCGCCGCGGACGGTGACTACGTGCCGCAAAGCGGTCGGCTGATTCTCGACTCCGGAGACCGGGAAGGCACGATCGAGATCGAGGTCCGCGGCGACACCCGCGTCGAGGACAACGAGCGCTTCCTCGTCCGCTTGAGCGGCGCCCAAGGCGCCGTCATCAGCCGCAATACCGGCATCGGCACCATCATCAACGACGATGAAGAAGACGGCGGTGGCGGCGGTGGCGGCGGTGGCGGCGGCGGCGGCGGCGGCACCAACCCGAGCACGGTGCGCCTGCTGCCGGTCCCGACGGTCACCGAGGGCGCCGGTCCAGCCCAAATCACCGTCGAAAGGCTCGGAGACACCACCGGCCCGGCGACGGCGATCATCACCCCGGCCTCCGGCGGCGCCCAGGCGGGGCAGGACTTCCAGGGCGGATCCCAGCAGGTGAACTGGGGCGCCGGCCAGTCCGGTCCGCGCCAGGTCAACATCGCCATCGTCAACGACAATATCGCCGAGGCCGACGAAGCCTTCAGCGTCTCGATCACCGCGGCCCAAGGGGCTGTGATCGGCAACCCGAGCCAGGTCGGCGTGCAGATCCTCGATGAAGACACCCCGATGCGACTCGAGGCCCTGGGCGACCAAGAAATCACCGGCACCGTGCGCGGAGAAATCGGCCTCCAGGTTCGGGTCCTCCGCCAGGACGGCCAGCCGGTCGAAGGCGCCCTCGTGCAGTGGCGCGCCGAAGGTCAGGCGGCGACCGCCGGTGAAGGCGAAGGGCGCTCCAACGCGGAAGGCGTCGTGGGCCAGGGCATCCTGCTGGCGCGCATGCCGGGCCGGGCGACGGTCACCGCTCGCCTCGCCGGCACCGACGCGACCGTGGCGTTCGCCATCGAAGTCCGCGGCGACTTGATGGGCGGCCTCGGCACCGGCGCCGACGCCAACGAAGGCGGCGTCGCCGACACCCTCGACGAATCCTGCGCCGAAGGGGACGGCGATATCTCCGAAGTCTGCGACTTTATTTTCGGCATCGATGACCCGGACGAACGCAATGAGGTGCTTGACCGCTTGACGCCGAAGGGCGCCATTGCCCGCAACCGTGCGGCGCTCCAAGGGCCGAAGACCCAGGCGAGAAACGTCGGCGCCCGCATGCAAGCGCTGCGCGGCGGCGGCGCCCGCACCGTCGGCCAGCTGGCGATGAGCCTGCGCGGCGAGGCCCTCTCGCTCGGCCCGCTGCAGGAGGCGATCGCCAATTATCGCGGCGGCCAGAGCCTCGACGAGCGCGAGAAGGTCGCGAAGCAGGTCGCCCAGGCCGTCGACGACGCGAGGGGCCAGGGCGGCGCTTCCGATGAAGACAACGCCGGCCTCGACGTCTACGACAGCACGGAGTCGCCGTGGGGATTCTTCCTCAACGGCCGCCTCTCGTTCGGCGACGCGCCCCGGCGCGGGGTCGAGCCGTCGTACGACTTCGAGACCAACGGTCTGAGCGCCGGCGTCGACTATCGACTCTCCGACCGCATGGTCGTCGGCGCCGCGCTCGGCTACCTGCGCTCCGACACCGACATCGAAGGGGACCGCGGCACGGTCGATATGGAGGGCTACTCCCTCACCCTCTACGGCACCTATTTCAAAGATGCGTTCTATGTCGAAGGTTCGCTGACCTACGGCGTTTCGGAATACGACATCGAGCGGGTGATCCTGCTCCCCCGCTCGTTCCGCGGCGCCAGTCGCCTGGTCGCCGCCGGTTCCCCGGACTCCGACCAGCTCTCGGTCACGGCCGCGGCGGGCTACGACTTCCGACTCGGCCCGGCGGCGACGCTCTCGGGATTCATCCGCGGCTCCTACGTCAAGTCCGATGTCGACGCCTACGCCGAGACCGGCGCGTTTGGCTTCAACATCGCCTACGGCGACCAGGACGTGGAGTCGCTGCTCGGCGAAGCCGGCATTGAGGTGCTTTACCCGTTCAGCTTCTCCTGGGGCGTGCTCCAGCCGCTGGTGCGGGTGTCTTTCCTGCACGAATTCGAAGACAGCTCCGAGATCGTCCGCGCCCGTTTCGTCGGCGATCCGCGGGGCCGCGTCTTCAATATCGAGTCGGAGCAGCCGGACCGCAACTTCTTCAACGTCGCCGCCGGATTCACGGCGACGCTGCAACGCGGCTGGGCCACTTACTTCCAATACGACACCGACCTCGAACGCGAAGACCTCGATATCTACACCCTCACTGGCGGCGTCCGCTTCCAGTTCTAAGAAGTGACACTCCACCAGCACGACGAGGAGCTCGCCATGCGCTTGAACCCCCTGCACTTCACCCGTCGCCCCCCCGCGTGGGCCATCGCCCTCTGTGCCGGTTTGCTCTCCCTGCCGGCGCCGGGCCCCACCCACGCCGAGAAACGGTCCGATCCCAAGGGCCCGGACGACCTACTGGTCGTTGACTGCCTGCTGCCCCAGCGGGTCCGCCGGCTCGGCCGCAACTCCACCTACCTCGCGCCGCGCCAGCCCATCCGCACGACGGCCGTGGACTGCCGGATTCGGGGCGGCGAGTACACGGAGCCCGACGAGGCCAACTACGCCACATCCTTGAAGGTCTGGCTGCCCCAAGCCAAGACCGGCGACGCCGAAGCCCAATACTTTGTCGGCCAAATCTTCGAAAAAGGTCTCGGCACCACCCCCGACTACGGCGCCGCCGCCGAGTGGTACGGCAAAGCTGCGGCCCAGGACTACGGTCCGGCGCAGATCGGCCTCGGCTACCTCTACGAGGAAGGTCTCGGCGTCGAGCAGAACGACGTTGAAGCGCTCAACTGGTACCGCAAGGCCGCGGGGCTGGCGGAGGATCTGGTCGTGCTTCAGCAGCAGGACTACGACGCGCTGCTCGAAGCCCAAGCCGCGCTCGACGCGAGCGAGCGCCGGGCCACCGAGATGGAGGGTGAAATCGAAGCGCTGCGTCAGCAGCTGGAGGCCGCGGCGGCCGAGACCGACGCCGAGAAGCAGGCCCGCAACACCCTCGACCGCCTGCTCAAGCGCCTCGAAGCGGACTACGTCGAGCAGCGTCGCGAGCTCGACGCCGACCGCGCCCGCGTCGCGTGGCACGTGAAACAACCCGCCACCGCCGCCGCTCGCCCGGCGGCGGCCGCCGCGGCGGCGTCGCTGAGCGACATCGCCTTCGGCAACTACCACGCGCTCGTGATCGGCAACGGCAGCTACCAGCAGCTGCCGTCGATCGACACCGCCACATCCGAGGCGGAAAAAATCGCTTCGACACTCCAGGAGCGCTACGGCTTCTCCGTCCGGCTCATGCTCGACGCCGACCGCTTCGGCATCATGAACGCCCTCAACGAGCTGCGGGAAGAGCTCACGAGCGAAGATCACCTGCTGGTTTATTACGTGGGCCACGGCCAGCGTGACGATGACGGCCAAACCGCCTTCTGGCAGCCGGTCGACGCCGAGCCCGACAGTCCGGCCAACTGGATTCCGAGCGCCGTCATCAGCGAGCACTTGGATCTCCTGGCCTCCAACCACGTCTTCCTCGTCGCTAACTCGGTCTTCGCGGGCCTCCGGACTCGCTCCTCCGTCGCCCGCCTAGCGACCGCCCTCACTGACGAAGAGCGCTACTACCACGTGAAGCAGCTGCTCGAAAAGCGCTCCCGACTCGTGCTCACCAGCGGCGGTGAAGCCGACGACGACGCCACCTTCGCAGACGCCTTCATCGGCGCCCTCGAAGCCAATGACGGTGTGCTCGAAGCGTCGAAGCTCTACCAGAATATGAACGCGGACCTCCACGCCGCCGCCCGTGACGCCAGCCGCCTCGAATTCGCCACGATGAAATGGGCCCGCAACGACCTTGCGGACTTTTTCTTCGTGCCGAAGGCCATGCGCTAGCGGCGAAGTGATCGATCGCTGACGGCCGGATTGGCGGGTGCCTATCCGGCCGCTGTGCGTCGCGCCCGCGCCGAGCCTGACGGCAAGGCATAAAAAAAGGCCCCGCCGAGGGTAGGCGGGGGGTCGGGAACGCCGAAGGAGCGGTGCAGTGTCCAGCTGCACCTTGGCGGCGTGGGAGTGCCGCCCTCCGCGCAGCGGTGGCGAATCACGGGCCAGTTACCCAGGGCTCGAAATCGTCATCCGCCACCGCTGCGCGGAAGACGGCGCCGGCTGTGGGGCGCCGATCCCGCGCTGCGATGCACGGATTCTAGAGATCTACCGGGAGAATCTCGACGATCTAAGCAATTTCGCCGAACGCAAAATCAGAGATGGTCATCGCGACTGGCCGAGACGACGGGAATGTCGAAAAAAATCAAAGGTCATCCGACTCCCCAGTCGGCGACTTACGATAGTGCGACCAAAGGATGTCCGCTGCGCCGACGATCGGCGCTGTGGCCTACTCGAGCGCGCGCCAAAGCTTCTCGAATTCGTCGACGTAGGGCGACGTCAAGCGCGGATCATCCGTGATCAGCATGTTCTCGAGATTCTTTTCCGCCGCTCCGCGCGTCCAGTTGTAGCTACCGGTGACCGCGATCCGATCGTCAAAAACCGCGAACTTGTGGTGCATATGGTCCGGTACCCGATCGCAGCGGACTTCGATGCCCTCGTCGCGCAGGCGATCGATATCCGACCCCAGATCGTAGGCCTTATCGTTATCGCTGATCACCCGGATCGCAACGCCGCGGCGCTTGGCGTCGAGCATCGAACGCACCACCCGATTGTCGGTGATCGTGAACACGCACACGCGGACATTCGAGCGGGCGCCGTCGAAGAGTCGGCGAAGTCGCCCCATGCAGTCATCCCCCGGCTCAAAGAGCACCTCCGCCACCTCCCCGGTCGACCCGTGGCGCCCCGCCCGGGCGACGATCTTCGACATCGCCAGCAGCCACTCGAGGACCTCCATCGGCTGCAGCCGGTCCAAGGCGCCGCCGGCGACTTCAAACGCACGGTTCAAATAGCCCGAGCGGGCGCTCGGCGACAGGTCGAGGTCTTCAAAGAGCTCAGCCAGCGCACGACGCTCTCCCCGGGATAGGCGACCGTCCGCCAAGGTTTCTTCAAGGATCTTCAGGAGGTCTACTTTTTTCATGCCCGGAGCCTACCGCAGCGCCCGCGGCGGCCCGTCTGCCGCGCGGGAGCGGGCGCCCAAGCCGACCTCGACCTCTGAGATCCAGAAGATCCACCCGGACGCTGGGCTATCATCGTTCCGTGTCCACGACCGAGGTCTTCGCTCCCCACCCCACGCCGCCGGCTCCGTTCCAAACGCCCCACCAGGTGGGCGACTACGCGATCCAGAGACGTCTCGGTAAAGGGGGCATGAGCGAAGTTCACCTCGCCTACGACCGTCGGGGGCGGCGGGTGGCGGTCAAGCACGTGCCCGCCGGCGGCGACCCGAACCACCGCAGCCGGCTCAGGCGCGAAGCGCGGACCACGGCCCGCGTCGATCACCCGACGTCGGTCGCCATCCTCGACGTCGTTGAAGATGAGGACGGGCTGTGGCTCGTGATGGAGTATGTCGACGGGGTCACGCTGGCGGAAGAGATCGCCGCCGGCCCGCTCCCCTGTCGACGGGCGCTGGACATCGCCGCTCAAATTGCCGACGGCCTGGCGGCGTCCCACGACCTCGGTATCCTGCACCGCGACCTCAAGAGCGAAAACGTCATGCTGCCCCCGGACGGCCGCATTCGGCTCCTCGACTTCGGCCTCGCCAAAGCCCTATGGAGCGACGACGATTCGCAAACCTTGACCCGCCACGGCGAGGTCATGGGCACCTGCCGCGCCATGTCACCCGAGCAGGCCCGCGGTTGGGAGCTCGACGAACGGTCAGACCTTTTCTCCCTTGGCAGCCTGCTCTACGAGATGGTGACCGGCGTGTCGCCTTTCAAGGCCAAGACGCCGGTGGCGACCATGAATCGGGTCTGCACCCACGAACCGCCGCCGCCCCACCTCGTGGAATCCACCGTGCCGCGGGCCGTCTCGCAGCTGGTGGCCCAGCTGCACAAAAAGAAAGCCGAGGAGCGCCCCGCCGACGCGCGCGACGCGGCGACCCGGATCCGCAGCGTCCGCGACCAGCTCGACGCCCGGGGCGGGGCACAGGTTCCCGTGTGGGGCCTCAGCGTCGCGGCGCTGGTCGTGGTCCTGGTCGGAGCCGGCCTGCTGTTGCGCCAACTCGAGGAGCCGGCCACGCCGCGGGCACTTGGAGCCGCCGCCGAGGCACAATCCCGCAGCGGCCCGGCCCCACCGGCCGAGGGGCAGCTCGTCGAGCTCGCCGACGTCTTCCGGCGCTGCACCGACGCCGCCTGCCTGGAGGCCCTCCGCGACGACGCGCTCCGCCTTTTGGAAACCGAAGGGCAGCTGACGCCGGATCCCCAGTGGGCCAAGAATCCGCCGCCGGTATGGCTCGCGGAGATCGCCCACCTCCTGGCCGCCGTCGACTTCGAGCTCGCGGCGACCGACGCGTCGGTGCGCTGGCTGGAGCTCGGTCGGGAGATCCTCATCGCCCACCGCGCCCTCGGCCGCGGCTCCGCCTTACCGCCGGCGCTCCCGGGGCAGCTCGACGAAGACCTCCGACGACTCCGCGCCTGGCCGGACCGGAACCGCATCACCCGCCCCCTGGGTCCCCTCGGCGTCGCCGAAGAGGTCTGCGCCGACGGCGGCGAGCCGACCCGACCCTGCCCACCCTTGCTGACGTTCTGCCGGGCCCTCGAACGGGCGGCCCTCGACGGCGGACTCGAGGAGCTCACCGCCCTCGCCGCCGATGCCCAGCAACGGGGCTGGCCCCGTCTGGAGCTACGCGCCCGACTCGAAATGGCCCGAACCAGCGGTGACGGCGCTGGCCGCCTCGCCGATGAAGCGACCGATCGAGGAGTCCTGCGCCTGGCGGATGCCGCCCGGGCCTTGGATGCCGAGATCGAGGAGACCCCAACCCCATGACCCGCCCCTACGCCCAGCAGTCCATTGCTCTTCTTCTGCTCCTGCTCGCCGCCGGCCAAGCCCGCGCCGACGACGCCCAGGGCGCCGCCGGCGACCCCGACGTGGAGATGGCCCCTGACCTCACCGTCGAAAGCGAGACCCCGGAGCGCGGCCACTACCGACTGCGGGGATCCGGCCTCGCGCCGATCCCCCCCCGGGCTGCGCTCGAGATACTCACGGCGTTTGAGGAGCACTGCGCCGACGGCTGCCGGTGGCCGGTCTCGAGCCTCGACCATGTCGAGATCGTCACGGCACAAGCCGCCGGCGCGGACGGCGACGTCTTCACCTGGACGGAGATCGACGACGTCATGGACGCCAGCTACTTCCAGCGCGCCCGTCGCCAAGACCTGGACGCCGGCCACGTCCTCACGATCGAGATCCCCGAAGCCGAAGTCCTCGACGCCTTGGGCACCGAGCGGCGCAGACACCGCCCGTTCTTCCAGAGCCAGCGAGTCACCTGGCGGCTCACGCCGTCCCCCGGCGGCGGAACCCTCGTCGAGGTCGACATGGAGATGCGGTCGGATAGCTTCCTCATCAACCTCGCGCCGCGTCGCGTCCTCGAAGGGGCAGAGCAGAATCTGCAAGAGCTCTTCGATCACCTGCGCCTGGGCGGGGAAGACGGCGCCGAAGCGGAGGCCGACAGCTAGGCCGCGCCGCGGAGCCACGCGGCGCTAGTCGACGGGCCTCTTGGCCTTCGCCTTCACCACCGGCGTGAAGCGCTCGCGCACGCCGTCCATCGAAATGCTCTCAACGTAGTAGTAATAAGCCTTGGTGGGGTCGATGGTGTCGTCGACAAACTCATAGTTGCGGGGCTCATCGACGGTCCCGCCGCCTTCGAGGGGTTGCTCTGTGAGCAGGTCGAACGGCCCGTCCTCACTCTCCGAGCGGTAGACGTCGAAGCCGAAATTCTCGACCTCGCTCGCGGTGGTCCAGCGTATCTTGTTGGAAAGGTCTTCTTCGGGCTCGGCCGGATCATCGGCGGCCTCCGGAGAGGCAGGGGATGCGGGAGCCCCAGGGGCCTCGGGACTCCCAGCGGGCTCTACCGGCGCGGCGGGGGCCGGCGACTCCGGCGCCGTCGAGGCGCAACCGACGGTGAGGAATAAGGCCACCAGCAGCGAGGCCGTGGACGGGGAAGACAGCGTGCGAAGGAAACTGGACATCGGTTCGGCCTCGGGACAGCGTCAATGAGACGGCGCGCGGGGCGCCGGCGGGCGAGCGGGATCCTAGCAGGCCATGCGGTACACTCCCGCCCACGCCTTCAGTCCATTCCGTCCGTCGACGGGGCGCCTGAACAGCACGGAACCTCGCTTCGATGAAAAGCCGCTCCGCCCTCGCCTTTGACTCCCCCGTCGGCCCGCTCCGCGTCCAGGCGACGGACAGCCACGTGGTCCAGATCAAGCTGAATGCGCCGCCCCTCGCCGACGGCGGCGACGGCGCCTCGCACCGACTCTGCGAACGGGCCCGGGAAGAGGTCATGGCCTTCCTCGACGGCGAGCTGCGGGAATTCACCGTCCCGTTTCGGCTGATCGGCCCAAAATTCCTGTGCAAGGCCATGACCGCCTTGCTCGACGTCGGCTACGGCGAAACCATCACCTATGGCCAGCTCGCCCGGCGCCTTGACGAACCCAACGCGAGCCGCGCCATCGGCGCCGCCTGCGGCGCCAACCCGCTGCCGCTGATCGTGCCGTGCCACCGGGTCGTCGCCGCGGAGGGTCTCGGCGGTTTCGGCGGCGGGCTTGAAATGAAGCGCTGGCTGCTCGAGCTCGAGGCCCTCGGCGAGCCGCCGAAGGCAAAGCGGTCCGGACCGACCTTCGACCGCGTCGACGGCGAGCAGGGCAGCCTCTTTTAGGCTGGAATCCTTCGCGCTCGAAGCGGCCCGGTCCCGCTGAAGCAAGGGCTTTACTGGGCCAACGCGTCGAGGCCCACGCCTGAGAAGGTCGAATAGCCCCGGACCATGACGTGCCAGGTGCCGGCTTGCGGCGCCTGGAAGGAGCACGTCTCGCTATTGCCATTGAGGTAAGGCCGGCAGTCGTAGGTGCTCGTATCGGGCGGCGAGCCAAAGCGCACGTAGAGGTCCGCGTCGCCGCTGCCGCCCGACATCTGCACGGAGAGGCTGCCCGCGCAGCTCGGCACGTCGACGGTATAACGCAGCTCGGTGCCGGCACTGCCGGACAGGCCCGACAGGTCGAGCGTGGCGGGCGTACAGCCACCGCCGCCGCCGCCCGTGCTGTAAGAGCCCACGAGGGACGCGCCGCTATAGGCCGAATAGCCCGCGATCATCACGTACCAGGTCCCCGCCTGGGCGGTCACATCGCAGGTCTCGTTATTGCCGGTGAGCCAAGGCCGGCAGTCATAGTCCGAGGTCGTCGGCGGAGCGCCGAATCGGACGTAGAGGTCCGCGTCGCCGCTGCCGCCGGAAAGGGCGAAGCTTAGATCGGAGGCGCCCGTCGGAACGGCGAGCGTAAAGAAAGTCTGCTCTCCCTGGGCGCCGGAGAGTCCCGACGCCGGCACTCCATTCGACAGCGTGTTACCGCCGCCGCCGCCGCCACCGCCGCCGCCGCTAGTGACGCGCACGTTGCGGAAGAAGCTCGTATTGTTCGCGCCGGCGTCGTTGTCGTTCATCAAGACCAGCCGCATCCCGGCCCCGGTGTAATAGGTGCCCACGGGAATCGAGAACGACTGCCACGCCCCGCCGCCGGTGTAGCTCGCCGCGCCGTCGATATCTCCGGACCAGTTTTGCGTTCCGTAGAGCTTGAAGAGCCGGGCGTCGTTGGTGAGCGTGTCATCTTCGTCGAAGCCGATACCGTGCAGCTCGCCTTCGGCGGTGGACTTGAAGTCGAATTCGAGAACGGTCGACGCGGAGACGTCGTAGGTCGCCGTCGTGCGGCGCCAGGTGTTGTCTTCCAAATAGAGCGTCGCGCCGCCGTCTTGCACCTGCACGTTGCCGGCGTTGTCTTGATTCGAGTACGACACGGTCGCCGTCGCCTGGAAGTCGACGCAGTCCGGGCAGGCGCCGCCGCCACCGCCGCCGCAGCCGACGCCGTTGTAGAGGCAGTCGACCCACTCAGGGTGGTCGATGAACGGGTTGCGGTTGCCCTGGAAGCCGTAGACCACCTCATTCCGGTAGAGCTCGCGGGCATCCACCGGATCGTCGAGGTGCCATTGGAGCAGTACGGACCGCATGCCCATATACGCGACGTTCTCGTTATTGCCCGTGCGGTAGGCCTCGATTTGGTTCTCATCATCGGTCAGGCGCAGATCCGGCTCGGAAGCGCCGGTCCCCCCGTGGCTGCCGCCTTCATAGCGGATGTCCATATAGAAAACGGCGCGCGCCACGTCGCCCTTGCGGCCACCCCACGTCTCCCAAGTGCCTTGGTAAAAGTCGCCTTCGGTCCAGTTGGAGTTGCCCGGGAAGACGCCGGAGCCGCCGCCGCGGCCGTCGGTATTGTTCGTCGTCCATTCCTGGCAGCCGGCGTCGCAGTTGCGGAACGGCTTGTTGGAGCGCTCGGCGTTATAGGAAACGTCCGAGGCAAAAAGGTGATGGCAGTCCGTATAGGGATAGTTGCTCGAACCGTCGTCCGGAAAGCCGTAGGACTTGGGCCACACGTGCTCGCGGTTGTAGGCGCCCTGGCCGCCGGAGATTTTGGCGTAGCTGGCGTTCTTGTAGATGTCGACGATGCGCCCCATATCGTTGGGGTCTTCATCCGCCAGATTCAGAATGTCCCACACGTCCGTCGACGACGCGGTGTAGGGAAATCGCTGGTGGTCGTCGATGACATCGTGGAGCGTCGAGCGCAGCGCGTTCGCATCCGCCGTATCGACGCTGTCGTAGTAGCCGGCGGGAGCCTGGGAGAAGGCCGGATGGGTGATCAGCAGGCCGGCGACGAGTCCTGCCGTGAGGCAGAGGCGAGGGGCCGGTGTCGAGGCGCGACGCGCCCCATTTTCGGAGGGAAGAGACATGCAATCTCCTTCCACATCAGTGGAAAGTGCCGTGGCCCGAAGCGGAGTCGGGCGGCGACGCGGTGGATGAGCCGGATCCAATCGGCGATGGCATCTAGTGGGGGGGGTGAGCCTGCTGTAGAAAGCAAAGTCGATGCCACGATTCGAGCGACACAATCCGCGCTCGCCCGAACCCACCGAGCTCCGAGAAATCCAGGCGCTTTGGGGCGCGATTCGCCTCGAGACGCCACCGACACCAGCTCGCCGCCGCCCGGGGCTTATCAGCGCTGAGAACGGAGAGCTTCAGCGTTGATAAGCCGCCGGGTCATGCCGCCGGGCTTCGTCCGGTCAGCGGATCTCGAACGGACCCGCGTAGAGCGCGTCTTCGGAGCCGAGGGCCCGGAAGCCTTCGCCTTTGCCGATCTCGAGGGCCCCGGCGCCGGCGCCGACCTTCCAGCTCGCATCGACGGAGGTCGCAAACTCCACCAGCCCGCGGTGGAAGGCGTCCTGGCGCCACGGCCCTTCGAGGGGCTCTACGCTCCCCGAGGCGGTCACCGCTTCCCGATCTTCATGGGGCACGCCACGCCGGCCCGCCAGGTCGAATCCGTCCCCGGACGCCAGGAGGAAGAAGCGCTCCGGCGACGTGCCGTCTCCGGTGTCGACGGCGATCACCTGGGAGGTGCCGTAAACCTTGGCCCGGGGCGTCTTGCCGTGCACCCCGTCGACGATCAGCGCCGTGCCCACGTCGATCCCGAAACCGAGGCGCTGCTCCGAGGCCCGGGTCAGGACCAAGAGACGGCCGAAACGGCCCTCCGCCAGCGCCTTGACCTCCACCGCGACCCCCGGCCAAAAGGACATCCCCGGCGCCGTTTTGAGGCCGGGCGATGTCGGCTCCTTGGCGATGCCGTGGGCTAGGGCCTCGGCGCTTCCGCCGTCGGTCACGATCAGGTCGGCCACCGCCGCCGCGCCCGCGCCGGTGCCGGCGACGACCGCGCCGGTGCGCCCGGCGCGGCGGATCAGGGTCGTGGTCGCCGACAGCTTGCCGCCGGGCATCAGGCGGTCGTAGATGCGCCGGGCGTCGCCGTCGGTGAAGAAAAAGCCTCCGCACCGGCCGAAGGAGTTGACCACCGCCGGATTCGTGGCCTTGGCGGATTCCTCCCGGAGCGGCAGACCGAGCACAAATTTGGGCCCCCGCGCCCCCATGTGCCGTTCGAAGTCGCTGACTTTGGCATTCATCGCCCGCAGCGGGCTGGGATGGGCGGACGCGATGATGCACAGGGGCCGGCGCTGAATGCGACGCTTAAAGATCTGCCGGTGGGTTTCGCTATCGTTGCGGGTGAGACCGCCTCCGACGAGCACCACAGACTCGGCGGCGACGGGCGCGGTGGCAAGCAGACCCGCGGCGAGCGACAGCGACAGCAGCGACTTCAACTTTTTCATGGCACCATCGTTTATCACATCCGGCGGCGACGCCGGCGCCGGACATCAGGTCCCTTCATTCCGCGGAGGGTGCGGGGGCCTGCTGCGTCTCGCTCACCCCTTGCCCGTCAACGGGACGAAGAGGAGATCTCCCCCATGAAGTGGCCCGAACAGCTCCTATGGACCGACGGACTCGCCGGCGCCGCCGTCGGCGTTGGCACCCTCGCCCTCGCCGGCTGGCTGAGCCAGCTCTACCGGCTGCCCAAAGACTTTGTGCTGCTCATCGCCGCCGCCAACCTGATTTACGGCGCCTATTCGCTGACCATCGCCCGGCTCCATCGGCGACCCGTGAGCTTGATCATTGCCCTCGCCCTCGCGAACACCACCTGGGCGGTGCTCTGCTTTCGGTGGGTCTACCGGTGGCACGAAACCGCCAGCTTCTTCGGCCTCTTCCACCTCGGCGCCGAAGGACTCTTCTGCCTCGGGCTCGCGGCGCTCGAGTGGCGGCTACGCCATCAGCTGACGAAGCCCTAGGCGCCGCACCAGGACACAGGAAAGCCCCCTCGAGCCGACAAGACTCGAGTGCCCCATGCGAAGCCGAAGGGTGGCCCCTTCGGCTTCGTTTCAGCTTCGGCTCGGATCAGATCTCCGAGACGCTGCCGTCCTGGATCAGGATCTTCTGGCCGTCGAAGCGGGTGAGCTCGAAGCCATCGGCCATCTCCGCGAAGGCGATGCTGTAGTCCTGCAGCATGCCGATCGCCACCTGCTCGCCGCCGGTGAGGCCGTCGACCCCGTCGGAGCGGTAGTGCACGCCGGCGGCGTCGCGGCCGATGGAGATGTTGTTCGCGAGCTTGTTGATCTCGTTACCGAGGGTCAGATCGTCGCCGGTCCAGGCGTCGAGGGCCAGGCCGTCCGAAGACGAGACCACCGGCGACTGGATCGCGTAGGACTCGTTGAAGAAAGCCTTCAAGACCGTGCAGCAGGCGCCGGCGATCGTCGCGTGGCCCGCCGGGTAGGACGGATGGGTCGGCGAGCCCTCGGGGAAGGCCGACGGCATCAGCGCGTTGCCGTTCGCGGTCAGCAGGCGCGACACCGCGTCGGAGCCGAGGATGTCCGGATGCAAACCGTAGTCCTTGGCGCCGTTCTGCTGGTTCTCGACGCGGCCGGCGTAGACCTCCGGACGCAGGCGACGGTGCACGAGCCATTTCTGGTACCACGCCGCCTTCAGCGACACGACCGCCGCTTTGGTCACCAGGTCGAGAACCTGCGGGCCGCCGAAGGTGACGAAGGCGCCCTGGCGGTTGAGGTTCAAGTAGGGGTTGCGCGCGCTCAGCGCGTCGGCGCCGAAGCCCAGCATGATCAAAGCCGCGTTCAAGTAGCCCTGGTACGTGAAGTCCGCGTGCACCCACTCACCGAGACCGCGGTTGCTGGAGATATAGCGCGGCGTCGGATCGAAGGTGATCCCCGTCGTCGGCGCGGCGCCCCGCTGGACGGCCAGCCATTCGTTGTAGTCGACCATGAAGTCGTCGCCGGCCACCGGCTCGTTGTAGCGCTGGTCGACGGCTTTCTGCCCGAACGGAATGTCGAGCCACAGGAATTGGGACACGTAGGGGCCGACCAGGTCCCCCGCGGTTTCACCGCGGAAGATCGTCCCCGCCGTGACGGCGCCGCCGGCCGTCGGCCCGACCGTCTGGGAAAAGCTATTGAGGTCCGCGACGGCGGCGCCGACAAGCGGATCTGACTCGTACTCGTTGAACGGCACGTCGCGGGTCAGCGCCTGCCAATAAACCTCGCCCATCTCCGCCGCGGTCACCGGACCCGCGAAGCTCGGGGCCGGGGGAAGGCGGGAGCTGTGGCCGTCGCCGCCGGTGATTTCATAGGCGAAAGCGCCGAGCGGATTGGCGAGTTTGCGGTCGGTCTGCGGCGACGCGGGCACCGCTTCCATGGCGGCCTGGTCGGCGTTGGCGAGGGCGTCGAGGTATTGCGAGTAGGCGCCGGTGTCGACTTCACCGAGGTTGTTCTGAGGGAAGGTCTTGAAAAAGCTCGCTCGACGATCGGCGTAGGCGGAATCGTCGCCGTTACATTCCTGGTCCGGTAGGTCGGTATCGAAGAGATTCCGGGCCGCCCGATTGCGCACCTGGAAGGCGCTGATCTGGCGCGGGCGCTTGTCCAGCGGCCCGATGACCTCGGCTTCCGCGGCGGTCGGGGCAACGAGGGCTCCGGCGCCGGTCAGGCCGCCGGCGGCCATCAGACCGGCGCCGCCGACACCTCTTAGAAATCCACGACGACTCACATCCGTCGCGGCGGGTTTTGGAGCTTCGTCACTTTTCTTAAGTGGGGACTCAGTGCTCTTGCTCATCGACATTTTCTCTCCTGGCTGGCGGTTCTTCACAGGCTGAAAACAAATAGATACGCACCGACGCAAAGCCGTTAGTCTCAATGCGGACGCAGTTTGACACAGCTTGACGGCGTCTTGGCACTGCTCGGCCAAAACTTCGGAAAGCGGCTCATTTCTCGCCCTAAGGCGTAGGCGGGCCGCTCCTTCGCGTGCTACCCTGACTTCTAGTCATCATCACTCTCAGTCCTCCTAGCGTGTTATCCGTCCCAAACCCGTCACAATCAAGCGCATTTTTCTCGAGGAGAAATCCTGTGTCGATGACCTTTTTTCGTCCCCTACCGTCGGCGTTTCTTTGCGCTGGCATTTTGCTCGCCACCGCGGACCCGGCGCTCGCCCGCTGGACCGACGCGGAGCGTCCGATGCGAGCTGAGATGCCAGTCGACAAAAGCGCCGAAATCCCTCGCTTCAAAGACTCCGCCTCCGATCCCACCGGCGACACCTTCGGCGCCGGGACCGTGCAGCTCGACCTGGTCCAGATCACCGCCGACGTCGTCGGTAGCGACTTCGTCGTCGCCCTGGGCTTTAACGGCGCGATCAGCGCTCCGGACTCCGGACAGAACAACGCCCTCGACGGCTATATCGACCTCGACCTCGACCAAGACGGCACCACCGGCCGCGTGCCGTGGAGCGACCTTTTGCGCCTCGACGGCGGCGCCACCGGCATGGGCAATGAGGCCTACGTCGATCTCCGCACCTACGACGGCAGCGGCAACGTCGAGCTGATCGAAGACGCGTCCGGCACGGTGCTCGGCCGGGTGGCGCTGGTGCTCGGCACGAGCTCCGCCGAAGTGCAAATTCCGCTGGCGCTGCTCGATGGCGATCGGTCCGCCGACGTCGCCGCCATCATCGGCACGCTGACGGAGGCCACCGACGTCGCCCCGAACCAGGGCTCCGTCGCCTCGTCGGACGGCACCTCCGCCGTCCTTCTCCAAGGCGACCGCTTCCGGGTCGACGTCGGTTGGGCGATCCCCAACGGCGATTTCGGCATCGGCCGCGTCGTCGAGCAGTCTGAAGACTCGTCCGTCTTCTACTTCTTTCAGCCGTCCAATTGGGAGCTGATGGTCAAAGTGCTCGACGGCTGCGACGTCAACGGTCAAGTGTGGGTCTTCATCTCCGGCTCCACCGACGTCGAGTACAGCGTCGAGGTCACGGACACGGCGACCGGCATCAACCGCGTTTACGGCAACCCCCTCGGGCAAACGGCGGTCACCGTGACCGATACGTCCGCCTTCGACGCTTGCCCTTGACCCTCCCGCCCGCCGGGGGAGAGCGGCGAATCGCTTCCCCCCGGCCCGAAGGGCACCGCGCCAGATAGACGCCCGCTCGCCCACCGCCGTAGGAGGTGATCGAGCGGCCGCTCATTGGAAAGCCCGCCCCGACGTCGCGTCGGGGCCCTCCG
>JBCDKB010000125.1:0-18620 GCA_038747035.1 Acidobacteriota bacterium | reverse complement strand
GGCCGCCCCAAGGCGACCCAGGCAGTCATTGAATCTCTCACTTTCCCAAACAAGACCCATGAAAATTTCAGGAGAAGAAAAATGCATCTCAACCGTACCCTCGTCCAGCGTCCCGCGATTTTCCGCACCCTCGTCCACCTGTTTCTGCTCTTCGGCCTCGCGGTCCAGGTCGCTCCCGCCATGGCCGCACCGTCGACGGTGCCGGGTGTCGTTAATGTCAACACCGCCGGCGCCGCCGAGCTGGCCTACCTGCCCCGCGTTGGACCGTCGCTCGCCGAACGTATCGTCGCCTTTCGCAAAGAGAACGGCGAACTTCAGAAGGCCGAGGACCTGATCCTCATCCGCGGCATTGGCGAGAAGACCTTCCGCCGACTCGAGCCGTTCGTGGTCGTCAAGGGAAAGACCACCCTCACCCGCAAGCTGACGACGGCCGATGTCGAAGCCGCCAGCGCCGCCGACCCTCAGAATTCCGAGTCGAACGCCTCGAAGGGCGACGGCAGCAGCCAGGAATAGTCGAAAGACGCTCTAGCCATCCCGCGACGGGTCGATTCGACCGGCCCGTCGCGGCTTTTTGTGCCCCCCTTATTCACAACCCTGCCCACAGAAAAGGACGCCCCCATGCCGGACAGAAGCCGCCGCCGCCAGGGCTATACGTTTATCGATCTCCTCGTGACCCTGGCTATCCTCGGCATCATTTCGCTGATTTTTATCCCGCGCATCTCAGACTGGGCGGGTGCTGTACAGGTCCGTATCGCTGCCCAACACGTGGCCCACACTTTGAGCCACGCGCGCCTGCTCTCCCTCAGGGCCCGGGAGCGCGTCGCCGTGAAATTCCGAGAAGACGACGACCGACGCGTCACGATGTCGATCTACCTCGATAAGGACGGCGACGGCGTTCGCAATAGCGACATCGACGACGGCACTGACATCTTGCTCAAAGCCCCTCGTTACCTCGTCTACGGCACCCGCAGTATTCGTTTTGGCTTCCCAGCCGGCGAGGCTCCGACCGACCCGAGCAACCCCAGCAAGCGCATGACGCGCCTGCGCGATCCGATTCGTTTCAATCGCTCGGACCTTGCGAGCTTCCACCCGCTGGGGACCGCCACGCCGGGGACGGTCTACCTCACCGATGGACACCGTCACCTCGCGGCGGTGCGTCTCACCCATGTCTCGGCAAAGGTCTCGGTGATGATTTACGACCGCAGACTCGAGCGGTGGCGACGTCTTAGCTAGCCCCCTCGATGGGTTCTGGAACCTTGCCTAGCCGCCGGAGAAGTAGTCCTGAATCCGCTGCAGCTGCTCCCGGTCGTCGACCGGCGCCGCGTCGGCGTCCGGTCCGCCAGCGCCGAGCTCAAGCGACCAAGAACGCTCTTCGACCAGGCGCTTAAGATCGGGCAAGTCCGCGAGCAGCGGTGAGAGCTCTCCCACCTGCCAGCCTTGACTCCGGGTCGTCAGCTCCTCGGGTTTCAGCAGATAAAGCCGGCGCCGGGCTCGGGTCACCGCCACGTAGAAGAGCCGACGCTCCTCGTCGAGGGTCTCTTCTTCATTGAGGGCCTGGTACCCGGGGAAGCGCCCCGTGTTCATATTGAGCACGAAGACAGAGTGCCACTCCAGCCCCTTGGCGGAATGCACGGTCGAGATCGTGAGCGCCTCGTCTTCATCGTCATCGGTGGGCCGACCGCGTGAGAAGTCCGGGGGCTCAATCGCGAGGTCCGCGAGGAATCGCTCCATCTCTTGGTAACGGTCCGCCACGATCTGGAGCACTTCAAAGTCCTTGGCCCGTAGCGCCGCATCGTCATAGCGCTCCACCAGCCAGGATTCCATCTGCCCGGCAGCTGCGCTCAGGCGGGCGCTCAGATCCAGGTCCGCGTCAGACAAGATCCCGAGCAGATCCGAAAGCGTCCGGAGGGCCGGGCCATAGCGCTTCGTGGTCAGCTTGGGTTGTACCAGGACGCGCGGGTCGCCGTCCCGCTCGATGACGTGGTTGGTGATCGAACGGGCCGTTTTTGGACCGATCCCTTCGAAGAACTGCAGCACCCGAAACCACGACGTGTCGTCGGTCGGGTTGACCGCCAAGCGCAGGAGGGCGATGAGATCTTTGACATGGGCCGCTTCGACGAAACGGATGCCGCCGAATTTCCGGAACGGAATATTGCGATTCTGCAACTCCAGCTCCAGGGCATTCGCATGCCACGCGGCGCGTACCAGAACCGCCATGTCGCCGAGTGGCACCCCCTCTTCGCGCAGCTCCAGCACCCGCCGACACACAAAATCGGACTGCGCCACCTCGTCGACGGCACGCAGCAAGACCGGCGGGTCGTCGCCCTCGAGGCGGCTGAAGAGCTTCTTGTCGAGTTTCTGCTTAGCGCTGCGCAGCACGGCGTTGCCGAGGTCCAAGATCGGCTGCAAGCTGCGGTAGTTCTGCTCCAGCACCGTGTCGTAGCAATCGCTGAATATTTTCGGAAAGTCCAGGATGTTGCGGAAGCTCGCCCCACGGAAACCGTAAATCGACTGCGCATCGTCGCCGACCACCATCAAATTTCTGTGGGTGGTCGACAGCAGCGCTGAAATATGGGCCTGGAGCCGATTGGTGTCTTGGTACTCGTCGACAAGCACGTAGCGGTAGCGCTGCGCGAGCTTCTGCCGGACATCGGTGTGTTCGACGAGGAGGTCCCGCAGGTGAACCAGCAGGTCATCGTAGTCCATCACCTGCTGCTCTTTTTTCCGTCGCCGGAAGCGCCCTTGGAGGTCGAGCACGGCATCGAGGTGGTCGATAAAGCGCGGCAGGTCGCTTTCCATCAGGTCCCGGATCGGACGCTGGGTGTTGACGTGTTTCGAAAAAAGATCCACCAAGGTCGAGGCCCGGGGAAAGCGCTTTCCGGTCTGGTCCAGCCCGGCCTCGGTGCGCAAAATGCCCATCAAATCCACCGCGTCCGAGCGGTCGAGGATCGTGAACCGGGGATGGAAGTCGAGGCGCTCGCCGTGGCGGCGCAGGACCTGGTTCGCAAACCCGTGGTAAGTCCCGCCGCCGACCCGCCGACAGCGGTCGTCGAGCAGGGTCGAGGCCCGGCGGAGCATCTCCTGCGCCGCCCGGCGGGTGACCGTGAGCAGCAAGATCGACTCCGGAGCCACCCCTCGGCTGACCAGCCACGCCACCCTATAGACCAGGGTCCGGGTCTTCCCTGTTCCGGCGCCGGCGACGACGCGGTGCGGCCCGTCCCCCGAGGTCACCGCCCGAAGCTGCGCCGGGTTCAGAGCCTTTTCAAGTTCTGCGGCGAAGTCCGCGTCACGGGTCATTCAGTCGGCCCTCCATAGGACGTCGAGCGTATAGCAAGCGCCGAAACCAGCCAAAGTGAGAACCCTGCGGAACCCAGATAGGCGCTCGCGCCGACCGGCCATTCGGCTCAAAGCTGGCTCTTGAAGAACTCAAAGGAGTCGGTGGATATGACAGAATTCTCTGTCAGTAAGATGTTGATAAGAGGATGCTCGGGACGCGATGGACCCGTGCCAGCGCCCGCCGGCCCCAGCCTCGGGTCCCGCCGGAAGACTGGGGCCCCACGGAAGGTCAGAAGCCGACGGACTGCCGGATGACGGCGCCCCTTGGCGTTGGATTCGACGCGTTCCAGATCACCGTGATGGGTTGCGGCACGTCGACCGGAGTTCCGGTGATCGGCTGCGACTGCCCGGTCTGCCGATCCCCGGATCCGAAGAACAAACGCATGCGCTCTGGCCTCGCCCTTCGCTTCGGCCCTCGAGTTATCCTGATAGATACCTCCCCGGACCTCCGCCAGCAGTGCCTACGCTTCAGCGTCGAGCGGGTTGACGCCGTGCTCTACACCCATTCCCACGCCGACCATATCTTCGGCCTCGACGACCTTCGACCGTTCAACTTTCGCCAAGATGACCCCATCGCCTGCTTCGGTTCCGCACACACCCTGGGGCACCTACGGCGGACCTTCGCCTACGCCTTTGACGGCGTGCCATCGGAAGGGGGCGGCAAGCCCCGGCTGATAACCGCCGAAGTCGAAGGCATCTTCGAAGTCTTCGACCTGGAGATCCAAGCCCTGCCCGTACTTCACGGATCGCTCGAGGTCACGGCCTATCGGATTGGCCCCTTTGCCTACGTCACGGACTGCCACCACATCCCCGACTCCACCTTCGAGGCCCTCCGAGGAACCCGCATTCTGATCCTTGACGCCCTTCGCTACGAGCCCCATCCGACCCATTTTTCCGTCGCCGAGGCCCTCGACGCGGCCCGGAGAATCGGCGCGGAGCGGACTTACCTCACCCATATGAATCACGATATCGACTACAACGCCCCGGCCGTCGAGCTGCCGCCGGGCGTGGAGCTCGCCTACGATGGCCTCACATTCCACGTCAGCCTCTGACGCCTACCCCCAGATCTATGGGCCAATCCCTGCGGGTCGGACGGCCCGCGGGCGACTCACCCCTCCCGGCTCCAAGAGCCTGACCCAGCGCTACTTCGCCCTCGCTTTGCTCACTCGCCAGGGCCTAGAGATTCACCGACCCCTGCTCTCCGACGATATTCGTTTCTTCCTAGACGCCCTCAAAGCGGCCAACTTTCGCGTCGAGGAATCCCGCGATCTGCTCCGCGTCACCCCCGTCGGCGAGCTGGACGATACGCCGCGAGACGTCTTCTGCGGCGCCGGCGGCACGATGATGCGCTTCTTGACGGCGGCGCTGACGGCGATCCCCGGCCAGTGGCGCCTCGACGGCATTGAGAGGCTCCGCGAGCGCCCGGTGGGACCGCTCGTCGAAGCGCTCCGCGGCGCCGGCGCCACGGTCCGCTCGGAAGTCACCGAAGGATTCCCTCCGCTCCACCTGGCCGGCCGGAGCCTCCGGGGCGGACACACCCGACTCGACGCCGGAGCGTCGAGTCAATTCCTGTCGGCGATGCTGATGGCTGGGATGGTGACCCCGGAACCCCTGACCGTCGAAGTGGAGGCCCTCACCTCCGAGCCTTATGTCGACTTGACGGTCGACGCGATTCGCGAGTTGGGCGGCGACGTGGAGCGGGACGGCGACTTGTGGACGGTTCACCCGAGATCCGGAGTCGCCCCCGAGTCCGTTCGCGTCGAGGCTGACTTTTCCGCCGCCGCCTATCCCGCCGCCGCCGCCGCACTTACCGGCGGCAAAGTGCGCCTCGACGGGCTGCGCAGCACGTCACGCCAAGGCGACCGGGCCTTTATCAGCCGTCTCGAGGAAATGGGCGCCCGGGTCCAGTGGAGCGACGATGCCCTCGACATCCAAGGCGCTGGCCTCCGCGCCATCGACGCCGACCTCGAGGCGACGCCGGATCAGGTCCCCACCCTCGCCGCCCTCGCCCCATTCGCCGAGGGTACGACGCGCATTCGCAACGTCCCACACCTCCGGCTCAAGGAAAGCGATCGGCTCGCCGCCATGACCCAGGAGCTCCGTCGCGCCGGCGCTGAGGTCGAAGAGCTCGAAGACGGCCTCATCATCCCGGGCGTCTGGGCCGATGAAGCTCCCCCAGAAACCCCGGTCCGCTGCCTCAGCCACGGCGACCACCGTATCGCCATGTCGATGGCGCTGGTCGGTTTGCGCCGTCCACGGCTCGAGATCGACCAGCCCTCCGTCGTCTCCAAGTCCTACCCCGACTTCTGGCGAGACTTCGAATCGTTAACCGGAGCGCCCTGACTCCGTGGTCGATTCCCCCCACGAACGGCTTTGGCACGTCGCCTTCGAAGGGGACGGCGGGGGACTCTCCATCGGCGATATCGCCAACGGCGCCCGACACGCCCAGCGACTCACCGACCAGCAACGCATGGCGGTGCTCATGCAGGGGGTGGCGCTACTCGCCCACCTCGATCACGCGGGACTCCGGCTCGGCGACGGCACCGTCGACTCGGCCTGGGGCGGCGCAACCCTCGCGGACGGCATTCAGCTGCGCGTCGACGACGTCCGGGTAGGCAGCGCCGTCGACGCCCCGCACACGGTGGCCTTGGCGCTCCTGCGTCTGGTCTTCGGCGCCAAAGACGACAATATCTCGAGCCGGGGCGCGGCGCGCCGGGCGGCCCGGGAGCTCATCGGCCACTGGCGCCAAGAGCTCTATCGCATCTCCCCGGACGTGCTCGTCACGCAGGTCATGGACGCCGCCCCTTTCCTTTGGCAGCCTGCTTTTGGCCCGGCGCGCCGGGCCCTGGCGGCCGAGCATCGACTCGGGAAATCCCACCTCTGGGTCGCCGGGTCGGGGCGCGGCCGCGGCCGATTCCTCAAACGCACCCGCGACCGCCAAACCCTTCTCGCCCTGCTCGCGAGCGCCGAAGCGCAAGACATTTGGGACGGTTTCATGCCGAGCCTCGACCCTTGGCAGCTCTACCGGCAGGGTCGATTCCGGCGCGCCACCGCCGTATGGCGACGCCGCCGGGGCCTCAGGGGATCCGAAGCCGTGGCCTTCGCCCGCGCCTTGATGGCCACAGGCCGCAGTCACCAGGCGTTGGATGTCATGAAGCGGCGACGCGACACCGAGTCCTTGCTGACGCGATTCTTCATCCAGATGGAGCTCGGAGACCGCAACGCCGCCAAAAAAACGCTCCACCTCCTCGAGGACGCCGAGCTTTCTGAACGACAGCTGGTGCAGCTCGCCGAGCGGGCGATTCGACTCTACGCGGCCCGCGGGGACCGCACCGGCGACGTCCGCGCTTGGATTGCCAAGGTCCTCGCAGTCCAGGATGAAAAGGCCCGACTCGGCGGTCTGATCGTCGCCGCCTCCGCCGCCTGGGACCTCGGTGACCTGGCCGCCATGGGGAGCTACCTCACACAGGCCCGAGCCGCCCTCGACCATCCGGACCTCGCCTGGCGCTGGCACCACGCGGAAGGGCTCCGATGCTATTCCGGCGCTGACGGCGAAGGCGCCCGTCGGCATGTGGAAAAGGCGCTCTTGCTCAGTCGGCGAAAGCTCGGCAAGAGTGAAGCCGCCAGGCTGTGGAACGACGTGGGCGTGATGCGGCTCCTCGACGAAGACCTCGCCGCCGCTGAGAAAGCGTGCGGCAATGTGGTGCGCTTGATGCTGGCGCTCGACGGCGCCTCGCGCAGTACGCTGGCGCTCCACAATCTGGCGTCCCTCAAAATTCGAAGAGGTCGACTTCGCGGCGTCGAAGAGGCCCTCGCCCGGTCCCTCGCTGAGAACCGCCGCCACGAAAATCCCCGGGCCGTGGTGTGCGACTTGGAGCTACAGGCGCGGTTCGAGCTCGCACGGGGACGACCCCAGGCCGCCCTGCAGCGCTGTGCAGCCGCCGCAGACGTGGATCCGACGATCGCCCGAACCGAAGTTTTCGCCGCCCTTGAAGGCCGCGCCAGGGGGTGGCTCGGTCACCGAGAGCGGGCCGGAGTCTGCCTGGAACGCGCCGGCAGCGACGGCCTCCGTTGCCTCGACCCCGAAGAGCGGATCCTCGCCTGGGCCCTCGCTGGGCGCTTCGATGACGCCCTGCGCGAAGGTGAAGGCTCGCCGTGGCAGCCGCTTTTCCAATCACTCGCTGAAGAGAGAACACCGGAAGCCCAGGCGTGGGCGCCGCTCGACGCTATCGAGCCCCTACGCGCCGCCCGCTTCGTGCACGATATCGAGCTCCTCAAGCCGGGACTGACGCCGGCCCCCCGCGCCCGCAGCGCCGCGGAGTGGCTCCGCCGACTCGGTGCGCCCAAGATGGCGGAGGTCATCGACCGCGGCTCTCTCAAACCGTGGCGGGCCATCCGGGAATGGGCTGAGGCGTCAGCGGGGTCCGAGCGAGACGCCAGTCTTTTCGCCGAGGCTGGCTACTCCGAGAGTCGGATTCTCATGCAGACATCCGCCGGAGAAGACGTCATCGTCGACGGCGACGGCGGGCCAGCGCGCCTCGTCCTGGAGCGACCGAACGCCACGTGGACCCTCGAAGCTCCGTTTGTCGACGAGGTCCAAGCCGCCCTTCTCGCCGTCGTGGCCGACGGCCGGGCCCGCACCTTCACTCCGCCGCAGGACGCACCCCAGGAACCCACCCGTTCTCGGCTCGGCGACGGTATGGTCGGAGAGGATCCGAGACTCCTCAAATCCCTCGACAAAGTCGACCAGCTGGCGACCAGCGACCTCTCGATCCTCATCCTCGGCGAAAGTGGAACCGGCAAAGAGCTCATCGCCCGCCGTGTCCACCGCCAGAGCCTGCGCCGTTCCGATCCCTTCCTCGCCGTCAACTGCGCGGCTTTCTCAGAGTCTCTCATCCAGTCCGAGCTTTTTGGACACGCACGGGGTGCCTTCACCGGCGCGGATCGCGACCGCGCCGGGATCTTCGAAGCCGCCCGGTCCGGCACGGTCTTCCTCGACGAAATCGGCGACCTGCCGCCCCGCGTCCAAGGCACCCTGCTGCGCGTGCTGCAGGAAGGCGAAGTGCGCAGGGTGGGCGAAAGCGCGCCACGCAAGGTCAACGCGCGGGTGGTCGCCGCCACCCATCAAGGCCTCGAGAGTATGGTGAAGGACGGCACGTTTCGGCAGGATCTTTACTATCGCCTCAAGGGCGCCCAAGTCGAATTGCCGCCGCTTCGGGAGCGGGGCCACGACGTGGTACTCATCGCCCGCTCCATTGCCACCAAGAGTCGAAGCGGACCCCTCTCTGCGGAAGCCGAGCGAGCTCTCCTCGCCTACCGGTGGCCGGGGAATATCCGAGAGCTGGTGAACACGGTCGAAGTCGGCGCCGCTTTGGCGGCCGGCGGAACGATCGAACAGCATCACCTCGAGCTCCCCGCCGGTCGCCCGCAAACCCTCCGGTGCGATTATCAGTTCGAAGTCGAAGCCTTCCAGAAAAAGCTCCTCGAAACCGCCCTCGAACAAAGTGGCAGAAATCAATCGGAAGCTGCGAGGAGGCTCGGCATGACCCGGCAAGCGCTTTCTTATCTCGTTCGCAAGTTCGGTCTCTAATCGAGATGTCTCAAGGCGTGGCTGCGCGGTTTTATACCGTTGGCCATTCCTCCCTAAAGTATGATTCCGTCAGGCTTTTGCACCAGCGCAGAAAAGTTTTACCAGTTCAGAGACCTTTCGCTTGACAAGAGATTGATATTACAATAAAAATTCCAGGATCGTGATCGTCTGTGGCGCCGAAAGACGATCACGAAAAACCCGTAATGCGACATAAGCAATACGACACAAACCCATCCACCCAGAGTATCCACTTCAACGAGATCCTTTCCTGCATCACGGTCCATTGACCTAGAGCTCTCCGGTTCTATCGAGCCCCGGCCCCTAAAGCCGCTGCCCGATCGAGACGCGCCGACCAAGCGTCTAAGGATCACCGAGGGTCTAGGAGTCAGGACCTAGTGTCAGGACTTAGCGTCAGGACCCGTAAATCTTTCAAAATCCGGTCCGTGCCTCACAGGCTCGGTTCCACCCAGTCGCCGAGTGAGGACTCGGTCTCGACTGTCGGCCGTGCTTTCAACGCCCGGATCGATCGCTTCAAGACCCGCGTTTCCCCAGCGTTTGTAACGCTAGCAACGAAAACTCCTTTCAGAGATTCTTCCCCTGGATCCTTGAGAGGTTAGGCGGCCTTATGGAATCTCTGGCCGTCCAAGCCGGGGCCGCGCGCCGTCTTCCGCCATCCCATCACTTGCCCAGGCAACTCAAGGCACAATCCCAAGGCACAGGAGGCCCCTTCACATGGCCGATCACGACGAGCAGCTGCTCACGCTCACCGAAGTCTCAGAGCGCACAAATATTTCAATGCCGACGCTCCAGCGGTATAAGAAGCAATACCAAGATCAAATCCCCTCCCGGGGCACCGGTCGCACCCAGCGCTACCCCGTGGAAGCCCTTGAAGTCTTTACCCAGCTCAAGGAAGAGAACATGAAAAAGCGCGGACGGCCGCGCAAAAATAAATCGGCGGAAGAAAAGCCCAAAACCGTCCGAAGGCCGCCGGCGCCGCGGGCGAAACCTTCCGAAAGCGAAGACAAGCTGATCACTCTGAAAGAGATCGGCGAACAGACCGGCATCTCTTATCCGACGTTGCTGCGTTACGTGAAATCCAATATTGCGCGCATCCCACACGTCGGCGAGGGCCGCGGACGTCGCTATCCCCCCGAGGCGGTCGACGTCTTCCGGACGCTCCGCCAAGAAAGCCGTCGGGGCCGCAAGGCCGCGCGCAGCGGTGCCCCGGCGACGACCACCGTACGCACGACGACCCGAGTCCGACCGGCCGCCCCGAGCCCGGCGCCGAGCGGCGGCCTCGAAGAGCTCCAGGCCCAGCTCAAGGAACTCCAAAAGTCCCACATGCAGCTACAGCGGCAGGTGCAGCACCTCGAGAAGGAGCTGGCGAAGCCGTTCAAGGTGGTGCTGAAGCGCTAGCCTTCGCAGACCCCCACGAGGCGAGTCGACCGTCCGAGCCCCAGGCTCGACCGCGATTGCCTACTCGAGGAGGCGGCGCAGCATACGCTGCACCGCCTCTTCGTGTTCCGGGTCATTCCGAACAAAGGCCAGGCCCGCCGTGTGTTCCTCACGCCAGCTAACCCGCGCCTCAACATCGAGACTGCTTTCCTGGTAGGCCAGCCGGAAGCTCACTTCGACGCCGGGCTGCCACGCCGCGGGCACCTCACGCAAGCACAGTCCCCCGAGACTCAAATTTTCGATCATGGCCGAATGCTGGCGGAAAGGGGTCTCGATCAGCACCCGCCGCCCGAGCCGGATTCGCACGTCCTGACGCTGGCCGAGATCCAAGGCCGCCGCCACGTTCTCGGAATGACGACGCGCGGCGGCGACTTGAATCTTCACGGCGAGCGCCGGCCGACGATCGAGGAAATCGAGGAAGCGTTCCTTCGGAATCCTCAGTAGGTCCGTCGTCACGCTCGACCGGGCGGAAGACCGCTGGTCGCCGCCGAAGAGTCCCATCTCTCCAAAATACTCCCCGGGTCCCAAGCGCGCCTGCAGCTGCAAAGGTCGCCCCAACTCTTCACGGAAAATGGAAACCTCACCGCGGGAGATGATGAAGAAATGATCGACGGCCTCGCCGCTCGAGTAAAGGCGGGTGTGGCTGGCGACTCTGACGCTTTCGAATCCGGCGCTGAGCATCTCGAGCTCCGCCGGCTCCAGGTCGGAGAACAGCTCGAGGCCCGCCAACAACTTGGCCGGTTCCGTCGTATTCACCGCCGACGCACTCCGCTCATTCGCCATCACGCCACGCTCTCAAGATTTAACGGCCCGGGGCCAGGGAAAGCTAGAGCTTACCCGACCCGGTCGGCGGCACAGTGCTTTGGCCCCTACGGTATCGATGACGACCAAGCAGCCAAGTCGCCGGATTCGAAACCGTCAGCAAAGATCAGTGAATCCTCGCCCGCATCCGGCGTGCCGTCGAGCTGCCTGAGGTAGGCGACCAATTCGGCCTGCTCTCCGGCCGACAGCGCCCGGACCCGTCGATGGGGCTGCGCCCGGGCTAGATCATCGGCGTTGGTCACCACCACATCGTCGAGGCTGAAGTTCGGAAAGTTGTCGATCGCCGTGAAGGTGATCGTATTGGTTTCACCCGCCGTTAACGCCACGTCTTCGAGGCGCGCGGTCTCCCACGCCGTATGCCGCCACTGGGGCTCGTTGTCGGTGCGCGGGAATTGGATGACCTGCGGCGCACCGCCGTTCACCGAGACCTCGAAAGACCAGTCGCCGTAGCCCGAGCTGTAGCGAAATTCCAGGGCGCCCACGCCGCCGGGACCGCCGTCGACGCCGGAGAAAGTCAAGCGTGCGCCGGGATCGTAGAAAGACACCAAAGCGCCGCCGTGCACGGTGTCGTCGTGGTTGTAGAAGACGAACTGATCGCTGAGCTGGGCGCCCCCGCTCGGGGTGCCGCTTTCCGCCTGGATCACGACACCTCCGGCGACGGTAAAAACATCTTCCAGCGCCGGCGCCGAGCCATCATGGAGAAACGGGCCCGTCTCCCAGACTCCGAGTAGGGTCGGAGTATCGATTCCCGTGAGCGCTGCGCCGAGGCGCTGGCCGGAGGTCGTCCGCAGCGTGCCCACGTCGTGGAGCGTGGCGACGCCCAAGGTGCTGTCGGTGAAACGAGCGCCTCCGTGGCAGGAGCCGCAGCCTTGGGCCTGGAAGATCGCCCGACCCGCCACGCCGGCCGCCGTGAGCGAGCCGTCCGAGGCGCGGTGTGGACTCCGCGGCACCCGACTCCTACCGAGCGACGCGACATAGGCCGCCAAAGCGTCAAGATCCGGAGAGAGTCCCGCTTTCGGCGGACCGAGCGGATCGCCGGTGGCGGCGAAGTCGGCCGAGTCGAGGAATCCCGTGCCGCCGAAGGCCCCGCGGATATCGTTTTCAAAGTCCTGGATTTCATCGAAGTTGGCCGTCCAGTGCACATTGCCGTGGCCCATACCGGAGCGTCCGCGCAGCTCGGTGGTATTGCGGAAGCCCTCGCCGCGGCCCGTGAAGTCCCAAGTGCGTCCGTCGTGGCCGCCATCCACGTGGCAGGTCGCGCACGAGAGATAGCCCTCGGCACTCATCCGCGTATCGCCGGCGTGGTAAAAGATCCGCTTGCCCAGCAAGATCTCCGGATCCAAGCTCTCGCTACCGACGGCTTGGTATTCCGTCGAAACGAGGGTGCGTTCACCGAATCGAAAAAGCGCTTCGGACTCGAAAACGCTCACACTCCGACCCATGAAGTTGGCGAGCCACGTTTGCGACGTAGCGGCGTCGTGGCAGATCCCTTGCGGCGCGGCCCCGGCGGCCAGTCGAGTGATAAAGCTGCCGAGCCCCGTCGCCTCCTCGAGCAGCAGCGCGTCGAGCACCAGCAGGTCATCGTCACCTTGGAGCGTCACGAAGAGGTAGTCGCCGAGCGGCGAAAAGGCGAGGGCCGACGCCGAGTCGCTATTGTCGATATCGACGCTGCCGATCACATCACCGCTTGACAGGTCGACCTGGGTCAAGATGTTTCGCACGGTATTGTCGCTGTCGAGGTCGTCAGAGAAGACCAATCCGCGCTCGTCGTTGGGTTTGGTCGAAGCCACCCACGCCGACTGGCCGTCGGGCGCGATGGCGATGCCGGCGAGGTAATTGGCGACTCCCCGCCCGGAGGCCGTCGTGTCGCGATGGTCTTCGCCTCCGAATTTGAGCAGCCGAAGCGTCCGCGTCAAAGTCATGGCCGACGCGTTCACGTCCCACACCTCGGCCCGATTCTCCCGCGACAGGAATCGGGTCACGAGCACCCTCGACCCGTCTCCGGACACCGCCAGTGCCCGCGGCGTGCGGCCGAGGGGCAGGCTCCCCGTCTCCGTCCGGGTCGAGGTCGAAAATCGGCGGAGCTCGCCCGACCCGTAGAGGCTCACATAGGCCGCGGAGCCGTCCGGCGCCATCGCCAAACCAAAAGGCGCGGAACCGTAGCCTGTGGCGAGGTCGGTGATGAAGGCGCCATTTGCGCCGTGGACCCGCACCCGGTCGTCACCGTGGCAGGCGACCCATAGCTCACCCTGGGCCGACGTCGCGACGCTCCGCGGATCGTCGCAGGTCGGCTGCTCGAACACCAGGGACCGGGAGTCTGCGTTCCAGGCACTCAGCGTGTCGTTATCCGGGTTCACCTTGTAGATCCGGCGCCCGCCGTCGTCGCAGGCGACCGGCGTCGAACGCGTGGCGGCGGGCCCAGTCGGCGCCGTCACCACCGTCACGGTGGTGGCCGACGTCGCGACCGATCCCGCGGAGTCTCTGGCCTGCACCGTCGCTTGGTAGTGGCCGACGGCGCCATAGGTGTGGACCGCCTGCTGGCCGCTCGTCCACGCCGTGCGAGGCGAGCCGTCGCCAAAGTCGAAGCGGTACTCGACGGAATCCCCTTCGGGATCCGCGGCGGCCGCCGTGAGCGTCACCTGACCGCCCGGGGCCGCCGGATAGGGCGTGGCCTGGAAACTCGACATCACCGGCGCCGAGTTACCCCCGACGGAACTTCCGGTCGAAAAGGTGAACTGATAGCCCTCGATGCCGTTGCCCGCGGCGTCTTTGATGCCTCCGTCCGGGAAAATAACCTCGAAGGTCGTATTGGCGGCGAGCGGTTGATCGGGGGTAAAAGTCAGAATGTCGTTGAATGAAAAGGTCAGATGACCGCTGATCGGCGAACCCCCCAAGGGCCGCACGATGAACGTGGATCCGTTGACGATCGTCGGCGTTTCAAGGGTTTCGTGGATCAGCACCGTGATCGGAGAGGTCACGGGATAACTGGCTTGGCCCGCCAGGGGTCGGTGATAGCCGACCGAGGGACCGCGGGTATCCGGCGACGATTGGTGGGCCCAGATCGCCATGCCTTCGTTGGCGCCGATGCCGCCGGTGACCAGCAGATTACCGAGGGGCAGAAGAAACTGGCTCGTATTCACCCCGACGCCGCCGTCGTTGGGCCGGACGGCGTTGGCGCCGTCCAGGTCGAGCACCGACTCGAGCGTGCGCATATCGACCTTGTGGCTGCCCATGAAGGCGAATTCGTCCTGGAACTGGATGTACATGGACTCGTCGCCGGAGAGCGGCTTGTCGGTCACGAATCGCAGATTGGTCGGGTCCGTCGCGTCGACAACGCGGAAGCCGTTGCCGCCTGTTTGGTAAGGAAAGACGATCAGCAGCTTTCCGTCACCGCCCCAGATCTCTGGCCAATAGCCCCCTGGACCGCCGGTGGTCAAAACATCGAGCAAGACAGGATTGCTCAGGTCCGAGACGTCATAGGTCGCGACCCCCGTCCGGCTTTGGTCCGAGGCGAAGATGAGGAGATCACCAATCAAAAACGGATGGCCGACGACACCGGTGAGCCCGAGGTGATCCCAGCGGGCGAGCTCCTGCGTCCCCCGCTGGATCCACGCATCGCCCGAAACCTCGCCGTAGCTCCAGTAGGTGTCGCCCACGAGAAATGGATGGAAGAGGTTGCCCCGGGTTCCGATGCCCGTGTCGAGGCCGGGGAAGGACGTGCGCGTCAACGTGCCAGGGGGACCGGTGGCCCGGAAGCTCCACGGTGTCTCCGGTGGCCAGTTGGGGCCGGCGACCAGGTAGTCCCCGCTCTTGAAATATCCGTGGGCGTTGACGGGCATTGGCGTGATGCCCCACTGGGCGAGTTCCGTCGGGTCCGTTGGATCGGAGATATCCCACGTCCGCACCTGGAAGTCGGCGCCGGGTTGGCTCGACGGTATCTCCGGCACGGTGAAGAGAACGCCGTTGTGGTAGGCGATGATGGCCGTCCGCCCTTGGCCCGGGGCGTTCAGGCCGGAGAGCAACGCGCCGGGCGTCTGGGCGACGTTGGGGAAACCTTGGGCCAGCGAGGTCGAGGGCGCCAGGGCGATGAGCCCGGCGAAACTGATGAGACTGGCGATAGCGCGACGTGTCATGGGAGGTCCTCCGAGGCGACGGGGTGTTCAGGGGGAGGAACTCAGGAACTCCGACGAAGGGCTGACGCCCGCCCGCGGCCGGAAGAACTCTTGAGAAGAAGAGACCTTACGACTGAGCAAGAAACCTGCCATCTTGAGAAGCGCCTCAGGTACGCCATCAACTTATAGCAAATGGCAAATATTTACCAAAAGGGCGTTCCCTTGTGACGATTTTCGTCAGTTGCGCGCTGTCACAGCGCCGAACGTCGCGCGGAGGTTCTAGCGCTTGGTCCTGGCGGCGAAGCCCGTCACCAGATAGCCGCCGGAACGCCGATCGCGACGCAGGCGCACGACGCCCTTCTTCTCAGCGTCCTCGAGCAGCTCGGTGAAGGTGTTGTAACCGTAGTAGCCCTCAGAAAACGACGGACGCTTGCGCTTCATGGTCTGCTTCAGCTGGGAGCCCCAGATCACGTCCTTGCCTTCACGGAAGAGCGCCAGCATCGCCTCGGCCATCCACTTGAAGAGCTCCGCCTGCTTCGCCGGCAGATGGTCGAGACGGGGGGCCCTTTGGGTATCCCGCCAGACATCTTCGTAGTAGATAAATTCGTCGCAGTTGTCGATCAGTAGATGGGACGTCGAATTCTTGACGCCGAAGCCGATGACGTACTTGTCGTTCTCTTTGAGCTTCGAGACCAGCGGCGAAAAATCGGAATCGCCGGTCACCAGGACGAAGGTGTCGAGATGGTCCTTCGAATAGCAAAGATCGATCGCATCGACGACCATCTTGATGTCCGCACTATTCTTGCCGGAGTAGCGCTTGTGCGGGATATCGATCAGCTCGATCGCCGCCTCGTGCAGCGGCCGCTTGGCGTCGGCATAGCGCTCCCAATCGGCGTAGGCCCGCTTGACGACGATCTTTCCCTTCTCGAGCAAGCGCTCGAGGATCAGGCCGACGTCGAAGCTCTTCGTTTTGGCGTCCCGCGCACCGAGGGCGAGGTTCTCGTAGTCGAGGAACATCGCGATCTTGCGCTCATCGGAGACTCCCTGATTCCGTTCGGGGACGTAAAGCACGCCGGGCACGACCAGGTCGTCTTCAAGATCCGCCTCGTCATCTGCCCTTGAGCGGCCTTCTCCCGAGGCGTCGCCCTGGGTCTTCTCATCGACGTCGCTGTCAGCCGGCGCCTCCGGGACCGCAGGCGCTTCGCCACTCTCCATCGAGACATCGGCCGACTCTTGCGCCCGCCGCCGACGGCGCCGACGGCGCGGCTTCTTGCCCACCCCGTGGACCTCATCCGTCGATGCAGACGACGTCGGAGACTGCGCGTGGGCGTCTCCCGTCTCCTCCCTCTTCGGCGAGTCCGTCTCTTCCAGCTGATCGACGTTCGATCCCAACCACCAAGGTGCCAAAGCTCGCTCCTTCCAATCCCGTTGGGGGGCCGCATGGACCATCGCCGACCCGTCGCGAAAGTCTAACCTTCCCCCCAGGAGCTGTCTAACGGTGGTGGGACATTCCGCCCCGGCTAGGGCTCGACCCGGGGTCGGTTTTCTGACACGGTTGGCTCCTTAATCGTCGATCGACGATTAACTATCCCACCGGAGAAAGCGCGACCATGGACAAATACGTCGTCGAAGGTATCGGCACCTTCTTCCTGGTCCTCACCGTCGGCCTGAGCGCCGGCCTCGGCCCCCTCGGTCCGGTGGCGGTCGGTAGCGTCTTGATGGCCATGATCTACGCCGGCGGCCATATCTCTGGGGCGCACTACAACCCGGTCGTCACGATGGCCTTCTGGCTATGCGGCCGGTGTCCGCGCGGTGACATCGCGCCCTACCTCGCCGCCCAGATCCTCGGTTCCGGGCTCGCCGCCGGAGCCGCGGCGATGCTCACCACCGTTTCGCCGCCGGGAGAGGTCCAGAGCCCAGCGCCGGCGCTACTCGCTGAGACGCTCTTCACCTTCGCACTCGTATGGGTGATTTTGAATGTCGCCGTCGCCAAGGGCACGGCGGGCAACCCGTTCTACGGCGCCGCCATCGCCCTGGTGGTGGTGGCCGGAGCTTTCGCCGTCGGCCCGATTTCGGGCGCGGTCTTCAATCCCGCCGTCGCCGTCGGCCTCTGCTCGCTGGGTCTCGCCGGCTGGTCCTCGCTGTGGATCTACCTCGCCGCGCCCACGGCGGGAGCCCTGATCGCCGCGGGGATCTTCAAAGTCCTGGTTCGGAGCTAGCCTGCGCAGCCGAGCCGGCGCCCTGGCGCGCGACTGCGCATAGAATCCGCGCATGATCGAAGATGCCCGCCTGATGAGCGGCGCCCCGCTGGACGAGGAGGTCTCTGACGAGCCCGCGTTACGCCCGCGCCGGCTTGAGGAGTACGTCGGCCAGCCCCGCATCATCCAGAACCTGCGCGTCTCTATTCAGGCCGCGAAGGCCCGCGGTGAATGCTTGGACCACGTCCTGCTCTTCGGGCCCCCCGGCCTTGGGAAAACGACCCTCGCCCATATCCTGGCGCAGGAGATGGAATCCTCCCTGCGCGTCACCTCTGGGCCGGTCCTCGAGAAAGCCGGTGACCTCGCGGCGATCCTGACCAACCTGGAACCCGGCGAGATCCTCTTTATCGACGAGATTCACCGGCTGGGTCCGACCGTCGAAGAAATCCTCTACCCGGCCGTTGAGGACTTCAAGCTCGACCTCGTCATCGGCCAGGGCCCCGCGGCGCGCACCATGCAGATTCCGCTGCCGCGCTTCACGTTGGTGGGCGCCACGACCCGCGCCGGATTGATCACCAAGCCGCTCCACGCCCGATTCGGCATCGTGCATCGCCTCGACTTCTATAGCCCCGAAGACCTCTCCACGATCCTGTGCCGGTCCGCCTCGCTGCTCGGCGTCGACATCGACGACGGCGGCGCCGACGAGATGGCGCGGCGCAGTCGCGGCACGCCGCGTATCGCCAACCGGCTGCTTCGACGGGTCCGCGACTTTGCGCAGGTCGAAGGCGACGGCCACATCGACCAGGCGACGGCGCGGCGCGCACTCGCCTTGCTAGAGGTCGACGAGCACGGTTTCGACGACGTCGATCGGAAGATCCTCGGCACGCTGATCGAGCACTACAGCGGCGGCCCGGCGGGAATTCAAGCCCTCGCCGCGGCCGTCGGTGAAGACCGGGGGACGCTCGAAGACCTCTACGAGCCGTTTCTGATCCAAGAAGGATTCCTCCAGCGGACGCCCCGCGGCCGCGTCGCCACCCATCGGGCCTACCAACACCTCGGCTACCGCGTACCCCCGGGTACGCCGGGCAGTCTCTTCTAAGCCCTCTC
>JBCDKB010000124.1:0-18863 GCA_038747035.1 Acidobacteriota bacterium | reverse complement strand
TCGGCGTCAAGGTCACCGGCGTCGAGCTCGACCTCGGCGGCATGATGAAGCATAAAGACCGCACCGTGAAGGCGCTGACCCAGGGCGTAGCGGGCTTGTTCAAGAAAAATAAAGTCACCCGCTACGAAGGCCACGGACGGATCACCGGCCAGGCGGACGGCCGCACGACGGTGGCGGTCGACGGCGATGGGGCGGCGACGCTCTCCGCGAAGCACGTGCTCATCGCCACCGGCTCGACGCCGACGTCGCTGCGCGGCGTCGAGCAGGATGATGATCGCATCGGCGACTCGACGACGGCGCTCTCCTACCCCGAAGTGCCGGACCATCTGGTGGTCATCGGCGCCGGCGTCATCGGCCTGGAGCTCGGGTCCGTCTGGGCGCGCCTCGGATCGAAGGTGACGGTGTTGGAGTACCTCGACCGCATCCTGCCGGGCATGGACTCCGAGACCGCCAAGAAGGCCCAGCGCCTCTTTAAGAAGCAGGGCCTCGACTTCCAGCTCGGCGTCAAGGTCACCGGAGCCACGGTCGACGGCGACAAAGTCACCGTCGAGATGGAGGGCCGGGATCCGATCGAATGCGACCGCGTGCTCGCCTGCGTCGGCCGCCGGCCCTATACCGACGGCCTCGGCCTCGACACCGTCGGCCTGGAGCTCGACGAGCGCGGCCGCGTGCCGGTGAACGAGCACTTCGAAACCTCGGCGGCGGGCATCTACGCCATCGGCGACGTCATCGTCGGCCCGATGCTCGCCCACAAAGCGGAGCATGAAGGCGTCGCCTGCGTCGAGCGCATCGCCACCGGCTACGGCCACGTCAACTACGACGCGATCCCGGGCGTGGTCTACACCCACCCGGAAATCGCCAGCGTCGGCAAGACGGAAGAGGAGCTCAAAGCGGCGGGCATCCCTTACCGCAAGGGCGCCTTCCCCTTCTTGGCCAACGGGCGCGCCAAGGCCCAGGCCGACACCGACGGCCAGGTCAAAATCCTGGCCCACGCCGAAACCGACCGCGTGCTCGGCGTCCACATCATCGGCCCCCACGCCGGTGACCTGATCGCCGAAGCGGCCGTGGCGATTGAATACGGGGCGTCCAGCGAAGATATCGCCCGCTCCTGCCACGCCCATCCGACCTTGGCCGAAGTCGTCAAAGAAGCCGCCCTCGCGGTCGACGGCCGGTCGCTCAATATCTGAGACGGGTCCGACGCCGAGCACGTCCCCGCCGCCGTCTTCGGTGGCGGGGTCGTTTTCTGTGCGGGTGAGTTGGCCGGGCCCGGACCGCTCAGTCGGCCGGGTCGTCCCCGTCGACGGCGATCGGCGGAGCGTCGTGCGGGCCCTGGGCGCTCCTGGCGGGGACTTCAATCGGAGGGAAGCGGCCGGGCTGAGCGTCATCCTCGACGGCGCCCAGGTCGACCGTGAGGAAGTCGAGGGCGACCGGCGGCGGCCACGCCTGCGGTTTCTGGCCGTGTTCCGATGCATAGGCCTGACGTCTGCGCCCGAGCCACGACGGAGGGTCCTCCCGCAGCTGGCCGAGCTCGCGGAGGACTTCGAGCTCCCGCAGCGCCGCGGCGAGCCGCCGGGGCTCGGCGTCGTCGACGGTCGATCGGTAGCCCCGCCCTTGGAGCGCGTCGGCGAGCCGGCGGTGGACCTCGTGGACTTGGGCGGCCCAGCCGGAGATCGCCTCGTGCTTTGGAACCACGGTGCTGCGCAGGGACGACCTCCACGAGGCGAGGATCGGGATGTGGGCGACGAGCTCCAGGCCCGGCGGTAGGGCCTCGGGGTTGGGGCGCCCGCCCAGCGCATAGTGGGGATCGATGTCGGCGACGACCAGGGCCTCTTCGAATGTCGACAGCGCGCCGCGGCCGTCGGCGCGGTGGCGGTAGAGGCCCGGCTGGACGCCGTGGTACGGCCCCGACGTGGTGGCGAATGAGCCGTCCCAGCTATCCTGGCCGACGAAGCAGCTACCGCCGCCTTTGGAAGTGACGGCGTTGGCGAAGGCCATCGAAATGCCGTTGGCGAGGTAGGCCGATTGGGCGAAGAGGGCGTAGTCCTGGGTGCGGCCGGTCATGGCCGGGACCAGCAGGATCGATCGCCTGGGGAGCGATTCACACTCGGTCAGGTTGGTCATCGCTGAGAGGGCCAGCTGGTCGGCGGTGCACATCTCGATTGAGAGCTCGTGGAGGTCCCGCTGGGTCCGGAGGCCGAATCGCTGGGCGGCGAGTTGGGCGCTGCGGGCGAAGGCGTGGAGATTGGTCGGCGACAGCAGCATGAATGCTTCCGCGCAGATCAGCTCGAAGAGATAGCTCTCCGGATGATTGGGGTCTCGGCGGTCGGCGAGCAGGGCGCCGAGCCCGTCGGTGTCGATTTTGGGCTTGAGCTCTTAGCGAATGCTAATGGCGGGGTAGCGCTTCGCGCGCATCGCCGCTGCGGTCGGATCGGCCGGGGGCTGGCCCGAAGTCCGGGGGCGGCTGGCCGGCAGGACCGTCAGCAGTGCCGAATGCTGCGGATCCGACGGCATCGCCACTCGATGCCGATTCGCAGGCTCGAAGGCACTGCCGCCGAAGGGCACTTTGTACGTGCCGGCCCAGATCGAGGTCTCCTTGGCGAGTCTGGGCCGATGCTCGGCGAGCCAGCGGACCGTCTCGGCGCGGACCGTGTACTCCGGCAGCACCAAGGCCTCGACGCCGAGGTCGGCGCAGGCCTTGAGGACGGGCTCAAGGACCTTCCGCCGTCGGAACTCGGTCGCGCTCGGGCGCTCTTCGAAGTGCTCCGCCGGCTTCGGGATGCCCCGGCCCTGTGCGGGCGTCGTTTCCACGCAGGGGTGCGCGTAGGTGTGGCCGCCGAAAGACTGGAGGATCGCCACGCGGACATGCCGCTTGGCCTTGAGCTGGCTCCGTGCTTTCCAGCTGGTTCGACGGCGCGACTCCAGCCACCGGTGCCCCGTCGCCGTCGCCGTCGCCTGGCGTCAGGGCGCCCGCGGCGGATGGCGGGGGGCCCCCGGGCGCTGTCGCCCCGGCGGGCGATCCATCGGCGGGGGGCTGATCGACGGCCGGCGTTGATTCGGAAGGCGTCGCTTCCGCCGGCGGTTCCCCGGGATCCGCGGCTCCAGGCGGGGGATCCGCGATCCGCCCCCCTAGGGCTCCGCCGTCGGCCGCGCCGGCCACATCCAGCGCTGCCGTCCATAGCGTCGCGTGGGTCGCCGCGGCCTGCGGATGCGGCGGTGCCTCGTCCTGGACCGGCGGTCGGTCGGCGAGCTGGCTCAGGCCGCCGTAGGCCAGACCGACGCTGAGCAGCCGATCTTCGAGCCATGACTCGCTCCAGTAGCGCAGGATCTTCTGACCGCTCCGCTCCCACTCCCAGCGCGAATCGCCGTTGAGCTTGGCGTGGTGGAGCTGGTAAGCGGCGAGGGCGTGCGCGCCTTGGGACGACGTGAACTCGTGGAGTCCGTCCCGTTTACCGTGCTCGCTATGGCCCCGGTGGTGAGAGGTGTGAATGCCGGAGAGCTCGGTGACTCGGTGGATCCAGCGGAGCGGCTGCTCGAGCGCCCGGGCCTTTGACCAGCTCGCGGCGACGGTCGTCAGGTCATCGTAAGGACCGTCGAGCGGAGTGGGGGGAGGGACCTCCGCCAGGCGGGTGACCAGGTTCCTAAATTCGCTGCCCAGGCTCTCCGCGTCTTCGATGAGCGCGGGGAGGGCGCGGCCTTTGACACCTGAACCCGTCAAGCGCACGAGCACCGCCAGGGCGATGAGCGCGCCGAGCGCGGTCGCCTCCTGGACCTGGGGGGCGCCGCCCTCCGCGCCGAGGATCAGGCGGAGGCCGCTTGGCGCCCCGGACTCTTGCTTCGGGTGGAGCAGTGCGTCGTCCCCAAGGCCGAGGGCCCCAAAGTCGACCGCGACGGTGCGGAATCGGTCGCCGTCGGGGTTGGATAAGGCTGCGATCTGCTCGATGACCGCGGATCGCAATTCGAGGGTGAGGGCCCACAGGTAGGTTCCGCCGGTCAGTCCCTGGATCTCGGCATCGCCTTCGTCGGCGAATCCCTGGGGCGCGAGACCCTGGAGGCGGCCCGCGACGCGGAACCAGGCATAGGCCGGACGGCGTCGGGGTCGCCAGTCGGGTTCGGGGGAAGGGGCCGGGGGCAAGTCCTGCGGCAGGCGGGTCTCGGCGGTGAAATAGCTCGCTGCGATGCCCGCGAGCAGGGCGGTGGCGCCGCCGGGGACTTCCACGCTGGACTCGAGCCGCAGCCGTTGGCTCCATGCGGGGCCCCAGACGTGGGCGGCGAGGAGGACCTTGAGCCTGGCGAATTTTGAGTCTTCCCCCGTATTCCTCGGGTACTCCCGCAGGCTCTTCAGAAGCCAGTAGGTGGACCTGGGGAAGTCCTTGCTGCCGCTGTGGGCGACCGCCGCCGCGGCGTATTCTTCGGACGATAGCGTGCGCCCCGAGAGACGCAACAGGGCCGTGCGCAGCAGGGCCTCGGCGATCCAGTCGTCCTCGTCCTCGTCGATCGGTAAGTAGCTCGGACTGAGGCGGACGGTCTCATTCGGGCGTATGAGGTCCCCGCGGCCGTAGAAGTCGGCGAGCGCGACACCGATTCGCCCGAGGTCGTCGAAGCTCGCTGGAATCGATACGCGCTGCATGCCGCCGTTGGGGGTGCGCGCGAATGCGCTCGAAGCCACCCGGGCTTTGGGTACGAGCAGCCCGACGGCCCGGCAGCCGTCCGGATTGTCGATTCGTCGAAAGAGGTTGGCGGCGGTGGGGACCAGGCGCACCTCGTCGTAGCTGTGGGGGTGCAGATCGCGGCTGCCCCGCACCAGGGACTCGTACCGCGTCGCGATCTCCTGGAAGAGCTCGCGGGTCGCTCTGGCCGGGCGGTCGTAGGGCTCGAGTCGATCGCCGAGCGGCGGCGAGTTCGCCTCGGACTTGCGGACGCTGAAGCTCTCGTCGGCCGCCCGCGGCGTCCAGTGGAGCTCGGGAATAAAGGCCGGCTCGTCGTCGCCGCCGTGGATGAGGACGAAGTGGGGATCTGCGGTCCCTCGGCGACCCCGGCGGACCGCCGCGGCGCCCTGGGCGCCGGCGCCGGGCAGCGCCGGCAAGAGATGGAAGTCCTGGAGCTGGAGATCGGCCTTCGAAAGCACGTCCCGGATCAAGGAGCGGCGCCGCGGCAGCAGACTCCCCGCACCGTCGGGGGCGAGGTTCAGCAGCGCCTCGAGGGCACGCTGGGCAAGGTCGGCGGCGCGGGCCCGTTCGGCGGCCGTCGACCCCTCGGGGACGCCGACCTCACCGGGCACGCCGACCTCACCGGGCACCCAATAGCCGAGTATTTGGGGCCGGATGGCCTCGGGCGATCTGGCGCGTAGCTGCCGCACGGTCTCGACCAGCGGGGCCAGCGGATCCGGCGGGGCGGCGGTGTCGGGGCCGTCGTCGGAGGCCGGCGCCGCGGCTCCGAAGACCTGGAGTCGGCCGACGGCGGCGTGCATCAAGAGCCACGGATCTCGACGAATATCCGCGGCGTCGACGATGGTTTGGGCCCGGAGGGCCTGGTTGCTGATCGCCAAGCTGCGAGCCGGCCACGTTTCTTCGGTGACGGACAGGTTGGCAATGTCCGGATCGGCGCTTGTCGGATCCCCGTTGAAGACCCGAAGCGCGGTCCACAGCACCACCTGGGCGCGCAGGTGGACCATGTGGCCCAGGTGCTCTTTCCGACGGTCGGGATCGCCTCCGAGCACGTGGAAAATGGCGGCGATCAGCCCGTGGGCGGCGAGTCGTGCGAGCCGAATTCGCCACTCCTCAATGAGGAGCTGCTCTTCAGGGGTGAACTGAAACGAGCGATCCATGCGTCGGGCGAGGTAGCGTTCCAGCCCTTCGAGGGCGGCGAGGGCCAGCTCATTCGCCCTCAGGGTGGAGGGGACGTCATCCGCCTCGTCCTCGAATTGAAGGACCAGGAGCGTATTCACTTCCTGCCATCGGCCCCGGAAGGCCTCGGCCGCCGCCAGCGCTCGATCGGCGGAGGGGGCCGACCCGTCGTCGAGGGTCTCGGCGACCGCCCGCCACAGGAGTCGCGCCGCCGCCACGTACTCGCCGAAGCGCAGGTCGCTGGCCGCGAGGGCGATGCTGAGCTGATCCCGGAGCTCCTGCCAGCTGACGTTTGGGCCTTCGGCCTCCGACGCGTAGAGGATCGACAGCGACTGACTCCGGTCCACCTCCCCGGCGTCGGCGAGGGCGCCGAGGGTGAAGAGCGACTCTTCGGGGTTCAGCTCGCCCAGGGGCCCCGAGGCGCCGAGCCCGGCGCGTTCGCTGGTCAGCTGCTGTCTGAAAACGGCGGCGCCCACGGCGGCGTAGGTCTTGGATTTTTCGTTGAGGTGGAGGTTCAATCCCGAGAGCTCCACCTCGATCGTCTCGCGCAGCTGCCGCAGATCCGAGGCCGAGGCTGCGACCAGGATGATGTCGTCTACGTAGCGGCCGTAGGTGGCGGGCGCAGCGCCGCCGTCGAGGCCTTCGGCGAGGGCGGCGAGTTTCTCATCGAGTCGGAAGAGGGCGATATTCGCAAGGTAGGCCGAGAGATCCGGTCCCTGGGGGAGGCCGAAGGGGCGCTCAGCGTTGGCGCCTTCGGAGGATCGGATGGCGCCGTCGCCAGGGTCGTAGTAGCTGTAGCCGAAGCTCTCGTCGAGGAAATAGTTGACCAGGGCATCCAGGCGATCGGTCTCGGCGCCAGGAATCCTCAAGTTGGGCCGGAAAAGCGGAGCGCGATCGAGCGACTCCCGGGAGGCTGTGGAATACGCCTTTTGGATCGCCGGCTGGAGCACGTCGAGCACGGCGGATCGCGAGATCCGGTCGTAGAAGCCGCGGATATCGAGGCGGGCAGCATGCACTTTTTCCGTGCCGAAGCGCTGGATGCGGCGGTCTAGGAAAGCGATGAATTCGCCCCAGCACTCGTAATAGGGTCGGAACATGCCTTCGCGGCTGAGCTGGCCGCCGCCGTTCACCACGTCCATGCGCACCTGGTAGGCAAAGCTGACCACCGGCACGCCGTCGGGAAGCTGAATGCCGGTGGTGCGGGTCTCTTGGCGGCTCCCTTCCCGGAACCGCACGGCTGGAATCGCGTCTGCGAAGGCCGAGTTTTCGCTTTCGCGCAGGAGCTCCGACAGCATGTATTGCTGAAGCACCAGATCTTCTAGCCGGGGCGTCGCCTTAAGCCGCGGTCGACCGTTGTCTTTAGGCACATAGAGCGCCATGAGGGGCGCACGATCTTCGGGCTTCGCCAAGCGCTCCGCCAGCGGGTCAAGGAAGGCGCTCTCGGCCTGCAGCATGCGCTCCCAGGCGCCGTGGTCGACGGGGAATTCTCGCCGCCGTGAGCTCGCCCTCGCCACCTGGATCGCCCGCGAAAGCTTGCCGCTCTCCGCGTCGGTGAGCGCGGTGACTGCATCCGCCTCGGCGTGGCCGCGCGGGGCGGCGACGCCGGCGTCGAGCTCACTCTTGAGGCCGACAAACCGCTCCAGCCGTCGCCGGGCCTCGCTCGCGGCCGCGCCGCCGAATGGGGTCGAAAACGGGTCGATTCGATGCTTTAGGCGCCGCCAATCGGCCCGATCCGAGAGGCGGTCGCCGTCTCCGATGGATCGTTCGACGTCCCGGAGGACTTGGGCCTGGAGCGCAGGCTCGGCGGCTCGCCAGTGGTCGTCGAGGTCGAAGGCCTGGCCGCCCAAGGCGTGGGCAAGCAGCACGTCGACGGCGGGGCGGCTCCAGCGGTCGATCCTGCGGAGGGCGGCATCTCGGCGTGTGAGATGGCTGAGCAGACTGTCCGGGTCGCCGCCGGGCGGCGTGTCTCCGTCTAGATTTCTGGTGTCGGGGCGGACGACGTTGACCAGGAACGGGGCCTCGGCCGCCGTCCGCAGGAGACGGGGCAGGGCGGCGGCCGAGGCGCGATCGCCGGCGGGGTCCGCGTCGAGGAAGAGGTGGACCGCGAGCAGGCCGCCCCGCCGCTCGACCTCGCCGGCGAGCTGCGACAAGACCTCGGCTTTCTGCGGCGAGAATTGCGTGCCGAGCAGAGCCACGGCGGCGAGGCCGAGCTGCTCCAGGCGCAGGACGTCCACAAGTCCTTCGGCGATCACCAGGCGGAACGACTTCGCGGGCTTGGGTGACCAGCTCCGGATCTTCCGCCGGACCCGGTCGGCGCCGTAGAGGAGCCGGGAGGTGGGAAGTCCCGGCGAATAGAGGTACTTGCGCTTGTCGCCGTCGTCGATCGCCCGACCGGCGAATCCCACCAGCTGGCCGCGATTGTCGCGGATTGGGAAGAGCACCCGATCAGTGAAGAAGAAGTCCCGGAACCGGTCCGTGCCCGCGATGCGCCGCTGCCGGCCGCCGCCGCGCTCGTCGACGATCAAGCCAGCCTCTTCGAAGAGCCTGGCGGTGTTCGGATCCGCGGCGGCCCTCGAGAGCCGGTGCGGCGTCGAGACGCTGAGCTCCGCCGCTTCGAGCGTCTTGATCTTGAGGCGACGTCGCTCGGCCCACGCGGTGAGCTGCGACGACCGGTCGACCTGCCCGTAGACCTCGAGGGCGAGGCCATAGGGGTTACGGCCGGCGGGGTCGCCACCTTTCGCGGGAGGCTGGACGCCGTACCGGGCGGCGAGATCGTCGCGGGCGCTTTTAAAGTCACCGCCGTTGAGGCCTCGGTAGAGGTCGAAGACATCACCGTGGGCGCCGCAGGCGAAGCAGTGGTACTGCTGCGGTTCGTCGTCGGTGTAGAGATGGAGCGACGGTTTGTGGTCGTCGTGAAACGGGCAGCGGGCGAGCGTCTCTTTTCCCCGCCGCTTCGGACGCAGTCCGCCGTTCTCCGCGACCTCCCGGATATCCGCGCAGCGTCGAACGTTCTCTTTGAACTGATCCCAAATCCCAACCGACATCTAAACCTCCCATAGGCGCGACACCGCGCCTATGGGAATCTTAACATTCCGCGGGCACCTTTTAGCTGGCTCCAGCCGGCCGTGACGTGGCCCTCGAGCGAAGACGGCTGCTGATCAGTTGTTTGCCGTCGGCCTGACCCACGGCGGGGTCCATTCAAGGCCCCCGGGTTGGCGGGCGTCGTCCCCGGCGGGCCTGCGCAGCCCTAGAGGGCGAACTCCTTGCTGAAAAAGAAGTTGTGGGGGCCTTCTTCAGTGCGCACGGTGCCGGCGAGCACGGCGTAAAGCTCGCCATCTTCGGGGCGACCGTTGAAGACCGCCACGTCGACGCCGACGTCGCCCATGGCGCCTTGGCCCCCGCGGGGCGCAATCGCTTCTTGCACGGTCGAGCCGGCGAATGAGTGGACGACCATGCCGTTGTCCTTTTGGACGAAGGACACGGTCACCGAGGTGACGGCATTCTTGTCGTTTGTTGGCGTGACGGCGAAGTGGGCCGAAACGTTTTCTAGGGGGATGATCGTCAGCTGAAATTTTGCGGTGACGAAGTCGTCGGAGATCACGGACTTGGCCGCAGCTTCGGTTGCGGCTTCGTCCGTCACGGTTTCATTTTCATCACTCATGGGGTGGCGCCTCCAATACCTGGTGCCGAAAAGCTCGGCGGTTTGACGAGTAAGGCGAACGCTGACGGGAAATGATGGCGCAAGCATCTCACAGGTCGTCCCGGGGGGCCCTTTTCTCCGGAGGATCTGGGGACGCGGATCGCCTCGGAGGTCGAGCTTCCTGACAGAATCCGCTGTGCGGCCGACGGCGAAGCGTTGAGCGGTCGCCCGTCCCGTGAAGCGGCCAGATCCGGCCGGTCCCCTCCCCCGAATCCCTGGAGACTTTCTGATGAACACTCGCAAGCTCACCGTCCTGACCCTCGCTGCCCTCTGCCTCCTCGCCGCCGCGCCCCAGGTCCTGGCCCATTGCCAGGTGCCGTGCGGGATCTACGGCGACCAGACTCGCGTCGAGATCCTCCGCGAGCACGTCACGACGATCGAAAAGTCGATGAACCAGATCGTCGAGGAAGGCAAGCAAGACAAGCCGAATTGGAATCAGCTGGTGCGCTGGGTCGAGAATAAAGAGGTCCACGCCGATGAGCTGACCGAAATCGTGACCTATTACTTCCTCACCCAGCGCATCAAGCCGGCCAAGGACGGCGACGCTGAAGGGGCCAAGAAGTACCAGCACGAGCTCACCCTGCTGCACCACATGATGCTGCACGCCATGAAGGCCAAGCAGACCACCGACCTGGCGCACGTTGAGAAACTGCGTAGCCTGATCGACGCCTTCGAGAAGTCCTACTTCGGCGAGCACACCCACTAACTCACGCTGACGCTGGAGCCGGCACCGCCATGGAAGCCTCACTACCCCCCGCAGAACGCCGCGACCCGCTCGCCGCGATCCTTTTGATCTCGGCGGCCATCACGGCATTCTTGGTCTGGTGGATTTACTTCAAGAACACCGGTACGACCGAAGCCGGGTGGGTCGACTACTTGCCGGCGGTGAACGCCACCTTCAATACCCTCGCCGCCATGTGCCTGGTCGGCGGGGTGGCGGCGATCAAGCGGGGCCAGAAGGAGCGTCACCGGAACCTCATGCTGACGGCGGTCTCATTCTCCGGCCTTTTCCTGGTGACCTATCTGCTTTACCACCACTACCACGGGGATACGAAGTTCCCCGGGCAGGGGTGGATTCGCCCCGCCTATTTCGCGATTCTGATCAGCCACATCGTGCTTTCGATCGCGATGTTGCCGATGATCCTTTCGACGCTTTACCACGCGTGGGGCGGGCGCTTCTCGAACCATAAGACAATCGCCCGGTGGACCTTCCCGGTTTGGCTCTACGTGTCGGTGACGGGCGTCGTGATCTTCTTCATGCTCAGCGCCTACGCCTAGGACGGCGCCCCGGGGCGCGCGCCAGGGGCGTGGGCTGAAGAGACGCGGTGAAGACGACGGGAGTCGCCTTCACCGCGCCGCCCCCTCCGGGCTTCCTTCCGGCGCTAAGACCCGTCTCGGCCGGACGTGGCCGCGTCGATTGCGAACGGCCGGGGCCGTCGAAGGCGGTCGCAGAGCTCGACGGCGCTGAGGTTCATCCGCCCGGTCCCGAACGCAACCTCATAGCCGGGCGGCGAGGTCGCCGTTTGAAGCGTGGGCAGCGTCGAGGTCTCCGGGTCTCCGGGCACCCCTTCCTCGACGTGGACGAGCACCGCTAGGCAGCCCCTGAAGTATTCGCGGATCACGTCGGCGAGCACGGCGGGGCCCGTGCGCGGCTTCATCGCGACGGCGCCGTCTTCTCCGACGCGGACCGCCCGGAGCACGCCGAGGACAACGGCGTCCCGCAGGGGACCCGCCGACGCGGCGGCCCAGGCCGGGGAGTGGGGACGCCAGTCGAGCCAGCCGAGCCGCTCGCCGCGCCGGGTGAGCTCTGCGGCGAGCACGGCGAAGGCCTGAGACCCTTCAGTGACTCGGAGTCGGTGGATTCTTCGCATCGGATTCTCGGCGGCGGCGGTTAGGCGTAGAGCAAAATGGACTGGCGCTCCCGCCGGAAGTTGGCTTCTTCCGGTGGCCAGCTGCACAGCCAGTCGTTGAGGGCGTCGGGGTCTGCGCTTTCGAGGGCCAGGCGGAAGCCGTCGCCGCCGGTGAGGAGGTCGATGGCCGGACGGTCGGTGACGAATTCATAGGCTGCGGTCCGCCAGCCGAAAGCCTCGGGAAAGAGCTGGTGAATCAAGCGCAGGACCTCGATACCCCAGCGATAGGGGCGGGCCGCCCGCGGGTCCTTCACGACCACTTCAACGCCGCCGCAGACCGCCCCGGCGTGTTTTTGAAATTGCGGTTTGAAATACGTCGGCACAAAAGCGAGGCCCGGGGGACGGCGCTCCGTCAGGGCGTCGGCGAGGCGTTTGGCGTCGATGCCGGGGGCTCCGAAGAGCAGGAACGGGCGGGTCGTGCCGCGGCCTTCAGATAGCGTGGTGGCCTCGAGCAGGCAGCCGCCGGGGTAGACCACGGCGGTGTCGAAGCTCGGCATATTGGGCGACGGCGCGATCCACGGGCGGCCGAGGTCCGGCCACAGCTGGGTTCGGCGCCAGCCGGCCATGGTGAAGACCTGGAGTCCAGCTTCGTCCCACCGGCGACGCTTGCCTTCAAGGCGCACGATCTCGCCGAGGGTCAATCCGTGGCGCACCGGCGTGTCGAAAGCGCCGACGAAAGAGCTGAACCCGGGGCCCCGCCCGCCGCCTTCGATCGTCGAGCCGCCGAGCGGATTCGGCCGATCGAGGATCCAAGCCTCGACGCCGTTCTGAATCGCCACCTCGGCCGCCCACACGGCGGTGGCGGCGTAGGTGTAGTAGCGGCTTCCGACGTCCTGCAGGTCGATCACCAGCACGTCGAGCCCGGCGAAGGCGTCGGCGGAGGGGACCAGGGAGTCGGCGTCGTCGCCGTAGAGGGACAGGATCTGCGCGCCGGTCATCGGGTCGGTCTCTCGGACGCTCGCGACCATGTCTTGCTCGACGCCGTAGTAGCCGTGTTCGGGGCCGAAGAGCACCGCCGGGGCGCCGGCTTTCGACGCCGCGAAGGCGACGTGGGCGGGCCGCAGGTCTTCGGTGACCGAAGCGCCGTGGGCGAGCAGGCCGAAGCGCCGGCCGGCGAGCGGCTTCGGGTTGCGAAGCAGGCGGTCGAGCCCGGTGAAGATCGGCATCAGGTCGACTCCCCGCGCCGGTAGTCGCCGGACTTTCCGCCGCTCTTGCGCTCGAGTTGGAGGTCGGTGATCACGGCGCCTTTTTCGACGGCTTTGACCATGTCGTAGAGCGCGAGGGCGGCGCCGGAGCAGGCGGCGAGCGCTTCGATTTCGGCGCCGGTGCGGGCCGTGGCCACGACTTCGCTGCGGATGGAGACGCCGCCGTCGGCGGGTTCGATGTGCACGTCGACGTGGTCGAGCGGCAGGGGGTGGGCCAAGGGGACGGCCTCGCCGGCGCGCTTGGCGGCCTGGATCCCCGCCAGGCGGGCGACGGTGATGGCGTCACCTTTGGGCATCGACCGCAGGCGTTCGACCGTCGAAGGTCGCAGTGTCACCCGGCAGGAGGCGGCGGCGACGCGGCGGGTGATCGGTTTCGCGGAGACGTCCACCATGCGGGCGGCGCCGTCGGCGTCGAGGTGGCTGAATGGGGTCTGGGTCACGGCAAGTCACTCGGGCCCCGCGGCGGCGGGGCGCGTCAGGAGTCGAAGGGCAGGAATGCTTGGGTGGTCAGGAGGCATGGGATCGGACCGCCGTCCGGTGCGTCTGGCGGCCTGCGCGGTGCCTCCGGTCAAACCGGCGGGAGATCAGGATCCGGGCGCGCTATGCTATCCCGCCCACCGACCTCCGATGCGCCTGTCGATCGTCTTACCTACGTTGAATGAGGAGAAAACGCTCCTCCCGAGCCTCCGGCAGGCCCTGGCGCTCTCGGATGACGTCTGGGTGAGCGACGGGGGCAGCGACGACGGCACCGTGGAGCTGGCCCGCCGCGAGGGCGCCCGGGTGGTGGAGGGGCCGCCCGGCCGGGGAGGGCAGCTCAACCGCGGCGCCGAGGCCGCCAGCGGTGATGTCTTGCTCTTCCTCCACGCCGATACCGAGCTGCCGGCCGAGGCCCTGGAGCAGATCGCCCTCGCCATTGAAGGGGGCGCCGAGGCCGGCGGATTCCACGTGCGCTACTCGGGAGGTGGCCACGAGCTCTCCGAGCTCGGCCACCGCCTTGTCCGCTGGCGCACGAGCTGGTCCAAGTGGCCGCTCGGCGACCAGGCGCAATTTGTCACCCGCGCGGCCTTCGACGCCGTCGGGGGGTTCGAGGAATGGCCGATCCTCGAGGACCTGGAGCTCATCCGACGCCTCGGCCGGCGGGGCCATGTGCGAGTGCTCGAAGGGCCGGTCACGACCTCGCCCCGGCGCTTCGCGGCGGGCGGGACTCTGCGCACGGCCGCCACGAACTGGCTCATCTGGGGGCTCTATTTCTTGGGGGTCGCGCCCCAGCGACTTGCTCGGTTTTATCGCCACGTCCGCTAGCTCCGCTATGGAAGGTCCGCGGTGCGGCCGAAGGGAAACGCAGGCACAAAAAAACTCCGCCGCCAAAAGAGGCAGCGGAGTTTAGGTTCCCCTCGCCCTGGGGCTGGGCAACGCGCCGGGCCTGATGGCTAGACCGCGACGCGCGCGAAGGCGACGGGAAGGGCGATATCAGTCGTTGACAGCGTCTTTAAGCTGCTTGCCCGCCTTGAACCGCACGTTGTTACCCGCCTTGATGGTGATCGCTTCACCGGTCTGCGGGTTGCGGCCCTGACGCTCGGCGCGGTGGGAAATGGTGAACGTGCCGAAACCGGCCACGGCCACTTTGTCACCGGCGACGAGGCTAGAGGTCACGCTCGCGAAAACCGCTTCCACGGCCTCGCCAGCTTGCTTCTTCGTCAGACCTTCAACTTGGTTCACTACGTGCTCGACGATGTCATTTTTGCCAGCCATCACGACTCCTTCTGTACGTGCCTGTACTTTCTACGACCGAGTTTCTTTCGGCCCACAGGACGCAGGCCGGGTGGTCTCGAACTCGAGAGGTTATTGCTCCGAGGATTGAGGGGAGAGGGGGGAGACCGCGGCGCGGCCGGGTCGGATCCAACTCGTCGTCACCAGGGAACGGTGCTTGAGGATTCCCTCGTGGAGCGGCCGAAACATACGGCAAGCTCTACGGCGTGTCAACAAGAAAAGCCCGAGAATCCGCCATTTTCCCGGTCTCGGCCTTCCTGCATGCCGTGGCGGGATGGGTGGCCCTAGCTCCGACGTGTGTCGCGCCGGCGCAAGACGTGGACGGTGAAACCGTCGTGGTCGCCGTCCGTGAGAAGGCGCCAAGCGCCCGGTCCGAGGATGGCCTTGTCGAGCGGGTAGCGCAGGTGGTCTTCGAGGGGTTCGGGCACGAGATCGGGATGGCGGGAGCGCCACGAGTCCACCAGCGTTTCGTTTTCTTCCGGCTCGAGGGAGCAGGTGATGGCGACGAGCAGTCCGCCAGGGGCCACCCGGTCGACGCTGCCGTCGAGCATGCGCTTCGCCCGTCGCACGAGGCGCCCGATTTCGCCCGGGCTGATCCGCCACTTGAGCTCCGGGTGCTTGCGCAGCGTGCCGGTGCCGGAGCAGGGGAGGTCGAGCACGACGCGGTCGAATTCACCCTGGAAGGCGGGGTTGCCGGCGTCGCTCAAGACCATCGACGGCGAACGGCCGAGACGCTTGAGGTTGGCCCGGACGCGCAGCAGTCGCTGGTGCGAAATATCTCCGAGCACGGTCTCGACCGAAGGCTCCGCCGCGAGCAGGGCGAAGCTTTTTCCGCCCGGGGCCGCCGCCGCGTCGTAGACCCGCTCTCCGGGGCGCGGAGGCGGGATCAAGGCGGCCGCTTGGGACGCTTCGTCTTGGATATAGAAGTCGCCGCGCCGGTAAGCGTCACTGCGCAGCGGATTGCCGGCGCGCACGATCAACCCCTGGGGCGCCAGGGCGGAGGGCTCGACCTCGACACCGAGGTCGATGAGGGACTCGGCGAGCAGCTCACGGCCGCCTCGGTCGCAGAAGGCGAGCAGCTGGAGAGACTTGGGACGGTTGTTGGCGTCGAGCAGGCGCACGGCCCTGGCTTCGCCGAGCCGATCGAGCCATCGCTTGACCAGGAAGTCGGGGTGCGATTTCTCGACCGCGAGGCGACGCACGGGATCCGCCTCCCGCACCGGCCAGGCGCCCAGCTCCGGGTCGCGGGCGATCCGTCGAAGCACGGCGTTGGTGAAGCTTGCTCCGCCCTTGTGGGTGACCCGGCGGGCGTGCTCGACGGCCTCGTGGACGGCGGCGTGGGCCGGAACCCGGTCGAGGAAGAGCAGCTGATAAGCCGCCACCCTAAGGGGCGATCGCAGGGCCGGATCGATGCGGTCGATGGCCCGATTCGACGCTTCGCCGATCACATGGTCGAGCCGCCGAAGCCAGCGCAGAGTGCCCAGGGCGAGCTCGCGCAAGAGTCCGTGGTCGGGTTCTTCGAGGCGCTTGAGCGCACTGTCGAGGAAAACACCCGACGGGGACAAGCTATCGAGCGTGCGCTCCACCACCCACGCCGCGGCATCCCGAACCGTGGCCCCTTGGGTTCGGGGACCGGACGGGGACCGTCCACGGAACGACTTGCGGGAGGCTCGCCCGGAGGCGGCCTGGGCGTGCGAGCGGCGCTTGCTCATGATTCGAAGGCTGGGGCCGCGACGGGAGCGCGGCGACTCGGAGGACGGGGAAAAGGGAGGCGTGTGGCTCACGGTTTCTCGAACCGCTCGCCCGGACCGAGGCGCTCGCCATTCAAGAAGATGGGGGCGGCGAGCGGCTGCTTGCCCGGCCGCTGGACGCGGGGGACGCGCAGGATGGTACCACCGCCGCAGGCCACCGCCATAGCGGGATCGTCTCCGTCGTCGATGGACCCGAGGAGGGTGCCCGGCGCGGCGTCCGTTCGGCCTTCGCCGACGGCCACCTCGAAGATCTTGAGCGGCCTGCCGGCGATGTGGGTGAGCAGGCCCGGCCACGGCGTGTAGGCCCTTTGGCGGGCGTAGATCGCGGTCGCGTCGAGGGTCCAGTCGACTTCGCCGTCGGCCCTTTCGAGGCGCGGCGCATAGGTGACACCAGCCTCATCCTGGGGAGTGGCTTCGAGCGACCCGTCGCCGAGGCCGCGGAGGGTCGTGACCATGAGCGCCGCCCCGATCGCGGCCAGGCGGGCCGAGAGCTCGGGGGTCGTTTCGTCGGCGCCGATGGCGGTCTCCGCGACTTCGAGCATCGGGCCACTGTCCAAGCCGCGGGACATACGCATGGTCGTGACGCCCGTGGTGGGGTCCTGGTGGGCGATGGCGGCTTGGATGGGGGCGGCGCCGCGGTGGCGCGGCAAGAGCGAGGCGTGCAGGTTCACGCATCCGAGTCGGGGGAGCTGGAGGAGGCGCTTACGGAAGATCTGGCCGAAGGCGACGACGACCGCGACGTCGGGCTCGAGCGCCTCCAGCCGGGCGAGGAAGTCCTTGTCGCGCACGCTTTCGACCTGCTCGAAGTCCAGGCCGAGGCGCTCGGCGGCGTCGACCACCGGCGGCGCCTGCAGCGTCCTCTTGCGGCCGACGGGCCTCGACGGCTGGCTGATCACGCGGATGGGTGCGAGGTCCACCTCGGCGGCGAGGGCCTCCAGGGTCGGGACGGCGAACTCGGGGGTGCCGAAGAAGACGACGCGCATGGTTCGCCTCACTCCTGGTCGTGGTGCTGGTCGATTTCTTCGAAGTAGTCGGGCGGCACCAGCACGTCGCGTGGCTTGGAGCCCTGGGCGGGGCCGAGCAGACCGTCGGCCTCGAGCATGTCGATCAGGCGAGCGGCGCGTGAGAAACCGACGCGCATGCGGCGCTGCAGGAAGCTGGCGGACGCTTGGCGTTCGCGCACGACGAGGCGGGCCGCGTCGTCGAAGAGGGCGTCTTGGCCCCCTTCGGCATTCGAGGCGCTACCCGAGGCCTCTTCCGGCGGCGCTTTGACGACGTCGGGGTCGAGGTCGGGGCCGCCGCGTCGGCCGAGCCAGCGGACCAGTGCCGCCGTTTCCTGCTCGCTGATGTAGGCGCCGTGGAGGCGCATGATGCGCGAGGTACCCGGCGGCATGAAGAGGGCGTCACCGCGGCCGAGCAGCTTCTCGGCGCCGACCTGGTCGAGGATGGTCCGCGAATCGTGGCGGGTGGCGGTGGCGAAGGCCAGCCGGCAGGGGAAGTTCGCCTTGATCGTGCCGGTCAAGACGTCGACGGAGGGTCGCTGGGTGGCGATGATCAGGTGGATGCCGACGGCGCGCGCCATCTGCGCCAGGCGGGCGATCGAGGTCTCGACTTCCGACGCGGCGACCAGCATCAGGTCCGCCAGCTCGTCGATGATGATGACGTAGTACGGCAGCGGCTGTAGATCGTCGTCGGTGAAGTCGCTCTCGCCGCTGTCTTTGAGGGACAGGCGCTGGCGCTCCTTCGGATCGCCGACGACGCGGTTGAAGATGTCGATGGAACGCACGTGGATCGACGCCAGCAGGCGGTAGCGGCGTTCCATCTCGGCCACCGCCCAGCGCAGGGCGTTGGCGGCCTTCTTCGGCTCGACCACCACCTCGGTCTTGAGGTGGGGGATCGACGAATAGACGCCGAGCTCGACGCGCTTCGGGTCGATGAAGATGAACTTCACCTCGTCCTTGGTGGCCTTGTAGAGGATCGACGTGATCATGCTCTGCAGGCCCACGGACTTACCGGCGCCGGTGGCGCCCGCGACCAGCAGGTGGGGCATGCGCGCCAGGTCGAAGTAGAGGGGCTTGCCGTGGATGTCGACGCCGAGCGCCATGGTGAGGACCGAGCGGGCTTTGGTGAATTCGGCTTCGGCGAAGAGCTGGCCGAGGTGGATCACCGACCGGTGGTCGTTCGGAACTTCGAGGCCGAGGGTCGACCGGCCCGGGATGCGGTCGATGCGCACGGAGTCGGCCTTGAGCGCCAGAGCGAGGTCATCCTGGAGGTTGACCACCTTCGAGACTTTGACGCCGGGCGCCGGTTGGAATTCATAGACCGTGATGACCGGTCCTGGGCTGACGCCGGCGATTTCACCGGCGACGCCGAAGTGCTGGCACGCCTCCTGGATCACGTCGCCGCGGTGGGCGAGCTCGATCTCGTCGTGGTGCTGGACGGGGCGATCGGTCTCGAGCAGGTTCACCGGCGGCAGCTCCGGCACCTCGGCTTGGGACTCGAGCGCGCCTTGGTGCGGCTCCGGCGGCTCCGGGCGCGGGACGGGGGTCGCGGGCGGTAGCGGCGCGGACGGCATCCGCGGGGCCGCCGGCGAGGGCGCCACGGCGGGCGGGCCCGGGGCGTGGGTCGGCGCCAGGCGCCGCAGGGGTTGCGGCGTCTGGACGTGCGGAGCTTGCGGACGGGGT
>JBCDKB010000123.1:0-18882 GCA_038747035.1 Acidobacteriota bacterium | reverse complement strand
TCTACGAGTCGGTCCAGCGGCTGGAGCCACCGACGAACGAAAGCCACCATCAAGAGCAGAACGCCCACATTCACGACGATGACCAGTGGCGTCAGAATCGACAGCGAACGCTTCCTCGCCGCCAGCACCGGCGATCTGACGCGGACTTCCACCCGATAGCGCCCGTCGTTACGCTGAAAGACGCTTTCGCCGACGATCGTCTGGGCGCCGGCGGCGAAATCCGACTCACCGCCGGTCGACGCCACCGGTCGACCGAACTCGTTGAAAATCGCGACGCTCTCCGCCGACGGCATCAAAAGACGCAGCTCCGTCGGCGACGGCCAAGATCGTTCCACCATGCGGCCGGCGACGGATCTGGCCGCCTCGTCCGCTAGGGACTTCTGCTCGTTGTAGAGGCTGCCGACGGTATCGCGCAAGACAATGAGCTGAATACTGGAAATAGCCACTAGGAGCAGCAGCGCACAAAAGACCAGCAGCGAGATCTCGTTCCTATTTCGGGGGCGCTTCGCCATCACCGCGCCGCCGAGAGGGGACCCGCCATGAGCGCCACCGCGGCGCCGAACGCCAGGTACGTCACAAAGGGGATCGGTGAGTCCGAGCGTCGGCGGAAGAAGATAAGACGCGGGGCGTAAATGAGAAATGCCGCCGCGCTGCCGACCAGGAACGCGACCAGGGAGCCCCTGGGCCCGAGGAAAGCCCCTATACAGGCGATGGCCAGTGCGTCGCCCGGGGCGAGGCCCTTCTCGATACCGAGGAAGGTACCGACCCACGCGATGGCTAACACGGCGACACCTCCGAGGACCGCCGTCGCCAAAGCCACCGCCAATGGCCGGTCGTTCGCCTCGAGTCCGATTCGAGCCCATCCGAGCCATGGTTGAAGGCTGAGGCCGACCGTGGTCATCATTAGCGTCTGCCAAATCGGCAAGCGTTGGTGATCGAAGTCGATGAGGGCGATGACCATGAGGAAGGCCCCGAAGAAGGCCGACACACCGCACTCGAGCCAGCTTCCAGCGCGCAGGAAGGAGAAGGCGAACCAGGCGCCCACCGCCGCTTCGACGAGCGGATAGCGCGGAGAAATCGGCAGGCCGCAGTCTCGGCAGCGGGCCAGCAACCAGAAGTATCCGAGCACCGGCACATTGTCGAACGGCCGGATAGGCATCACGCACCGCGGACACCGCGACGCCGGCTGGACCGTGGAAAGACCGCGGGGAATCCGGTAGATCACGACATTGAGGTACGAGCCCACGATAAGTCCGAAGGCCGTGAAGAAGGGGAGCGTGAACTCGACGGGGTACACCGCCCGGATTATGCCTTCGCCCCCAGGTCACCACAACTCAGCTACGGACTCTCCCCGAAAGCCGAAAAGGAAAAAGGCGCCCGCTGGGGCGCCTTTTCCAAAAGCTCGCTCAGGAGGAGCGGGCTTCGATCATTCAGACCGGATCACTCAGGCCAGGCGACGAAGTAACCGTCAGCCCAGACGACGTCCTTGTCGTAGTCGGTCGCGATGAACGGGCCGACATCCCAATCGTGGCGGACGCTGTCGCTGTTGTCCCAGTTACCATCGCGGCCGCGGGCGCCGAGGATGATCACGGCGGCCGAGGTCAGGTTGGTGTTGCGGGCGTAGTCGTAGCTGTGGCCCCAACCATCGAATTCCGGGACTTCCTGCATGTAGAAGAAGGAAGAGGACGGACGGAGGTGGTTGAATAGAGTCGTATAGAGGACTTCTTCATAGTCACCGGCGTCGTACTTCTTGTCTTGACCAGCCGAGGCGGCGCCGATCTGATCCGTAAGCCAGGACATCCAGGAGGTGCCCACGTTGCGCATGTCAGCGACGGTGCGCTTCTGCTTGGCCTTCTGGAGGGCGTCCAGCAGGTTGGGAATCAGGATGGCGGCGATGATGCCGATGATGGCGACGACGATCAGCAGCTCGATCAGGGTAAAACCCTTCTGCCGCCTGCGGTTGAGATTCATCATGCGTGTTCTCCTTTGCCTTTCTCAAAAAAACGGTTCCACGGGTTCCCTTATGGATGCATCTTTCGTGCCAGCGAGATCTGCAGGATTTTCCGGGTTCTAGACCCGATTTCCCCTGGTTTTAAGCATCTATAGCTGGGTCATTGAAATTTTTTGTTATCCGGGCCGACACTAATTGTCACCCGTTTTCCCGAGCGTCGCTTCTTCGCTCACCAATTCTCGGACCAGGTCGACGTAGAGAGAAACGCCCGGAACGAAGGCCGGAAGGGCCATGCGTTCATTTACGCCTTTCATGCCGCCCGTATCCGACGAGATGATGTGGAAGGGTGTAAACCCATATGACGGAATACCGTAGTCCCTGAAGAAGCGAGCGTCGGTCGCCGCAAAAGGAATCGACAGGGGGCCATGCACGATCGAAGGGCGCTCTCGGGCCATGAATTGGTCGATACGCACGAAGAGCTCGTGGTCTAGGGGACTGCCGTGGTTCGTCCCGTTGATGTCTTCGATGCGGTAGGTAAATCCATCGAGTGCATCACCGATCAGCTCATTCCACACGTCATCGTGCACGAGGTCGGACTGCAGGTGGAGGATGACCCGCATGAGGTAGCCGCCTTCCGGATCCTCTTCGATCGGAAAAGCGACCACCTTAGACCGAAGTATCGCTTCGATATTCGGCGGTATCACCGTCACGTCGACATCGCGGTGGTAGGCCCGGATCTTCTTCAGGAGCTGGCTGGGGGGCGCCAAGATTTCTCGCGTTTCCGGACGATCTCGGGTCGGCCCGTAGCGGCTCAAGAACGCTTCGAGTGTGGGGGTCAGGCGACGGTCCGTCCGCTTGGCTTGAATTCGGTTTCGCAGGTCGGTCAACCGTTCGAGATTTCCGTCGCAGACCCAGACGTCGACGAAGTGCTTCTGCTGGAATTCCGTACCCCAGTAGCGAGCTTCTTCTACGGACACGGCTTCGATGGCGCCGCCTTCGGTCAGCATGGCCCACATACGCTCCCGAAGCTCCGGATGCTGCCGCAAGACACGCTGGGTTCCGAGGAAGCTATCTCGCTCCTCTTCCCCCGTGCCCATGAAGAGGACGGAACGCTTCAGTTTTTCCCCAGAACGCTTCAGCTCGAGCATCGCCATGATCTGCGCGATAGCGATGCTCTTCATGTCAAAGGCGCCGCGACCGTAGATGAATGGGAGCTCAATCTCACCGCCGAAGGGATCGAAACGCCATTCCTCTAGGCGCAGTGCCGGTATGACGTCCATATGGTTATGGAGCACGAGCGCCCTGGGATTCTCTCCGGGGAGCTCCGCCCACATGTTGGCGTTGCGCTCGCCGAGCCGTTCCACATGGACGTTGATTCCCTCGGCCGCCAGAATCGAGGCCAGGTATTCGGCGCCGGCGATTTCGCTGCCGTCCGGATAGCTGGTGTCGATCTTGAGGTATTCCTGGAAAAGACGCACCGACTCAAATTGCAGGAAGTCGATGTCCTTCCAATCCCGTTTTGTGTCGATGACCGGCGGATTGGCCGTGAGGATGGTCAACAACACGAAAAACGTGACGGGCAGGGCATAAAGCACCAGTCGCGCTCTCGTCTTGTTGCCCTGAATCAGACTTTTGAGTGCCATAGGCCGCGGATGTTAGCATCGCTCCCAGCCGATATTCGCACCTTGTCCGACCCGTTCTAAGTAGCGGACTCTAAAGCCCTTGGAGGCCTCGATGCGCGCACGTTTGCTGGCACCGGCGCTCGCCGGTTTGGCGCTTCTGGCCTATGCGGCGGCCGAGTTATACGTGATCGGTCACCCCGGCTTTCCCCTCGACGATTCGTGGATCCACCTCCAGTTCGCGTCGCGTCTCGCAGCGGGTGACGGACTGGCCTACAACACCGGCCAGTGGGTGGCCGGATCTTCAGCGCCGCTTTGGACCGCCCTGCTCGCGCCGGCTTTCCTACTCTCGCCGGTCGCCGCCATCCTCTGGTCCAAGATCCTCGGCGCTTTTTTCTTGGTGCTGACCGTCGTCGCCGGCGATCGGCTGGCGGCCCAATTCGATCTGTCGCCGACGGCCCGCCTCCTCGCCAGCGCCATGATCGGCACCAGTCACTGGCTCCTATGGGCGGCGCTTTCAGGCATGGAGATCATGCTCTTCGCGGCGCTCTCGCTGTGGGGACTCGTCTTCCATGGCCGCGAAAAGCGCGAAGGGAGCGGCTTTCTGTCGATCGTTATCCTGGCCGCCGCGTGCTTGGCGCGACCGGAAGGGGCCCTGTTGCTCGCCCTGGCGCTCTCAGATCGCTGGTTATTCTTCACGGACGACGCTCCGCCTTCCCTAGCCTGGCGGCGCGATCCCCATGGATTTACATCAGCCGCCGCCGCCGCGCTACTGGTCGCGCCGGTGGCATTCTTCTACTTCCTGATCGGTGACTCTCCGGCGCCGAGCACGCTCGCCGCAAAGACCCGGCCTGATTTCTTACCCAACGGCAAATACTTGAGCTTGGTGCTCGATATTTTCTGGCGATCTCAACCCATCCTCACCCTCCTGGCCGCCGGCGGCATCATCCAGACCCTGCGGCGGCGAATGCCGGGCGCCGGACTCGCGGCGGCCTGGGTCCTCGGTCTGCCGCTGGCCTACTCCCTGCTCGCGTCCCCGGGCTGGTCGATGCCGCTGGGCAATTTCGGTCGCTACTACCTTCCGCTCCTGCCGCCGGTGGTGATTTTCGGATTCGCGGCCCTCGATCCTTTCTTCAGAACCTTTGCAGACGGGCTCGCGATCGGCGGACGCCGCTTCTCGCTGCGAGGTCTGGCCATTTTCTTGATTCTGGCGCCCCACCTTTTCGCCCTCGCGCCGGGTCCGGCGCGCTATGTACAAACCGTCGCCAACGTTGAAGACTCCGACGTCCGCGCGGCGCTCTGGCTGCGGACTCGGCTCGAGCCGGACGCCCTGCTCGCGGTCCAGGACGTGGGCGCACTCAAGTTCTTCTTGCCCAATCCGGTGATCGATCTCGCGGGCCTCGTGAGTCCGGAGATTGTGCCGATTCTTCGCCAAGAGGACGGCGTCTACTGGGAAGAGCGACTGGTCCGCCACCTGCACGAGAGAAAGCCGGACTATCTCGTTGTTTTCACCCGCTCCTATCCGATGCTTACCAGTCCGCAGGGCTTCGAACGGGTCATCAGCTTCACCGTTGAGAACAACGTCACTATGGCCGGCGACGAGCTCGTGATCCTCAAAACACCGTGGTGCGATCGCCCGTTAACCGAAGGCGCTCCATAGCTCGATGTACTTCTTCGAGCATCTATCGGGCCTCATCATCGCCGCCTGGATGGTCTGGCTCCCCGGATGGTGGCTCGACAGCCGATTCGAGCTCACGTCGGCTCTCGGGTCGCGGTCACAAACGCCGCCGGTTTTGACCCGGTTCTGCGCCGGACTAGCACTGTGGGTCGCGGCGCTCTTCGGACTCGCAGCCGCCCAACTCTTCAATGCCTTGGCTTTCGGCGGGGTCGCGCTGCTCTGGCATGCGCTGGCGTTCTGGGAACGACGCAGACGCGGGATCGGTCCGCCGACTCCGAGACCGCGGTGGGGGAGTGACCTGCGCTCCAGTTTCTTTTCCACGGCAGCGGCACTGCTAGTGCTCGGGCCGGTCTTCGCGCTGGCGCTGACACCGACCGTCTCCTGGGACGCGGATGTCTACCATCTGACCCTGCCCAAGCTCTATCTCGAGCACGGCGGTTTCTTGCCGATTGAGATGAACGTCTACAGCCACTGGCCCCAGGGCTTGGAACTCCTTTTCGGCGTTGCGATGGCGTGGCATGGCTACGTGCTCGCCAAGGTGCTGCACTTTGGCTGCGGACTCTTGGTTCTCCTGGCGCTGATCCGACTGAGTCCGGGTCGCTCCGGATGGCTGGCGGCGGCTCTCTTTCTGCTCAACGATGTCGTGCTCTTTGAGATGCGGGTGGCCTATATCGATCTGGCCTACGCCTTCGCACTCCTGCTTGGCGCGAGCTTCGCCGCCGACGCCACCCGCGGTGCCTCCGGAACCGCAGAGGATCGCCGGAGCCTCGTTCTGACCGGCACCGCCGCCGGGCTGCTCATGGGCCTCAAAGTGACCGGCTTGGTCTCGGCGGCGATCTTGGCTCTACTTCTCGCTCCCCACTGGTGGCGAAGTCTGAGCCGATCGGGCTGGAGGATGACTACGAAGTCAGTCGCCGCCTTTGCTCTGCCATGCTGTCTCTTGGGCGCTCCGTGGTGGATCAAGACGTGGATCTTGACCGGCAACCCTATTTATCCCTGGATGTGGAAGCTCTTCGGAGGTCCGGACTGGAGCCCGCAACTCGCGGAGCAATTCGGGCGCTGGCAGCAAGGGATCGGCATGGGTCGAGGATGGGATGACTTTCTCCTCTTGCCGTGGCGGGTGATCGTTGAGGGTGGACGCGGCTACGACCGCTTCGACGGCGAGATCTCGCTCTTCTGGCTGGCCGCCGTGCCGCTGGCGCTCGCCGGCCTGCGAAGCACGGTCACCGGTCACCGTCGGTGGCGGCTTTTCGGACTCACGGCCCTCCTGCATTCCATCTTCTGGGCTTTGAGCTCCCAGCAGATGCGCTTTCTCATTCCGGTGCTCGCCCTCTTCGCCGTCCCCGCCGCGGCGGCGGCCCATGCGGCGACGCGCCGGTTTTTCGAGGCTTCTCCGTCGCGCCGACGCCTGGCCTGGGTCGGAGGCACGGTGGTCTTCCTCGCCGTCGCCGTGACCCAGCACACCAAGGTACTTTCAGGCGGAGCCCAGGTGATGCCCCGGTTCCTGCATCCGACCGAAAGACCCCAGACGCGCATTCCCGAGATCATGGCGGCCGTCGACCAGCTGCCCGCGGACGCCCGTCTGCTTTTTCTCAACACGAACCAAGGGTTCTTCTGCCCGCGGCCCTACCTCGCCGACAGCTTTTTCGAGGCCTCACAGATCACTGAGTGGCTGCGCCCTGCGACGTCGCCCGCGGCCGTTGCGGAGCTCCTGCGCGGGAGGTCGATCACCCACATCCTCTACCGCCACTCCGAACAGGGCGGCCTCCCGTATCCGCAGCCCCTCTTCGATCTGCTCAACGACCCGCGGGCCGCGGAACGCATAGCATTTGACGGTCAGTTTCTCGTCCTCGCTTTGCGCACCGATCCATCCTCCGTGGACAGCCCCTGACCGCCCATGACCGAGACACACCGCCGGAAGCCCTCCGAAACCCCGCTCCGTCGGCGCCTGCGTTGGCTTTTCCCCGCCCTGGCGGTCCTCGTTCTCTGGGCCTACGCGTGGCCTTCCCTACGCGTGGTCAACATCACGTGGGACGAAGCGCTCGGCGATCTCTTCTTCGGCCAGCGATATCTCTCATTTTTCACCACATTCGATCCGGTCTACCTCGATTTTTCGGCCGATCCCTATCCCGCGGACCACCGACCGGACCTCAGCGCTTCGCCGTTTCGGGTCAAGCCGTGGGAGTACTATCCATTCGCCAATACGCTAGCGGCGGCGACGTCGGCGGTCCTCTTCAAGCTCGGACTCACTGATCCCCTCGACGGATTTCACGCCCTCAACCTCTTCCTTGCGGCACTGCTGATCCCGTCGCTTTTCCGGCTGGTCGAAAAGCGACTTGGCCTGCTGGCGGCGATGCTGACGGTCGCCTTTCTTTTCGGCGCGCCGCGCATGGTCGCCCACCTCTTGGCGAACATCAAAGATTTCCCTTTGATGTGCCTCTTCGCCTGGACGTCGATGGCCTTCTTCAAGGCCTTTGACCGCGGCTCCACCCGCGGGGTGATCGCCGCCGCGGGCCTCCTCGGATTGACCCTGGCCACCAAGGCCAACGCGCTCTTTTTCCCGCTCCTGCCGCTCATCATGCTGCTGGTCCTCGGTCTGCCCGCGGTCTGGACGTGGAAACGCCTGGTGCTGACCGGCCTCGGCGCCGCCGCGACCACGCTCGGCGTGACCCTCGCCGTCTGGCCCTATTTGTGGGCAGATCCCGTCGGTCGGTTCGGTCGACATTTTGAGTACATCGCGACCCGCAAGAGCGCCATCGCCCCGCAGTTTGAAGCGCCCATCTTCGAGGCGATTCTGCTGACCACGCCGCCGGTGTGGGTGGTGGCCTTCCTCATCGGCTGCGTGCCCCTGGCCCTCCACGTGCGGCGACGAGATCCATTCGCCGCCTTCCTCTTGGCCTGGTTGATCACGCCCTTGGCGCGATATGCGCTACCGCAATCCACCAATTTTGACGGCGTAAGGCACTTCCTCGAGTTCTTTCCAGCCATGGCCATCGTCGCCGGCTGGGGGGCCGCTTTCAGCATCCACCACGTGCTTCGACGCCTGCCCCTCGAGAGCCTGCGCCCGACCTTGGTTAAAGCGGCCGTCACCGTCGCCGTCGCCCTTCCGGGTCTTTCGGCGGTGCTCTCCCACCACCCGTTCCAACTGACTTACTGGAATCTCTTCGCCGGCGGTTTTGCCGGCGCCTATGAGTCCAACCGGCCGCAGGTCGGCGACTATTGGGGGGCGAGCTACCGCTTTGGGCTCGAATGGCTGCGCGAAAACGCGGAGGAAAACGCCCTGGTGGCCGTCCCGGTGATCGAACACGCGGTTCGCACGGTGGCGCCGGAGAGGCTCCGGTCCGATTTGGTCCTGCTGCCCATCACCTCTCCGTTCGGCCCGCGCATCGACCCCGAACGCTTGCAAAAGACCTTCGACGCCGCCAGGACCCGGCCCCTCTACGTCATGTTCGTGGAACGGCGGGACTGGTTCAATACGTTGATGGTCGACTGTTTGCGTCGACTCGAACCCGTCGCGGTGTGGGACCAGAACGGAGTCCCGGTGCTCTATATATTCCGCTATGAGCCGCCGCCTGAAGCGCGTCAGGATGCTCTGATTCCTGGTCCCGATTCCTCGCCGTGACCCTTCGCCTAAGGTCACGGCCTATGGCCGGATCCTGCGGTGCCGCCTACTCGAAAGCCCGTTCCGCCCTGGCCGTGACGTCGTTGAGCACTTCCTCGAGGTGAATACGGGTCGCGTCGAGCTCTTCGGAATTTAGACTGGCGTCGACCTTTTGCGGCTCACCGACCACCACAGCCACACGGCTAAAGGGCTTCGGCACGATCAGACGGTCCCAAGAACGCAAGCGCCAGCACTTCTGCGCCGCAAAGCCCAGGGGCAGTATAGGCGCTGAAGTGGTCTGCGCCAGGACGGCCACGCCGACTTTGAAGGCATGTGCCGGACCGCGGGGTCCATCCGGAATCATGATCGGGGAGGATCCGCGTCTCGTAATGGCCCGGTGGATGGCCCGAAGGGCCTTTCTCCCCCCTCGGCTGGCGGAACCTCGCACGGTTTCGATCCCCCATGTGCGAACCATCCGCGTCACCATTTCCCCATCCCGCGACAGGCTCGCCAGCAGCGTGATGTCGAACCCGCGGCGGTGCAGCTGGTGGTAAAGGAAATGGGCGGAAATGAAGGTGCGCTCATGCCAAAAGCTCAAGATGACGGGTTCCGGCGTTTCTTGCAGCACACGCAGCCGCTCCTGCCCCCCGATGATCTCAAGTCGAAGGGTCGCGCCGATGCCGAGGAGGAGGAGACGCACGAGGTGTCCGGCGAGGCTGAGCACGGCAGAGCCCAGCCGGCTATTCGGATCCAGCTTCACGGAAAATCACTCGACCTCGATGGCCTCACGCCGGAGCTGGGCCAACCTTGAGGTACTTGAGAATGTCGGCGATGCTGTCCATGAGGGCCGCCTCTTCATCGCTGATCTCGATATCGAAGACTTCTTCGAGACGGAGCAGCAGCTGCAGCGCCTTCGGCGAGTCAATGCCAAGGTCGCCGACGAGCTGCTGGTTGGGTTCCAGCTCACCGGCGGGGCGACCGCTAATCTCGGAGACGACGTCGAGGGCTTTTTTCGCGGTGTCGGACTGGAGGTCAAAGCTCATAATCTCTCCTATATCGAGAATTCTCTAGAATTCAGGTTTGTGTCGATGCGACCCTGCTCCCATGCCAGGGACTAGGCGTCAAATCGACCGATCAAGTCCAGCCCTCCGCTTCGGTAGAGCGCCTTTAGCTGGCGACGCTGGACTTTGCCACTCGTGGTCTTAGGAATCTTGCCGCGCCGAACGAATCCGATATCGGAAAGCACCAAAGAAAGCGACGAGCCGACCCGGCGACGGATATCTCCGGCCATCGAGGCGAGTTTTTCCGGATCTTTCTCCGTCGTCTCCACCACCACCACGGCCTCTTCACCGGCGCCGCCGCGGGTCACGGAAAAAGCTCCGGAACGTAAGGCTCCACCGCCGCCGACCACCGCCTCGGCCTGCCACTCGATTTCATGGGGCATCAGGTTGTGGCCGCGGATGATCAGAATATCTTTGAGGCGACCGGTGATGTAGAGCTCGCCGCTGGAGAAGAAGCCGAGGTCGCCCGTATGCAGCCAGCCGTCAATGAGACCTTCAGCCGTGGCTTCAGGATCATTCCAATAGCCGCTGAAAACGCTCGGACCCTTGACGCAGATCTCGCCGATCTCACCTTTCTCGGCTTGCCGACCGTCCGGCAGCACGGCCTTAACTTCCGTCCCGTCAATCGGCGAGCCGACGCAGGCTATTTCTTGGCCTCCCCCCGCTTCGCCCGTGGAATCGGGAAGAGGCAAAGTACGAAGTCCACGGCCCTGCTGGTCGAAGGTTACCGAGAGCGTCCCTTCGGCCAGGCCGTAGCAGGGCCGAAAGACCTCCGGTCGGAAGCCGTAGGGCTCGAAGGCGGTGCAGAAATCTCGGATCGTCTCTGGCCGCACCATCTCAGCGCCAGTCATGGCGTCCCGCCACGACGAAAGATCAAGCCCTTGGCGGTCCTTTTCACCGATCCGTTCGAGACAAAGCTGGTAGCCGAAGTTGGGCGCCGGCGCGAAGGAGGTCCCGTGCTGGCCCAAGTGGTCGAGCCAGAGTCGAGGCCGAGCGAGGAAGGTCGTACCTTGGAAGAGCCACAGATCGAGGCCGGCATAGATCGAGAGGAAGAGACAGCCGATCAGACCCATATCGTGATGTAATGGCAACCATGACACCATGGAGTCAGCCCACTGATGGGTGGGCGCGCCGTGCGGAAATCCGATGGCGCGATCGTTAGCCAAGGCGTTGTGCAGCGCCGAGCGGTGGGGAATCTGGACGGCGCGGGGAAGTCCGGTCGAGCCGCTGGTCAACTGCAAGAAAGCAGTGTCTTCCGCCGAAGGCTTTGGGGCGTCGTAGGGGAGGGGAGAGGTCTCCTGGAAACGCCCAACCGTGATCGCTTTCCCCAGCGCTTGGTGTAGAAGAATCGCCGATTCGTCATCGGACGCTTCCCGCGCTTCCTGCAGCAGTTGGTCCGCATCGCGACTGAAACCGTCGCCGACGATGCCATGGCGGGCTTCGAGCCTTTTCATGAGACCGGATACTTTTTCGATATGCGATCGCCCGCCGCCGAGCGCCGCACCCGGCGAAAGCGCCACCGGCATGGCGCCTCGAAGGCTCGCACCGAGCCACGCTTCGAGCATCGGCCACGAAGTCGGCAAGCTCACCAAGACCCGGTCGCCGGCTTCAACGCCGAAAGCGGCCCAGCGGCCGGCCGACTGCCGGGCGGCCGCCAAGACCTCCGGATAGGTCCTCCGCTCGTAGCGTCGGCCGCGGCCGTCGAAAATCGCGAGGCCTCGATCCGGAAAGTCTGAAGCGGCGCGGATCAATAGGTCCGCGACCGTCGAATCCGGGGAGGGTTCCCTAAAGCTCCGTTTTCCGTGCATCTTCGGATGGGCTGGTTTAGGACGAGGCGACGCTCAGCTTCGCCACTTTTCCATGGTCCTCTTCTTTATCGCCCTCCAGGGCCTGGGGACGCATGGAGCAGCGACCTTCGAGAATCGCACCTTCTTCCATCGTGAGCGTCGGCGTATAGAGATCGGCGAGCACCCGACCCGTCGACGCGATCTCAACCCGTTCGGTACCGCGCAAGACACCTCGCACGGTGCCAGATACGAAGATGCGGCGAGCTTTGATTTCACCGTCCACATCACCGCGATCACCAATCACAAGTTCGCCTTCAGACACCACCGTGCCGGTGAGCTTGCCCTCGATACGGAACGTATCTTCAAAGTGCAGCTCGCCTTTGATGTGACTGCCGGCGTCGAGGAATCCGTTGAGGTCGCCGCGGGAATCAGAGGAACCGAACATGTCAATCTCCTGGCATCAGGTGGTCATAGAGGCGAATGAGCTCATCTTCTGAGTGGAAGTGAATCCTCACGACGCCGCCGCGTTTTTTCCGCTGAATCTCAACTCGAGTCTGGAGTGCGTGGGTTAGTTTGTCCATGGCTTCACGCGTATGAACATCCGGTTCGGCCTTCTGGGTCTTGCTTTTCGCCGGATTTCCTTCTTTGAGGATCGCCACCAGCTTCTCGAGATCCCGGGCCGTCAAACCTTCTTCGACGGCGCGGAGCGCCACCTCAATCTGCTTATCCGTCTCGCCGATGGGCAATAGGGGGCGGGCCTGTCCCGCGGAAAGCTTGCCGGACCGGATGAGATCCAAAACAACGTCTGGAAGGCGAAGCAGTCGGATGGAGTTGGTGATCGTGGTTCGACCTTTTCCCACCCGCTTGGCGATATCTTCCTGCGACAAACCAAACGACTCACTCAGCGTCTTGTACGCCTCGGCTTCTTCCACCGCATTGAGGTCGGCCCGCTGGATGTTTTCTACCAAGGCCAATTCAAGCAGCTGCTGGTCATCATCAACCTGCCGGACCACCACCGGGACGACTTTGAGACCCGCCCGTTGGGAAGCCCGCCAACGCCGTTCACCGGCGATGATGGTGTAACGACCTTCTTCTCCCGCCGTCACGACGATCGGCTGGACAACACCCTGCGACTTGATCGACGTCGCGAGATCATCAAGCCCCGTTTCATCGAATTCGGTCCGAGGTTGGTAGCGGTTCGGCTCTAGTTTTTCGACCGGAAGCTCTTGGATCGCCGGGTCTTTGACCTCGGACTTCTCGTCACTGGCGAGCAAGGCATCCAGTCCACGCCCGAGCCCTCGTCTCTTCTTACTCATGAATTCCGCCGCAGAAATTCGCGAGCCGCTGATAGGTAGGCCTCTGCGCCCCGGCTCTTGATGTCGTATTGAAGGATCGGCAGTCCGTGACTCGGCGCTTCTGCGAGTCGCACGTTCCTCGGGATGATCGTGTCATAGACCCGTCCTTCAAAGTAGCGCTTGACCTCAGTCGAGACGTCCTGGGAAAGATTCGTTCGAGGATCGACCATCGTCAGCAAAATGCCGCCTATTTCTAGGTCGGTATTGAGGCGCCCCTGGACTCTTTTGATGGTCGCCGCGAGTTCGCTGATGCCTTCGAGGGCAAAATACTCTGCTTGCATCGGCACCAAGACCTGATCGCTGGCCGTCAAAGCATTGACCGTCAGGTGACCCAGGGACGGTGGGCAATCCAGAATCACAAAATCATAGAGTTTTCGCACCGCCGCGAGTGCTTCCCGTAAGCGGTACTCCCAGCCTTCTTCGTCCACGAATTCGACCTCAACACCCACCAGTTGGCGATCTGTGGGTACCAGATGGAGGCCGGCGAAGTCCGTTTCACGGACGACTTCTTCAAAAGAGCTCGATCCGGAAAGAAGATGGTAGAGGTGCGGAGCTTCGACATCGATTCCGAGACCACGGCTGGCGTTGCCCTGGGGATCGCAGTCGACGACCAGGACCTTCTTTTCGAGTGCTCCCAAACAAGCCGCAATATTGATGGTGGTCGTCGTCTTGGCGACGCCGCCCTTCTGGTTTGCGACCGCAACCACAACGGCAGCGCGTTCCGTAGAGGACGGGTCGGTCGAAAGATCTTCGGTGACCGTCGATGACGAGGTCATGGATACATTCCTTGAAGTACGATGCCGATCCTTCAGGTTTCAGGCATCAGTTCAACAATATGACGGTAGCGGGAGTCTGCAAGTGGAATGCGCTTACCGACGCGATATGGCGTCTCAAACCCGAAACTCAACCCAAGAGTTCCTTCTGTCCCAAGGAGTGAGGTCGCCGCTGGAGCAGCTAGTGCCGAATCTACGTCCTCTTTTTCCCGGAGGCTCGCCCACAAAAGGAAGCGCACTCCTGGATATCGACGCACCAGTGCGCGAACTCGAGGGGGTCCGAGGACCAAGGCTCGACAGGTCACGAGATCGATGTTTTGGGGTAGCGCCGGCGAAACCGGCAGCGGGTCGTCGACTCTAGCATCGAGGACATGGCAGGACAACGCGATCCCGGCGGCCTTGATTTTCCGAATGACGGTCTGAAGGAAGGACACTTTGCGCTGTTTGGGTTCCACCAAGAACACCTCGAGTCCTGGGCACGCGGCGGCTAGCACCAGGCCTGGAAAACCGCCTCCGCTTCCCACGTCAAGAACCCGGGCCGCTTCGGGAAGGTAGGGGAGGGCCGCCAAGGCTTCGCCAAAGTGTCGGTTCACCAGTTCATCCGCCGTCCCTGGACCGACCAGTGAAAGGCGAGGATTCCATCGAATGAGCTCTCGATAATGGATCCACAGGCCTTCGAGGATCGACTGATCCAGGGATGCTTCTTCTTGAACCATCGGATTCCGGATTTCTAAGGGTTCGGTCTTCGAGGGTGGGGCTTCAGACGGACCTATCTCGGAAAGTCGGGTCTTCGGCATGACGACGGGCAGCAGTCGTCTGATCTCTGCAAAAAAGACGTCTTTCTCCAAAGCGGGCAGGATATTTCCCACGTCGATACACCTCAATGTTTCACGTGAAACGAAAAAGCCCGGCGTGAGCCGGGCTTTCACAAGCGAGACCGGTGGGCCTTACTCAGGAGGCCGACACAATCTTGACCCGCTTCATGAAGCCGTGACCTTGACTGATGGTATCGACATCGGGATCGTCGACAAGCGCCAGGTGAACAATCCGGCGATCCGCAGGATTCATTGGGCTCATGGTCTTGGGCTTTCCGGTCCTCGCCACTTCACCGGCGAGATCTACCGCCGTCTGACGGAGGTTTTCCTCATGGTCAGCCCGGAATCCTTCGCAGTCCGCATTCACGGAGATCGATCGACCAATCAGGCCGCGAACCGTCCTCGGCACGATGTGTTCGATCGCTTTGAGGACCTTGCCGTTGTCTTCCACCAGGAACTCGGAATCTTCGCCGGAGAATTCAAGCTCCATCACATCACCGTCGGTGATGGTGTACTCGATCTCTAGATCCATGATGTCGAGGATGCGTTCGACGCAGAGTTCAACAGCCGCCAATTCCTGGCTCTCGCCTTCTTCCACGTCGTCGACACTCCAACCGTCTCCCTCGGAATCCCACTGGAATTCCTTGATATCGACGTCGCGTCGACGCTGGCGCTTCTTGTCGCCACGTCCGCGCCCGCCACGACGACCGCGTCCGCCGCGCCCGCGAGGCTCGTCATCATCGGCAGACCTGTTGTCCTTCCGAGAGTCAAAAGCGGGTTCCGACCACGCTTCCCGACCGCCTTCTTCCGCATTCTCTTCATGATGTGACTCCGCGTCGGCCTCAGGGGCCGACCCTTCGGACTGGGCATCTTCCGTCTCTTCAGGCGTCGCTTCTTCCGCCTCTTCAGGCGTCGCTTCCCCAGACGCCGCATCCTCCGAAGCTGCATCAGCCTCGATCGAGGCCTCATCATGCGCCGGGGCGCTCGACGAAACCGGCGTCGACGTCTCGACGGTCGGAGCCGTCGTCTCGACGACTGCTGCGTCCTCAGACTTCTCCAAACTTTCCGGGTCGACTTCGATCACCACCCGACGTCGGATATTGAGAAACCCGTGCTTCTTTTCACGGGGCTTGTAGGCCAAACGTTCGGGATCGATCTGGTAGTGCCGAGCAGCCGACATGATGGCTTGCTCGATCGAGTTCCCTGAGAAAAATTGTCGCGGCATCTAGAACCTCCGCCGACTGGGTCAGCTTTCCTTCATCCTATTGATCAAGCTCTGTTGGCCCATAGAGAGTATGTTGTTAGACATCCAGTAGACCAACAAACCACTCGGCATATAGACAGCGAAGACTGTGAACATGATCGGCATCATTTGCATTAATCGGCGCTGCATGGGATCGGGTGGCGCGGGTGTCATTTTCTGCACCATCACGCTCGTCGCACCCATGAGCAGGGGAAGTACGAAATAGGGATCCGCATTCGCGAGATCTTTGATCCAGAAGAGCCATTCCGCGCCCTTGAGCTCGACCGAGTTGGTCAGCAGTCTGTAGAAGGCGAAGAATACAGGCAACTGCAGCAGCATGGGTAGACAACCCGCGGCGGGATTCACGCCGGCACTCTTATAGACCGCCATGACCTCTTCATTCATTTGACGCTGCGCTTCCACATTCGGCCGCCCCTGCTTATCCTTCATCTTTGGGCGGTACTTCGTGCGAATCGCCTGAACCTTCGGATTCAGCTGCTGCATCTTGGTCATCGACTTCTGGCTCTTGTGGGTGAGCGGGAAGAAGACCAAACGGATGAGCAGCGTCACCAGCATGATGGCCCATCCGTAATTGGCGACCACGTTCGCGTGGATCCAACCTAGGATGAGGTAGAGCGGCTTAACGAGAACACCCAACCAGTCGCCCCAACGAACCGTCTTCTGAAGGTCAAAGGGCAGGGTGGAAAGCTCCCGATACTCCTTGGCTCCAAAGTAAGAACGGAACTGAAGCTCGTCGTCCTGGGCATTCAGGATGACCAGCATCTCGGGTTCGAGGCCCTCTTCCGAAGACGACGTGTCCACCGGCAGGTAGCGGGGACGCGTCGGATCAATCTCCTCGCGCTCCAGGACGGGACGCACGCGGGCATCCGAAAAACCTGCACCCGGGATGGCCGCCACCAGGAAATAGTTATTCTCGAGCGCGATCCAATCGAAGTAGCCATTCGGCATCACCTGATCTTCATCGAGGTCCTTCGCGTTGATCGTCTCGAGGTCGCCGGCTCGCAAGTAGCCGACCGCATGATCCAGGTATTGGGTATAGCCACTACGACCTTTTTCATTGCCGAGACTCGGCCCCAAGAGCACGCCCCAACCGTCGTTTTCGAGACGGATATCGACGTCCATGAAGCCGCGGTCATCCCACGAAAAAACCTTCTCGGCCACGCCGGCTTCGCTCGCATGCTTGAAGCGCAGCACCTGCTGGCCATCTTCCACCTGCTCTTCGTAGGTGAAGAGCGAGGCATTGAGTCGTGTACCCCTATCCCCGAATACAAACGCAAAAGGATAGAGATCGGTGCCTCTATTCCGCACCAACTCTAATGGTTCGCCTGCCGCGTCGAGGTGATTCTTGATGCGGTAGCTCGTGAGCTGAGCGCCCTTATTAGTGAAGGTCGCTTGGAACGTCTCGGTATCTATGACGACGCTTTCTTCTGTCGCCGCCACTATCGGCACGAAGGGTTCGGGCTCCGGCTGGGCCAGGGGGGCCGCCGACACCTCTTGACCTTGCACTATGTCTTCACCGTCTACCGCATCGGAAGTCGCTGCAGTCGGCGAGGTCACATCAGGGTCTGCCGCGGCTGATCCAGCCTGCGACGGACCGACTGACTCTTGGAGTTCTGTCGTTTCGACTCCGCGTTCGACCGGCGGCGGGGGAGGGAACACCACCTGCCAGACCATTAAGATGACGACCGACAGCAGTGCGGCCAGCATCAAGCGTTGATTTTCCACGTTCGAGAACCTCTCGAGGATCGGCCGTTCGCTGACCTAGGTCCGTTTAGGACGGCGGTAAGTCGATACCGCCCGGATGAAACGGTTGGCAGCGAAAAAGGCGACCGAGGGTAAGCCAGGAGCCGCGGATCGCCCCGTGTTCGAGGATGGCCAGTCTGGCGTACTCAGAACAGGTCGGCGTGAAGCGACACGAGCGGGGAAGAAGCGGCGAGATGAACCGCTTGTAGGCGATAAGCACGCCGATGAGTACGCGCTTCATCATCTTCTATTCAGGCGACGGACTTTGCCGAGAAGACGGCCGAGTTCATTCTCAAAGGCTTTGAAGTCCACCGCCGAGGCCGCGGGCTTGAGGTGGACCACAATGTCCACATCCCCCAGCGAGGCTCGGTGCTCCCAGCGCCTAAAAATTTCTCGGACACGCCTTTTCGCCCGATGGCGAACCACCGCTTTACCAACTTTGCGGCTGGCGGTGATGCCAAGACGGGCGTTCTTGAAGCCTTCACTGGGGTCTCGGGGATGGAAATGGAGGCTCACAAGAGCCCCATGTTTCTTACGGCCATGGCGATAGCAGCGTAAGTAGTCCTGGCGACGACGCAAGCGCGCCATTCGATCCAAGGACTCCCCTTGGGGCCCCGTCACCGTCAGGCTGAAACCCGCTTACGCCCCTTGCGGCGACGGCGGGAGATGATGGCGCGGCCCTGGCGGGTCGCCATGCGGGTTCTGAAACCGTGGGTCTTCTTGCGTCGACGATTATTAGGCTGGAATGTGCGCTTCACGGCTGCACCTTATTTCGATTGATTTCCGGTGTATGGCTTTAAGGCCGGTCTCAAACCGCTGGGCGCGTTGTCCGGAGACGGAGGCCTCGCGTCCACGGCTGAAGGCGGGTTGAGACGGTTCGGTGGGTGGAATTAGGGGGCTCCGTCCCGATGATCGGCTGTGGAAAGAAGGGCCGAGTCACAACAAGACGAAGGTCGCCGAAACTAACGGAGCCCGCAGGACTTGTCAATATCCTGCGGGCTCTCCCGGATTTCCCCGGGTTTCGCGGAACTCGAGCAGACCCGACTGGGTTGCGAGCTCCCGAGGAAAACGAAATTGGCGGAGAGGGTGGGATTCGAACCCACGGATCCCGTGAAGGATCAACGGTTTTCGAGACCGCCCTCTCCGCCAATTTCGTTTTCCTCGGGAGCTCGCAACCCAGTCGGGTCTGCTCGAGTTCCGCGAAACCCGGGGAAATCCGGGAGAGCCCGCAGGAT
>JBCDKB010000122.1:0-19126 GCA_038747035.1 Acidobacteriota bacterium | reverse complement strand
CGGTAGCCAGGTGGCCGGTAAAGGCTCGCGGCGACCATGGACGCGGCCGGTCTTGCGGTCGACGACCATGGCGTTCAAACGGGAGCGTTCGAAGGTGGTGAGCATGGTGCGCAATTCGCGGGCGTGGGCGGCGGCGTCGGGGCGGTCTTGGAATAGGAGCCGCCGCCACAGCGGTCGCGGGCCGTCCTGGCGGACCCCGTCCGTGCCCAAGACGAAGGATAGCGCGCCGCCGCGTTCGGCGCCGAGGCGAAGCGCCTCGTCGGCCCACGGGCCGGGACGAGCCGCGGCGAAAACGACGCAGTGTTGCTCGCGACGGACGTCGGGGTGGTCGAGGAATGCGCGCAGGCCGGCGAGCGGTCCATCGTTGGGCAGGTCGAGGTCACCGCCGGAGCGGGCGACCGCGTCGAGGGCCAGCTCGCGGTCGTCGGTGGGTTCCGGGGAGCCGTCGGCGGCGAAGAGCCAGCGCTCGCCGAGCAGGTTGTTCTCGATCGCGACGCGGGCCGCGGCGGCGGCCGCTTCATCGTCGGCCGAGCTCAACAGGTAGGCGACGGTGCGCTCGGTGCGGTCGATGGCGCGCTCGGGCACCCGGACGTTGAGCTGGCGCGTGCGGGCGTAGGTCTTCCACAAAATGTGACGGGCGGAGTCCCCGGGCACATAGCGACGGATCTCCATGCGGTCACCTTCCGGCGCGCCGCTCGGATGGGGGAGGCCCTCGGCGGAGGACATTGAAACCACCCGCGGCATCGAGCGCAGGCGGCCGATCGACGGCAGCACGCGCAGCGGCCTCGGGTCCCGGCGTCGCCACGCGATGCGGGTGAGCCCGAAGGCGTCGCGCAGGGTGATTTCCCGCACTAGCGCCGTCCCGAGCGCGCGGCGCTCGGCGACGACCTCCTCGGTTAAGAAATGGTCCGCCAGACGACCCCGGCAGCGGGCGATGGCCGGGTCATCCCAGGTCCATTCGATCTCGAGTAGCGGCAGCTTGGACAGGGCGGGGAGCTTGAACGGCGTCGCCGTCGGCGCCAAGGTCTCGAGGTCGAGCCGGCCTTCTCCCCCGTGCTCGAGGCGCCGGTGGAGGTACACGGCGGCGCAGGCGACGATGGTCGTCGCCGTCGCCAAGAGCACCAGGGCGGCGAGGCCGAAGACGAAGATCAGCAGGTCCATCTCCTGGTAGCCCCACCGCCACAGGGCGAGGGCGCCGAGGGCGGCGACGGCGGCGCCGCGCCAGGTCGGCGGCACCGTGTCGGCCACGCGGGCCAAGAGCCGACGGAGCGGCCGGGCCAGTTCGAAACCGCGCGCGAGCAGGGTGCCCGGGGCCTGGAGCCACCGGGTGAGCGGTTCTGGGAGGCGTATAAGGAGCTTCAAGTTCAGGTCGGCGGGTGTCTTAGCGTGTCAGCGTCTTAGGCAGGCTTGACTGCGGTCGGGGCTAGGCGGAGTTCACCGGCCCCGCCCAATTTTTCGCAGCCCGCGACGCCAAGGTTTCATCGGTGCCTGCGAAGTGGCTTCTCCGTGGGGTGGGCCGGCCCGAGCCGCGGGCCGTTAGACCCGTCCCGGACCTCACGGGTTCCGGCTGAGCCAGGACTCGAGGGGCGCGAAGGGATCTTCGCCGCCGGTCAGCTCGCCGAGCGTGGCGGCGCCGCGCACGTCGGTCAGCTCGAGGGTGAGCACGCCGATCTTGTGGCGCGTGGCGACGCGGGCACCGGTGTCGAGGGTGATCCAGTCGTCCCACGACGCTTTGACCCCGCCCACCGGCAGGATCTGCGTCCACATCCACCACGTCTGCGGCAGGCCATCGGCGTCCACGGACCATAGGTAGCTGTCGCCCGGGGTGACGCCGCCGGCGCCGTAGGTGACGAGCAGGCCTTCGTCGCCGTCGGGCGTCGCCGCCAGACCGCGGCTGGTGCCGTCGTCGAAAAGCTTGGCGACCGGGTTGAGCCAAAAGCTATCGTTGCACCAGTACGCCCAGGCTTTTTCGAGCAGGGGGGCGGCATCTTCGGCGCCTAGGGTTTGGCCGCCGAGCGTGGCGACGCCCTGGCGGGTGGCGAGGTCGAGCAGGACTTCTTGATCCTTGAAGCGCACGCGGATGTAGTCCCGGTGGCGATCCCACAGGTGCTGCTGGCGACCGCTGAAGTCCCACGTGACGGCGCCGGTGCGCGCCCACGCGTCGACGTCGGCGGCGGCCATCATGCGCTCCGCCATCGCGTCGGCGCCGGGGCCCGGGACGGCTCCCTCCGGCTGGGGCTTGTCGAAGAGTTTCAGCAGGCCGAAGAGTAGGGCGATGGCGAGCACGATCGAAAGACCGCAGCCCAAGGCGAGGCGTTTCGACTTGGAGGCGGGGGGTTTCGACGGATCGGCGGACGGGTTGGATGGTGAGCTCATCTCAAGATCCTTTCACGGAAGCGCACTTCGTGGACCGGCTGGGTCAGTGTCTGTATTTAGGCCGGGGCGTCGATACCGAGGGCTTTGAGTCGTCGATAGAGCGTGGCGGCGCTGATTCCGAGCCGCGTCGCGGCGCGGTTTCGGTCGCCGTCTTCGCGCTTGAGGGCCGCCCTGATGCACCGCCGTTCGGCGTCGTGGAGCGCTCGCTCCAGCTTCTTCGTCGGCTTGGGCGTCTTGGCGTCTTGGATCTGCGGCGACAGTCGGGGGCGGTCGAGCAGCTCGCCGGGGCCGAGGAGCAGCGCCGCACGCTCCATCTCTTGCTTGAGCTCCCGGATATTGCCGGGCCAGGGGTAGGCGAGCAGGGCCGTCAAGGCGCCCTGGGAGATGCCGCGCACCGGGCGGTTGAGCTTCTTGGCGGCCTTGCGCAGGAAGTAACCGGCGAGCTGGGGCAGGTCGGTGCGCCGCCGGCGAAGCGGCGGCACGCGGGCGGTCCAGTCGGCGAGGCGGTGGTAGAGGTCGAGGCGCAGGGCCCCCGACTCCACCTGGCTCTCGGGGTCATGGTGCGTGGCGGCGAGAACCCGCACGTCGATCGGGGTCGCCCGGGCGGCGCCGAGGCGATAGAGGGTGCGCTCCTGGAGCACCCGCAGGAGCTTGGCCTGGAGCGAGGGCGGGGCGTCGCCCACTTCGTCGAGGAAGAGGGTGCCCCCGGCCGCCAGCTCGAGCTTGCCCGGCCGCGCCTCGACGCCGGTGGCGACGCCGCGTTCCACGCCGAAGAGCTCGGCCTCTAGGAGCTCCGCCGGTAGGGCGGCGCAGTTGAGGGCCATGAACGGTCCGTCCGCTCGCGGCGAGGAGCCGTGGATCCAGCGCGCCAGCACTTCTTTGCCGGTGCCGGTTTCTCCCAGGATGAGGACGCTGATGTCGCCCCGGGCGACTTTGGCGGCGCCGTCGTAGAGCCTCTGCATGGCGGCGTCTTGGGTCGCGGGCTCGGGCAGCGGCTGGGTCGTGACCGGGCGCTGGGGCCGGCGGCGGGGCGGACGACCCTGACGTCCGGCGAGTCGCCAGAGACCGCCGAGGGACTCGAAGATGGGGGCGGCCACCCGCGTGTCGGCGTCGGGTCGGAGCGCGAGGCGGCGACTGCCGATCCGTTCGCCCTGGGAGGTGACCTGCCACTTGCCGGGCACGAGCTGCTCGAGGTGCTCGTCGATGCGGGTCGCCAGGGCTTCCGGGTCGCCGGCGTCGGCGGCGTCGAGCAGCTTGGGCAGTCGCTCGAGGGTAAAGAGCTCGAGCAGGCTAATACCGGCGGTTTCGACGGTGTCTTCTTCGACCGTCGCGTGCTTGCCGGAGAGCTCAAAGAGCAGCGCCGCTTCGACGTCTTCGTCGGCGACGCGCTCGAGGCGCGCCGGGACCGTGGCGAAGACCAGCAGGGTGCCGGCGCTTAACGTCACGGGCTCTTCAAGTCGCTGGCGTCCGAGCCACGTGCCATTGCGGGAACCGAGGTCTTCAACGCTGATGTTCTCGCCCTCGACCGTAATCCGCGCATGTCGCCGGGAAACGGTCGGTTCCGGCAGGCGGATGAAAGCGCGGCGATCGGAGCCGACGATATTTTCGCCGTCCCGCAGCTCGAAGCGCTGCGGCCCCTCCGTGAGCTGGGCGATGAGGCGCCACTTCACGGCGCCACCTCGAGGCCGAGCTCTTTGATCCGTCGGTAGAAGGTCGACCGGGCGACGCCGAGCGCGGCGGCGGCCGCGGTGGCGTCGCCGCCGCAGTCTTCGAGGGCCTTCTCGAGCACCCGCGCCTCCACCCGCGCGAGGGCCTCGGCGAGGGGGAGCTCGGTCTCGTCGGGCGCCGCGGGCTCGACGGTCAGGTGCCGTCGGCCGAGGATTTCTCCGGGTTCGAGGAAGAGGGCGGCCCGCTCCATCTCGCGCTCGAGCTGCCTGACGTTGCCGGGCCAGGCGCAGCGGCGCATGGTGTCGGCGGCGCGGGGGGAGATCCCGTGGCTCAGCAGGCCGCGTCGACCCAAGGACCGGTCGAGGAAGTAGGCGGCGAGGTTCACGGCGTCGGCGCTGCGGTCGCGGAGCGGCGGCAGCACGGATTCGAAGCCGCATAGGCGGTGGAAGAGGTCGGCGCGGAAGCGGCCGTCGAGGCGCGCCCGCAGGTCGCGGTGGGTGGCGGCGATCACCCGCGGACGGGCCGGCCTCGGCCGTTCGCCGCCGAGGCGGTAGACCTCGCCCTCCTGCAGCACGCGCAGCAGCTTGGCCTGGGTCTCGGCGCCCATGTCCCCGATCTCGTCGAGGAAGAGGGTGCCGCCGTGGGCGAGCTCGAATTTGCCGGCCCGCGCCTCGACGCCGGTGGCGACGCCCTTCTCGACCCCGAAGAGCTCCGCTTCCAGCAGGTCGCGCGGCAGCGCCGCGCAGTTTAGGTCCACGAACGGGCCGCCGGTGAGGGCATGGAGACGCCGGGCCGCCACCTCTTTGCCGGTGCCCGACTCGCCGCGCACGAGCACCGCCAGGTCGCCGTCGGCGATGCGCTCGAGCTGGTCTTCGAGCTCGATCATCGCGGTGTCGAGGGTGACTGGCGCCGGCGCCTGGAGCTCAAAATCGACGCTGGTCGACGCTTTGGCGACGAGGCGGGCGACCGATTCCAGGAGTCCGAGCCATCGGCCGTCGCCGCCGTGCCAGCACGCGGAGACGCGGACCCGGCCGGCCGGGTCCTGGGCCGAGCGACGCTGCATCTCGCCGACGTCGGCGCCGTCGTCGAAGAGCCAGCCGTAGGCCCCGTCGTCGTCGGCGAGCTCGACCCGCAGGCCCTGGAAGCCGACGGCGCGCACCAGGCCCGCGCCGAGTTCCTGGGCCAGGGCGGTGGCGCCGTGCCCGTCGGCGACGGCGGTCAGCGCGCGGGGCAGGACCGCGGCGGCGAAAGCCCGCACGCCCGGCGGCGTCGGACCGGCGACGCTTTGCGGGTGCGGCGTCTCCGGGGCGGACCCGCATCCGCCCTCAGCGCGCCCACGAGACGGCCGGGTCGACCCAGGGTCCTTTGGCATCTCGTGCATTGTCTCATGTCCGGGCGCGGGTTCCCGCGGTCCGGCGGGTGCCCAGGGAAGAGGTGCGTTTTGAAGACGTCGTCAGGCGTCTTCGAGGTCCATGCCCATGGCGTGGAAACCCGCGTCGACGTAGACCGTTTCGCCGGTGATGCTCCGCGAGAGCGGGGAGAGCAGGAAGAGGCCGAGATTGCCGACGTCGTCTTGGTCGACCCCGCGGCCCAAGGGCGACATGCCGGCGACCCGTTTGTACATTTTCATGAAGCCGGGGATCGAACGCGCAGCGACCGTCTTCACCGGGCCCGCCGACACGGCGTTGATGCGGGCGCCGCGCTTGCCGAGGTCGTACGCCAGATAGCGAACGCTCGCCTCGAGCGTGCTCTTGGCGACGCCCATGACGTTGTATTTGGGGACCACTTTCTCCGCCGCGTAATAGCTCAGCGTCACGATGGACGCGTCTTCAGCGAGCAGCGGTTCGGCGTGCTGGGCCACGGACACCAAAGAGTAAGCGGAGATCTCGAGCGCGGTGACCCAGTCTTCCCGCGTCGTCTCGATATACCGGCCGTCCATGGCCGCCCGTGGCGCAAAGGCAATCGAGTGCACGATGCAGTCGATCTCGCCCCAAGCGTCCTTCAGGTCACCAAACATCGCAGCCATTTCATCTGCCTGGGTGACATCAACCTGGTAAAGACGAACGCCATCCATCTCGGCCGTGAGCTTTTCCACTTCGCCTTTGAGTCGTTCGCCCTGGTAGCTAAACGCCATCTGGGCGCCGGCTTCGTGGAGCTTGGCCGCAATCGCCCAGCCGAGGCTGCGTTTATTGGTCACGCCCATGACCAGGGCGCGCTTTCCGCTCAAATCCATGTGCACCATGGCGCGGATCTTAGCAGCGGCCGGGTCCCGATCCCACCGCCTTGACCCGTCCCTGACGCGCCAGTAGGCTACGAAGGCATCGCCCTACGATTCTTATTTGAAATACTTCGTCACGTCAGTACATCGCCTGACAAGGAGTAAATGATGACGGTAGACAAGCAGACTCGAGCGTCCGACGAGCCCAGGTTCGATTACAACCGCCAAGACGTGATCAATCAGGCGCTGGTAGCCTTCGGGCAAGGCACCAACTTCATGAGAGTCCAAGCGAAGGCGCTTCGCGTATTCGTGCACTCTGCCAACCTAACGATTGATTCACGAGACTTGGTCGAAAGATGGGGCAAAGTAGCCGTTCAGGTACTGGAGAGAGTCCGGACCATGGGACGGGTTGCAGCGGCTTTCGCCATCGAGGACGCACGGACATATATCAACGACGAAGATGTGCTCATTGCAATGCGGAAGGTCAAGCTAGGTTCCAAGAGTGACTATTGCGATAACAACGAGGGTGAAGGCGAAGAAGGCGGAAGTGAAGGCGCAGCGCCGTCGGATAGTCCTTGAGTCTAATAAAGAAGACTGGCAAAGGTTTACTTGAGCTAACGATGGGGAGTTTGTCTTCCGGCGTTTTCTCGGGAGCCGGCATTCGCTCTTCGAAGAAAATTGAGGGATTCTTCGAAGAATTCGTTCTTCTTGTTGCGAAACTTCGGCTGACCCTGGGGGCGGTAGGTCTAGCATTAATCCTTTCTGGATTGTCGACAAGAAATTTTTCTTACTACACTGCTGTATATCTGGTTCAGTCTATATCCTTTTCGCTAGCCGGCTTTGTAATACTTAGGCAATCTGAGCCAAATAGCCGAAGCCGTCTACTCGGGTTTGTCTTCGTTCTTATCGGGCTCACTTACTCTAGATCTTTGGGTGCCGCAGTGCTTCGTCGAGACGCATTCTGGGACGCAGCGGCGGCTTGCATCCAGGGGGTACGTGTCGAAGCTCTGCTTCCTTGGTTCTTTCTCCGTTTTGCTGAGAAGTTTCCCCGTGGAAATCTTCGCTTTGAGCTTCGAAAGGGTTTGGAAGCCGCGAAAATGTTGGCGTTGGTTTCTGGTTTGATCTTTGTGGCAGTTGTAAGCCCGTTGAGAATCTACAAATACAACGCTAGGCTTGAGTCCCTTCCAGTCTCCTTGGAAATATTCGCGAGACTTGCCGTGGTTCAGTGGTCCTATTTGTTGATATATATTGCGGTGGGGCTTGCAATTATTGTTGTCAAATATGCCTCGGCGAGCGTCTTAGAGAGGCGCCGAGCCAGGCTTTTCTTTCTGGCTATGGTGGTTTGTTTCGGGATTCTAGTCATAGATTCTGTTGGCGCTGGGCTTGGGTTTCGAGTCTTACGAATCGAGAATGAAATAATCAAACACTTTACTGGGAATATGATTTTGCTTGCTGGTTTGGGTCTTATCTCTTATGCGTTATTGGCTCATCGGGTTCTAGACGTTCGACTTATTGCGAGAAGTGCTATGCAACACATCCTCGCCCGCTACTCGGCGACGGCGCTCGGATTGGCGCCGTTCTTTTTTCTGGTGGCGTTTTTATTCCAGCAGCGCCACCGCACGATTGTGCAGCTCTTTTCAGGATCGCAAGCCACGGTGCTTTTCGTGGCGACGGGCCTGGGCTTGCTCTTTTTGCGTTTCCGGGGGCCGATCCTCGACGTGATCGATCGGCGCTTTTTTCGAGAACGCTACAATGCAAGGGTTGTGCTGACACAGCTGGCGGAGCAGGTGCGCGGTACGCGCAATCTGCACGAGCTGTCGAATATGGTCGGCCAGGGCGTCGATTTAGCCCTACACCTGGAGAAGGTGTCTTTGTTGGCCCAGGACCCGAGCGTCGGGAAATTGGTCGACCCGTTCGACCAGGTGCGGCCGCTGGACGCGGCGTCGCCGCTGGCGACGCTGCTCCAGGGGCATCCGGAGCCGCTGGAAGTCGACCTCGATTCCCCGAGCTCGCCGCTCCAGAGTCTCAAGGACGAAGAGAAGCATTGGCTGATCGACGCCCAGATCGAGATGCTGGCGCCGGCCTACGCGCTGGACGGGTCGATGATCGGCATGCTCGCCCTCGGCCCCAAGAAAAGCGAGCTGCCGTTTTTGCGCGAAGATCGCGATCTCCTGAAGTCGGTATGCTCCGCCACCGGACTCGTGATCGAGCTGCTTTTCCTGAAAGAGCAGACGCCTGTGCCCCGGTCCCGCGGCTCCCGCGGCTCCCGGGGATCGGTGGATCTCGCGGAAGGGGAGCAGACGGACTACCCGCTCGATCAGATCGTGGAAACGAGCGACGCGGCGATGGAATGCTTGGGTTGCTCGCGGGTCTATCCGCCGGATCAAGAGAAGTGTCCGCGGTGCACCGTGGACCTGTCGCCGACGCTGGTGCCGTATGTGTTGGGCAGTCAATATCGCATCGAAGAGCGCCTCGGCGAGGGCGGCATGGCCATCGTCTATCGCGCCACCGATCTCCGGCTCGGCCGGTCGGTGGCGATCAAGACGCTGCCTCGGGTCTCTCCGGAGGCGGCGATGCGCCTCCACCGCGAGGCGCGCACCGCCGCCACGGTCACCCATCCTGGGCTCGCCGCGATCTACGGTCTGGAGACGTGGCAAGGCGTGCCGATGCTGATCTTGGAGCTGCTGCCCGGCGGCACGCTCGCGGATCAGCTGATGGCCGGGGAGCCCCTCGATCCCCTGCTCGCCATCGATATGGGCATGAGCGTGGCGCTGGCGCTGCAGAAGATTCACTCCGCCGGCATTCTGCATCGCGACATCAAGCCTTCAAATATCGGCTATACCGACGAAGGCTTCGCCAAGCTGCTGGACTTCGGCGTGGCGCGTCTGCAGTACGACCTGCGCCAGGAGCCCGTGGCCGAGGCGCAGGGCGACGCCGCGGGTAGCCACTCCCGCATCATGAACACGGCGAGCTGGGTGATCGGCCGCACGGCGACCGGACAGCTGGTCGGCACCTTCGGCTACCTGTCGCCGGAAGCGGTCCGCGGCTTCCGGCCGGAACCGACCTTCGATACCTGGGCCCTTTCGGTGGTGCTTTGGGAGTCGCTGACCGGCGAAAATCTCTTCGCCGATCGCATGGTGCAGCGCACCCTCGACCGGATCCGCGACGTGAAGGTCAAAGACATCCGCAAGGCGCTGCCCGAGTGTCCGGCGCCGGTCGTCGACTTCTTCAAGGCCGAGCTGCATCCGGACCGCGGTAAGCGGGCGCAAAGCGGCGAAGAGATGCACGCCCGGCTCGAGGCGCTCCGCCGCGAGCTGGTGTCTTGAGCCGCCTGGGTTGGGCCTAGGCCGCGCGCTGCGCGAAGACGTGGCGCGCGTAGCGAACGGCGTACTCGAGGCCGGAATAGAGGGAAAGCACCAGCGCGACCCACAGCGCGATCGTCGCTAGCGGGGCCAGGGCGCCCAGCTTGGCCTGGTAGATCAAGAGCGAGATCGCCACGACCTGGGCGACCGTCTTGGCCTTGCCGGACCACGCCGCGGCGATCACGATGTTTTCAGCCGCCGCGACGCTGCGCAGGGTCGAGATGGCGAATTCGCGGGCGATAATGGTCACCACCATCCACGCCGGCGCTTCGCCGAGCTCGACCAGGGAGATGAAGGCCGCCGAGGTCAAGATCTTGTCGGCGGCGGGGTCGAGCAGCTTGCCGAGCCGGGTGACGAGGCCCCAGCGACGGGCGATGAAGCCGTCGAGGAAGTCGGTGAGCGAAGCGAGCAGGAAGACCGCAAGGCCCACCAGCTCTTTGCCTTCGAACTTGGTGAGCAGCACAACGACCAAGATCGGAACCAGCAGGATCCGCAAAAAGGTCAGAATGTTCGGCAGGTTGAACACCTTCGGGCTCCGGCTGAGGTGGCGCGGCGAGCGAAGAGCGCAGTGCGGCGCATGCGGGGAATGGGGGACCCACGTCGGCGGCGAAGCGGCCACGCCTTAGGCGGCGCGTCCAACCGGCGTGGTCAACGGTGCGGACCCGAAGAGGCTATCGCGAGATGGCGGCGAACGCTATCTCGAGCCCGGCGGCGCCGTGGTGAAAATGATCCGGTTGTTCTCGTCGCGGGTCACGTAGACGTCGTTGCCGCGGTTCTTCGCGTCTTTCGCCTGCTCGGCGGCGCGCTGAATTTCGCGCTCACGGGCCTTCTGGCGGGCGAGGTCCTGGACGAGCGAGGGTGGGCGATCCCGGTAGAGCGAGAGGACTTTCTGGACGTAGCGCTGGGTCTCTTTATAGGGCGGGATGCCTTTGAAACGCGTCACCGCCGTCGGGCCGGCGTTGTAGGCCGCCAGGGCCAGGGTCACGTCGCCGCCGAAGCGGTCGAGCTGCTCGCGCAGGTAGCGCGCGCCGCCGCGTACGTTCTGCGCGGGGTCCCAGGGATCGCGAACGCCCAGAATGCGGGCGGTCTCCGGCATGAGCTGCATCAGCCCCATGGCGCCCTTCGGCGAGAGCGCTTTGGTGTTATAGCCGGACTCGACCTGCATGACCGCCTGGACGAGCGTCGGAGAGAGCCGGAACTCGCGGGCGAATCGCTGAGTCAGGTGCTCGAGGTGGGCGGTCGGCGGCGGCAAAAGGCGGCCGGCCCGTCGGGTTGCCCGCTGGGCCGCCGACTCGTTGTAGACCAGCTGGGTGCCGTCGTCGAGCGTCTTGACTTTGATTTCGGCGCCCGCCGGGGCCGGTGTCCACGCGAACGCGAAGAGCGAGACGGTGAGCAGGCTCGCCGGAAGCAAGGTCGTTCGGGTAGGCCGCGCGGGGAACGCGGCGCGAGACCCGTCGACAGCGGGACGTCGGTCAAAATGCAGCATGTTGGGATGCCGGTAGAGGGACTTTCCGGCGATAGATGTCTGAGAATACAGCAACTTAGGCGAAAACGCCAAAGTCGCTGAAAAGATTCGGCCAGACGTCGCGGGTTCAGTCGACCGCTTCGTCGAGCAACGCCTGCAGGCGGCGGACGTGCTCGTAGACCAGGCCGGTGCGAAATCCGGCCCGCTCCAGATGTCGGCCGAGGGCCGTCGGATTGGCCCGGTGACCCTTGCTGCGAAGCCAGCGCGCCGCGGTCTCTTCGGCGAGTGCGTCTTCGTCGTCGAGGGCCTCGGCCACGACGCGGCGGGCCACGTCGCCGTCGACTCCCCGCTCCATGAGCTCGGCCTCGAGACGCCGCGGTCCGAAGCCGCCCCGCCGCAGGCGACCGGCGACGTAAAACTCCGCCGTCGACGCGTCGTCGAGGTGGCCGCGGTCGGCGAGCCGCTCGAGGGCCGTGTCGACGTCCAGGTCGTCGAAGCCGCGGGTCCTGAGCTTGCGTTCCAGCTCGCGCCGGAAGTGGGCCCGCCTGGCGATCAGGTCAACGGCTTTTTCATAGCAGGCTGCCCGGCTGTCTTCGCCGTCCTCGCTACCGTCGAGGTCGACTCCATCTATTGCCATCCCCGGGACGTCGTTCCTATCCAAACCGCTCGATATCGTCGGTGCTGAAAAGGTTGTCGTCGCTCATCAGGTCGTCGTCGTTGCCGAGGATGCCCATATTGTTTTCCATCTGCTCGAGGGCTTCGTCGGAGGTGAACTGGACGCCCTGCAGGCGGAGCTTGAATTCGTCCGGGTTGGTGGCGCGCTTGAGCGCTTCTTCCACCGTGATGAGGCCGCCCTTGGTGAGGTAGAAGAGCGACTGATCGAAGGTCTGCATGCCGTATTGGCTGGTGCCGACGGCGATCTGCTCGCGGATGAACTTGGTCTTTTCTTTATTCTCGATGCAGTCCCGGATGTAGGGCGTCACCACCAGGACTTCGGCGGCGGGGACGCGGCCCATGCCGTCGGCCCGCGGCACCAGGCGCAGGGAGATCGTGGCCTTGAGGACCTGGGCTAGCTGGATGCGGATCTGCTTCTGGTGGTGGGGCGGGAAGACCGAAATGATGCGGTTGATCGTCTCGGTGGCGTCGAGGGTATGCAGCGTCGAGAAGACGAGGTGGCCCGTTTCCGCGGCGTGGAGCGCGGTTTCGATGGTTTCGAAATCGCGCATTTCGCCGACCAGGACGACGTCGGGATCTTGGCGCATGGCGGCGCGCAGGGCGGAACTGAAGCTGCGCGTATCGACGTCGATCTCGCGCTGATTGACCAGCGACTTTTTGTCACGGTGGAGGAATTCGATCGGGTCCTCGATGGTGACGATGTGCTCGTTCCGGTTGGCGTTAATGTGGTCCATGATCGCCGCCAGCGTCGTGGACTTACCGGAACCGGTGGTGCCGGTGCAGAGGATCATGCCGCGGCGCTCTTCGCCGATGCGCTCGAGGACCTGCGGCAGCATCAGCTCGCGGATAGTCTTGATGCGGGAGGGAATCACGCGCATCACCATGCCGACGACGCCGCGCTGCTGGAAGATATTGCAACGGAAACGACCGAGGCCGGGGACCGAATAGGCGAGGTCGAGGTCCAGCTCTTCTTTGAAGCGCTGCTTCTGCTTGGCGTTCATGATCGAGTACGCCATCGAGATGGTGTCTTCCTGCATCAGACGCTTGAGCTCGGGCATGGGCATCAAGCCGCCATCGATGCGCGCCATCGGGTGGCTGCCCACCTTTAAATGGAGGTCGGAAGCGTTGCGCTCGACCGCTAGCTTCAGCAGGTCGTTGATATTCATCGAAGTCCCTCGTGGTCGTGTCGATTCGTCAGAAACGATCTCGATCGTACCACGGCGCCGAGCGGCGGGCCCGGCGTCCCGGCGTGCGTGCGCCTTGCCCGGTGACGTCGGATCGGCCATCATCGATCGATGAATTCCGCGTTCTTTGCTGCGCCCGACGTCGAGCTCGAAGTCCGTGACGACGCGCGGATCGTGCGCTCCCGTCGCCCCCTCGAGGCCTACCCCGACCACCTCGGGGTCCACCTCCGCCGATGGGCGGCCGAGGCGCCGGACCGTTTGGCGTTCGCCGAACGCCGCGGCGACGGCTGGCGCTCGGTGTCCTGGGGCGAAGCGCTGGTGCGGGCTGAAGGATTGGGGCAGGGCTTGCTCGAAGCCGGTGCGTCGGCCGACCGGCCGGTGATGGTGCTGTCGGGCAACTCGCTCGATCATGCGCTCCTGATGTTGGGGGCCCACCTCGCCGGCGTGCCGATCGCCCCCGTGTCGCCGGCCTATTCGCTGCTTTCCCAGGACCACGGCAAGCTCAAGCACGTCTTTTCGAAAGTGCGGCCGGCCCTGGTCTACGTCGAGGCGCCGGAGCCTTTCCGGGCGGCCCTGGGGGCCCTCGACCTAAGGGACACGACCCTCGTGATCGGAAGTGGGAGCGATCCCGTGGCGGGCGATCCGGACCTCGGAAGAGACGTCGACGCCGGTCGCTGCCTGCGATTCTCCGAGCTCGAGCGCAGTCCCGACGGCCGCCTCGCCGCTGCGGAAGCGGCGGTCGGGCCCGAGACGGTGGCGAAGATGCTGTTCACGTCCGGTTCCACCGGCGTCCCCAAAGGCGTGCTCAATACCCACCGCATGCTGTGCTCCAACCAGCAGATGATCGCCCAGGTGTGGCCGGGGCTCCGGGACGCGCCGCCCGAGCTGCTGGACTGGCTGCCGTGGAATCACACCTTCGGCGGCAACCACAACTTCAATATGGTGCTGGCCCACGGCGGCTCGCTCTATATCGACGGCGGCAAGCCGGCGCCGGGCCTCGTCGAGGTGACGGTGGAGAATGTGCGGCTCCTGTCGCCGACGCTCTATTTCAACGTGCCCGCCGGGTTCGCCCAGCTCTTGCCGTTCCTCGAGTCGGAGTCCGAGCTCTGTGGGCGCTTCTTCGCTCGGCTGCAGATGATCTTCTACGCCGGCGCGGCCCTTCCCCAGGATCTTTGGCGCCGCCTCGAGCGGCTATCCTTAGACGTCCGCGGCGAGAAGGTCGCGATGACCTCGGCCTGGGGCTCGACGGAGACCTCGCCGGCGTCGACGACGGTGCACTTTCCGATCGAACGCGCCGGGGTGATCGGCCTGCCGCTGCCGGGCGTCGAGGTCAAGCTGGTGCCCTCGGGCTCGAAGCACGAGCTGCGGGTGCGCGGTCCCCACGTTTTTGAGCGCTATCTGGGGGAAGAGGCGCTGACGCAGGAAGCCTTCGACGCCGAAGGCTTTTATCGCATCGGCGACGCCGGGCAGCTCGTGGACGCGTCGCGCCCCGAGCTCGGCCTGCGCTTCGACGGCCGCGTGGCGGAGGACTTCAAGCTGCTCACCGGCACCTGGGTCCACGCCGGACAGCTGCGGGTCGAGGCGCTGGCGGCGGCGCAGCCGGTGCTGCAAGACGCGGTGGTCGCCGGCCATGACCGGGCGGAAGTTTCCTTGCTGGCGTGGCCGAATCTCGCGGCGTGCCGGGTGCTGGTCGGCGCCGGGGACGAGGTGCCGACGTCAGAAATCCTCGCCGCGCCAGCGGTGCGCGAGCGGGTCGTCGACGGGCTGCGTCAGCACAACGCCGAGGCCGGCGGCAGCTCCCGGCGCATCGCCCGGGTGCTCTTGATGGAGGAGCCGGCGTCGAGCGACGCCGGCGAGATCACCGACAAGGGCTACGTCAATCCCGCCGCGACGCTCGAACGCCGCTCCGAGCTCGTCGAGAAGCTCTACCGGGACCCGCCGCCGCCGGAGGTATGGGTGATTTAATCCGCTCGAAAACGAGAACGGCCCATTCCGATTCCGGACACCCGTCGGGCGTGGGGTGCGCGGAAGGCCCTGGAATCACCATAGTTTTCCGGCTGGCAAGGTGATTGCTTTGGATGCGGGTAGCCAACTTTCCATTCCGTCGCACACCTCTGGAGCGCGCCATGACCGGAATAGCCAAAGATCTCGTTTTCTCGCTTCGCCTCCTGCGCAAGCGTCCCGCCGCCACGGTGGTCATCGTGGCGACCCTCGGCTTAGGTATCGGCGTCAACGCCACCTTCTTCGCCGCTTTCTACGGCATGGCCCTGCGCCCGCTGCCCTTCGAGGAGCCGGATGAGCTGGTGAGCATTTGGCGACAGCATCCGGAGACGGGGGAGACCTACCGAGCGCCGTCGGAAATCGACCTCTTCCAATTCCGCGACTCGGAAGCCCTGGAGGGCCTCGGCGCCTATGACCCGACGCTCTGCAATCTGCGCGCGGACGGGCCCCCTGAGCGGGTGCCGGGCGCCGCGGTCACCGTCGACCTCTTTCCGCTGCTCGGCGTCGCCCCGGCCCAGGGCCGTGCCTTCACGCCCGAAGAAGGGGCACCCGGCGGGCCGCGGGTGGTCTTGATCAGTGACGACCTGTGGCGACGCAGCTTCGGCGGTGAACCGGACTTCGTGGGCCGAATGATCCAGGTCGACGGGGAGCCGGCGGAGGTGGTCGGTATTATGCCGCCGGGCTTCGCTTTCCCGCTCAACCACGAGATCTGGACGCCGCTCCAGCTCGACCGCGCGAGCGCTTCGCCGACGCCTTCGGGTCTGGTCTTCCTGGGCCGGCTGGCGGACGGTCAAAGCGTTGAAACGGCGGAGTCGGCCCTCGGCGTGGCGGTGGCGGAGACAGCCCGTCAATATCCGGATCTTTACCGCGACGAGACCGCGAAGGTGCGCGGCCTGCACGAGGCGTGGATGCCGCCGGTGACCCAGGTCGCGGCGATCGTGATGCAGGGCCTGGCTTCCTTGGTACTGCTGATCGTCGGCGCGAACGTGGCGAATATGGTGCTCGCCCAGGCGATGCAGCGGCGCCAAGAAACGGCCCTGCGCACCGCCCTCGGCGCGTCCCGGGGCCAACTCCTGCGCCAGTCCCTCGTCGAAGGCACGCTGCTCGCCGTGCTCGGCGGCGGCTTCGGGCTGCTGCTCGTTCTGTGGCAGGGGGATTGGATGCAGCGCGTCTCCGCGGTGCCGATTCCCTACTGGCTGAATCTCAAGGTCGACGGCGCCGCGGTGGCTTTCTCGGTGGGCATCAGCGTGCTCACGGGACTCGGGATCGGCCTGGTCCCGGGTCTGCGGAGCCTGCGCGGTCGACTCGTCGAAGGCCTCAAGTCCGGCGGTCGCTCGGACGGCGGCAGCACGGCCTCCGACGGTCGACTGCGCCAGATCTTGGTGGTCGGGGAATATGCGCTCGCCGTGGTCGTCCTGGCGGGGGCCCTGGTGATGGTCCAGGCGTATGAACGCCTCCAGCGGGCGGATACGGGCTTCGCCGTCGACCATCGCCTGACGTTCAAGCTGTCCCTTCCGGTCCTCGACGCCGATAGCCGCCTCGCGGCGCTGGAGACGCTCGAGCGCTCTTTGGACGTCGTGCGATCCCTGCCGGAGGTGAAGTCGGCGTCGGCGACGAGTTTCTTGCCGATCGAGAACGGTCCCTACTACTCGGCGCCCCTCGAGGCCGCGGGCGTTGATTTCGAAGAAGGTCACGAGCCGCGGGTGACGATCCAGGCCGTGGAGCCTGAATATTTCGACACGATGGAAGTGGACGTCGTCGACGGACGCGGGCTCCAGGCCGGCGAATTCGCCGACGGCGCCGCCGTCGCGCTGGTCAGCCGGAGCCTCGCCGAACGCCTGTGGCCGGGTGAAGGCGCCGTCGGCCGCCAGCTGCGACCCATCGCCGACGACGTACCGTGGCTTCGCATCGTCGGCGTGACCCACGACGTTGAGCCGGGCGAGCCGCTCGCTGGCATTGACCGGCGGCCCGCGGACCAGATCTACGTCCCGATATCCCTCGCCGGCTACGGGGACGCGGGCTTCCTCTCCCGCACGCCGGCGGTGGTGCTCGAAACGGACGCGGCGGCGGTGGCCTTGATGCCGGCGCTCCGCGAGGCGCTGGCGCTGGCGGAGCCCGAGCTGCCGATTTTCGACGCGCGCTCCATGGAAACCGTCCTCCGCCAGCACTATTTCGCCCAGCACATCTGGAGCCGGATGTTCGCCATCATCGCCTTCGTGGCCTTGGGCATCGCCGCCCTCGGCGCCTACGGCGTCTCGGCCTACGCGGTCAATCGACGGGTCCACGAGCTGGGCATTCGCTTGGCCCTGGGCGCCCGCCCGGGTCGCCTGATGGCGGGGGTGATCGGCGGCGGAGCGCTGCAGGCGATGCTCGGGCTGGGCTTGGGCTTGGCCCTCGCCTTACCGATGGTCAAAGGCATGGCGGGTTTGCTCCACGGCGTCGACCTCTGGGATCTGCGGGTGGTCGGCGGCGTGGTTGCGCTGCTCGCGTTTGTTTCCCTCTTGGCGACCTATTTCCCGGCGCGGCGCGCGGCGATGGTCGATCCGATCGTCGCGCTGCGCCAGGAGTGAGCGTCAGGTCGGGCGATTCGTTGCGTCAAACCGCGGGCAATAAAAAAAGCGGCCGGGTGACCCCGGCCGCTTCGCTTGCGCGCTGGACAGCTTGCTATGGGAAAGAGATCTGCCAGGCGGTGGTATCGCCCGACTCGAACCCGTCGCTGAAGATGTCGCTGGTGTCGCAGGTGGCGATCGAGACATCATCGATGTACCAGCCTTCCCGCGACGCCGAGGAGTCGGTGGCGAGGCGGAAGCGGAAGCGGGCGTTTTGGCCCGCGAAGGCCGTCAGGTCGACGACAAATCGAGTCCACTCCCGCGTGCCGCACCACGCGTTGTCGCCGCTGATCGGGTTGTCAAAGCCGTCATTGACCACACCGTCATAGGCCTCCAATTCAATCTCGTTCTCGAGGCGCTGCCACGTGGAGGCGCCGTCGGTGGAGATTTCGAGCACGCCGCCGTCGTAGCAGTTCGAGCCGTTCGGCTCGATGATGTGGCGGGTCCAGAAGAGTAGGTTCAGCGGGTCCGCCGCCGCCGGCAGGGCGATCAGCGGCGAGATCAGGTACTGGTCGCTGATCTGCGCCACGTCGTCAGCTTGGAAGGCCTGCGTGCCGCTTTGGGCGCTGGCGGTCTGGATCTCCCAGGTGTCGCCGTTGCCGCCGGTGGTCCAGCCGCCGGCGCCGGCCTCGAAGTCGTCGGTGAAGAGGCTGCTTAGGCTCGTCCCCAGCGGGCAGTCCCCCGGAAGCGCTTCCGTCACGAACGAGAAGACGGTCGAGTTCGCGGAGGTGTCGCAGATATTCGTCGCGCGCACTCGCCAGTAGTGCTCCGTGGAGCTGGCCAGGCTCGAGCCCGGGGTCGCGTCGGTCGACGTCGACGTGGTTTGGAAGACGATATTGGTGAACGCCGGATCGGTCGCGATTTCAACCGTGTAGGTCGACGCCTCGGTCGCCGCGTTCCAGCTCAGCGCCGGCGTCAGGCCGACGTCGGTCGCCCCGTCGGCGGGGGCGGTGAGCGTCGGCTGGGGCGGCGTCTGGGTGAACACGTTGAGGGTCAAGTCGGCGTCCTGCACGATATTGCTCGGCGCCGAGGTGCCGGTCACGTTGAGCGGGAAGCTGCCGAAGCCGGCGCCGCCGGTCCCCGAGATGGTCAGCTGCGACGTCGCCGGCGGCGTCACGGGATTCTGGCTGAAGCCCGCGGTGAGGCCGGCGGGCCAGGCGTTCGAGGCCAGCGTGACGCTCTCGGCGAAGGCGTTGAATTGCAGCACGTCGAGGTCGACCGTCACGGGCTGCGGCGCGCAGACGTCGAGGGAAGCCTGGCCGGGGATGACCAGGAAGTCCGTACCTAGGGCCACGATGTCGGAGAAGGTGTCGGCGTTGCCGTTACGGTCGTCGGCCCACTGCAAGATGGCCGCGCCGGCGATCTGGATGTGGGTGTCGTAATCGCCGTGGTAGCAGGTGGCGAGATTGTTGGCCGCGACCACCGGGCTTTGCACGTCGGAGACCCGGACGTTGGGCAACCAGGTCGCGCCGCCGTCCGGCGACGTGACTTGGAAATACTCGAAGAGCAGGTTGTCCACCGGGTCGTTGCGGCGGTCGTAGAACGCCACGGACACGATATTGCTCTCG
>JBCDKB010000121.1:0-19192 GCA_038747035.1 Acidobacteriota bacterium | reverse complement strand
TGGCCGAGGTGCTGAACTCGCTGCGCCAGCAGGGGCCTTTCTTCACCACCTACTCGACGGTCTACGACCCCAAGGCGAGGGCCATATCGATCTTCAACCTGGCGAATTTCAACGAAGTGCGAACCTTCAGACTTGCGGAAGAGCTGGCGAAGAAGCCGAAGACTTATCGCCTCGCCAAGATCTTTGACGAGAGTCCGGATATCGACGAGATCCGCGAGATGGAGCCGCGCCGGGACTTCGGCACCCGCGTGACGCTCAGCGCCGAGATCCTCGACCGATACACCGGCGTCTACCGACCGGCCCCCGACGTGACCGTGCGGGTGGAGCGGGAAGGCGACGAGCTGCGGGTGCACGGCCCCGAAGGCGTCGCGCACCTCTTCGCGGAATCGGAGCGCGTCTTCCGACTGGCGCCGGACCGCGGCCAGGTGAGCTTCACCGTGGCCGCCGACGGCAGCGTTGACGGGATGACGCTGCACAAACAAGCGGACCTCTACGCCGCCCGGGTCGGCGATCTTTAAAGCCGCGTCGCTTAAGGTCCCAGGTCAGCCGCCGTAGGCTTCGTCCTGCTCGATCTTGCTGAGCACCCAGTCGAAGTCGCCGCGGGTGATTTTGGTGTCGCAGTGGGTGCAGACGCCGGCCATATTGATGTCGTGCGCGGCGCCGCAATTGGGACAGCGGCGCTCGGCGCTCGCCGCGCTGAGCTCGCCCTCGGCGCGGCGACTGCGGATGAAAGTCCAATATTCGGAATAGGGCCGCTGGCGATGTGGATCGCCGCCGACCACCCGCCCGGTGGCCACTTCCACCGTCGAATCGCGGCCGCTGGCCCAGAAGCGAATCGTGACCGCGTCGTAGTGGCGGTCGCGGGTGATCTTGGCGAATTCCCAGCGCCGCACGGCGAAGCCGTCGAGCACGTTGCGCAGTCCCTGGACGCGGTAAGCCTCGGTCCAAAAGTGGAGGTAGTCGAAGAGACCGTCGGAGAGATAGGGCCGGGCTTTCGCCAGGTCGAGCTCGCTCCAGGCGGCGTTCAGGTCCCAGAAGATGAGCCCGAATCGCCGACTAAAGGCCTCCACGGCCCCGCCGGTCTGGGTGGCGGATTCGCCGAAGAAGTCGCGGATCTTCGATTCGAGCCCCGGCTGGTAGATCGTCGGCAGGTGGGTACCGACCTCGGGGACCACGCCGCGCAGGGAGGGCGGTCGATCACGCCGCTCGATGAGCACGATCTGGTCGACGGTCCAGTCGAAGCGGCCGTCGGTGACGATCTGCTGGCAATAGCCGCAGCGCTGATCGGCGGTGGCCTGGTAGGGGGCGCCGCAATTGGGGCAGCCGAAGTCGCGCTGCGCCTCCGGCGGACGACTTTGGGCGTCGCCCCGGCGACGCAGCAGCCAGCGTTCGCGCACGTAGCGGGTGACGGCGGCGCCGTTCGGCGCCCGCAGGCTGAGGTTGGCCTCGAAGCCGAGGTGGACGCGGACGTCACCGGTATTCGGCGGCGAGGGCACCTCGAGGAAGGTCAAGCGCATGGCGCCGACCAGCACGCGGGAAACCTCGGCACCCCGGGGCTCGCGGTTGGCGAGGTGCCCACGGACTGATTCCGACAAATAGGGCGCGAGCGCGTCGAGCGCCTTGGGGTGGTTCCGGGCTTCGTGGGCCTTGGCGAAAAGCGCGTAAGCGAAGTCGTCGAAGAGCACCGGGGAGAAGTGGCCGTCGATCTGGCGGAGCTCGTCGAAGTCGTAGTGTCGGCGCGGCGGCGGCGCCGGCGGCGGCCCGGATGGCGCCGAATCCCAGGTTTCCGTCGAAGACTGGGCCTGGGCCGCGCGGATTCGCCCGATCAGGAAGAGCAAGACCACGGTCGCGGGGACGCCGAAGGCCGGATAGCGGAAGACGATTTCGATCCACAGGTGGATGAGCAGCGAGATGAGGCCGTCGTCGCCGCCGCCCCCGCCTCCGCCGCCCGGACGGCCGAAGGACTCGCCGCCGCCGGGTCGGGCTTCGATCTCGACCACGCCCAGCCCGAGGACCAGCGCAGTGATCACTCCGGCCCAGGCGATGAAGCGCAGGGTTCCGGGGCGCCAGAGCCGTTCGAGTCGTTTGGAACGCCCGGTCACCGCGTGCTCCCTGGGCCCGTCGGCGCGCAGATTTCGTCAGGGAGCTCGTTGACGTCGTCGTCTGCGCGCTCGAGGGTGGCGCCGAGCACCGGGCCGAGGGTGGCGATGGCCCGGGCGACATCCCCGGCGTCGTGGCGACGGACGGCGTGGTCGATCCGCGTTTCCGCGTCGGCCAGGTCCTGGACGGCGACCGCGGCCTGGACGCCGAGGTCGGCGACGAGCACGGCCTTACGCTCGAGTAGCGAGATGTAGACCAGGAGACCGGTGCGCCAGCGCGTTTGGTGCACGCCCTTCTCGAGGAACGCGGCGGCCGCCGCCCTGCGCACCCGGCGTTCGGCGACGGACCGACGGAGTCCAAGCCGCCGCAGGCGGCGGGAACGGGCGATCAACAGGCCGGCGCCCGCGCCGATCAGCAGCGGATCCACCAAGATCCAAACGAGGCCGAAGGGCCACGGGCTGAAGAGCAGCAGGGCGAGGGTCACCGCCGCGGCGACGGCGCCGAAGGCCCAAGCGACTTCGGGATGTCGCCCCGAGCTCGGCCGGACGGCCACGACCACTTCGGCGCTCGACTGCGATTCGACCTCGCGAATCGCCGCCGTCAGCGCCTCTTTGCCGGACTCTCTGAGAAATCGTTCCATGGTCGAAGATTACGGTCGACGCGTCATTCTGTTCGACGCGTCCGCTAGAGTGGCGAGATGGAACTCGATTCTCGGACCTGTCGCTCGCTGCTTCTCGCCCTCGTCGGGCTGACGTTCGTGGTGGCGGCCTGCGCCCCGGCGCCGGAGTCCGATCCGGACCTGCCGGAGCCCGCCCCCGCCGAATCCGCCGACGGGAACGGGGAGTCTCCGCCGGCCGATGGCGACCCGGCGGCGACCGCGTGGTTCACCGACGCCGGCCAAGTCATCGCCGCCGGCGTGGAGCGTGTTGATGTCTTTGTTTTCTATCTGCACGGACGGATCATCGAAGAGGCCGGCCGGCGTCCGGAGCACCCGGAGTACGGGGTCTACGAGTATGACCGGGTGCTGACGGCACTGGCGGTCCCCGGGGTCGCGGTGATCAGCGAAGCGCGGGCGCCGCAAACCGACGCTTCGGCCTATGCGCAGACGGTCGTCGAGCAGATCGGCGAGCTCTTCGCCGCCGGCGTGGAGCCCGCGGCGGTGACCGTCGTCGGCTTTTCCAAGGGCGGAACGATCGCGCTGCTCACCTCGCACCAGCTCGGCCACGACGACGTCGGCTTCGTGGTGCTGGCGGCGTGCGGCGGCTGGCTCGACGATTTCGGCTTGCAGCTGCGCGGTCGCATGCTGTCGATCTATGAAGCGAGCGACCGCATCGGCACCTGTCGACCGTGGGTGGAGCCGTCCCTCGACTCGCTCTTCTTCCACGAAGTCGAGCTCGAGATCGGCGGCTCCCACGGCGCCTTCTACGAACCCCGCGCCGAGTGGGTCGACCAGACGCTGGTGTGGACGGGGGCCCCGTCGGTGCGCTCGCAGATGGCGGAGCCGGAACGCATCGACGTGGTGGGATCGGGCTCTTCGAGCTGACGGGCCTGGGGCGCCGATTGGCGCCGGTGCGATCAGGGGGTGTAGTCGAGAATCGCGTCGATCGTATTCGAGGACACCGAGTGGTAGCCGGGCCGGGCTCCGGTGTAGATATCGACGGCCATCGGCTTCAGGTCGGCGTGGGACGCCATGCGCTCGTAGAGCGGCTTGAGGAATTTGCGTCGGCCCTGGCGGGTGAGGAAGTCGCGCAGCGCCGGGTAGCCGTCTTCGTAGCGACTCTCGATGACGTGGTGGAGCCAGGCGTGGAGGACCTCCGAGTTGCCGGTGGCAGAGAGCTTGAAGCGCTCGTCGAGCTCCGCTAGGCGGGCGTCTTCGGTGCCCTTCGGCAGACCGCGCAGGAAGTGCAGCCACTCGTGGGTCGTCCACGCGTCGGTGGCGAGGTCGGCGGTCAGGATCTCGCCGGCGGCCCAACCCTTGAGCTGAGCGTTGACGGCTTCGAAGCGGGCGCTGCGCACCGGCGGCAGGGTCTCCGGCAGACCGGAGCCGAAGACCCAGGCGTCGACGTTGACCTTCTCGGCGAGCGCCGCATCGCCCTGGATCAGATTGGCTTCGAGGTAGGCCATGAAGTCGGCCGTCGTCTGGGACTGGAAGGCCTTGGCCTCGAACCACGACGTCAGGAAAGCGTCGAAGCGCTCTCGGCCGACGGCCTTTTCGAGGGTCAGCAGGAAGAAGTGGCCTTTCTCGTAGGCGACGTCGGTCATGCCGTCGTCGGGATCGCGGCCGGTGAGGTCGAGGTGGAGGTGACTATCGCGCGGGCTCACCTCGCCGAGGGTCGAGCGCAGGTCTTGGAGGCCGAGCTGGCTCAGCATGTCGACGTAGGCCGGGTCGTAGACGGCCTCCATGATGCGGCGCTCGAGGTAGACGGTGAAGCCTTCGTTCAGCCAGAAGTCATCCCACGTCGCGTTGGTCACCAGATTGCCCGACCAGGAGTGGGCCAGCTCGTGGGCGATCAGCGCCACCAGGGAGCGGTCGCCGGCGAGGATGGTGGGTGTGGCGAAGGTCAGGCGCGGGTTCTCCATGCCGCCGAACGGGAAAGACGGCGGCAGCACCAGGATGTCGTAGCGGCCCCAGCGATACGGCCCGTAGAGCTCTTCGACCGCGCCCATCATCTGGTGGGTCTCCGCGAATTCGTAGGCCGCCGCTTCCACCACCGACGGTTCGGCGTAGACGCCGGTGACGCCCTCCATGGCGCGAAATTCCAGGTCGCCCACGGCGAGGGCCAGCAGATAGGACGGAATCGCCTGGGGCATGCGGAAGGAGTAGACGCCGTCGGCACTCCTCTCGGTGGGATTCTCGGCACTCATCACCGCCAGCAGCTCGGAGGGCACCTTGACGGTGGCGTCGTAGGTCATACGCACGCCCGGCGTGTCTTGGCAGGGGACCCAGGTGCGGGCCAAGATCGCCTGGCTTTGGGTGAAGAGGAAGGGATGCTCGCCGCCGGCGGTTTGGGTCGGCTCTAGCCACTGCACGGCGGCGGCCGAGGGGCTGCTCGCGTAGTCGACATGGACGGTCTGGGTGTCGGCGCCGAGGTCGATTTTCAGCTCGCGGCCGAGCAGCCCCTGGTCTTCGCCGAGGGTAAACGTCGTCTCGACACCGTCGTCGAGGGTCACGGCGCGGATATCGAGCTCGCGGGTGTCGAGGTAGAGCGCCTGGGCGTCGCTGCGGCGGTCGAGGTCGAGGGACGCGCGCCCGACGAGCTGCTTGGCCTCGAAGTCGACGGTGAGGTCGAGGGTGAGGTGGCGGACGGCGACCTCATCGGGCCGGGCGAAGGAATGGACGTCGCGCACGGTCTTCTCCTGGTTGGCGTCGGCCGGGGCCTCGGCGGCCGGTTCTTGGGGTGCGCAGGCGGCGAGAAGGGCGAGGAGGAACGTCGGAATCAACGGGCGAGCGAGCGGGCTGGGCATGGAGCTTCACATCCTTCGAAGTGTCGGTGTCGGCGCGATCGGCTGCGATTATAAGGGCCCGGAATCCGGGCCGAGACGGCGGTTCTGGTATGATCTGTGGCCGCCGCGCGCCATCTCAGCTCGCGTCGGCCTCCCTCCTCGCCGGCCAATCGCCGGCACTGGCCCCGGCCACCCGCCTCCTGAAATTTCACCGAACCGTTCCTTTCGTCGACCGGCCCGTTGAGCCGATTGCGCCGCATCCAGGGCAATACGGCAGCCGATTGTATTGCTGTAGTGCGCCGGGGCTCCCGCGAAGCGCCCAGGCCTTGATGGGCAGCGGCCGGGTCCGAGTTCGGCGATAAGGCCCGAACGGTCAATTCGAGATATGCCATGAGTTCATCCGCCATCGACAAATCCGGCCCGGGCCCTGAGCGACATCGCCGCGCCGAGTCCGCGAACCCGGCCGCCGACCCGACGATCGGCATGATCAGCCTCGGCTGTCCGAAGAATCGCGTGGATAGCGAGATCATGCTCGGCGAGCTTTCCGGCCGCGGCTACCGCATTCTCGAAGAGGTGGAGTCGGCGGATACGGTGATCGTCAACACCTGCGGCTTCATCGACGAGGCGAAGGAAGAGTCGATCGAAGCGATCCTTGAGATGGCCGGCCTCAAAGAAGAGGCGCTGGCGAGCGGTCGCGGCCCGAGCAAGCTGCTGGTCGCCGGCTGCATGGTCAATAAATACGGCCAGGAGCTGCGCGACGAGATCCCCGAGATCGACGGTTTCATCTCCCTCGACCAGCTCAGCGACGCCCCGAAGCTCGTGTCGCTCGGGGGCGCCGAGCCGCCGCCGCCGGGGCAGAGCCACGTTGTTTTTGACCACACGGCGCCCCGTCGCCTGACGACCCGCGGCTACGGCTACCTGAAGGTGGCTGAAGGGTGCAATAACCCTTGCACCTTCTGCGCCATTCCGACCTGGCGCGGGCGGTTCCGCAGCCGCACGATCGACAGCCTGGTCGAAGAAGCTCGGGGACTCGAAGCGCAAGGTATCGCCGAACTCTGCCTGGTGGCCCAAGACACAACGCGCTACGGCGAGGATCTAGGGCTCGGCAAACACGGCCTGCTGCGCCTCGTCGAAGCGCTGCTCGAAGGCACCGACCTGCCGTGGATCCGCTTCCTCTACGCTTACCCGACTACCCTCGACGAGGAGCTGATTCGGTTGATGGGGCAAGAGAAGCGCTTCTGCTCCTATATCGACATGCCCCTCCAGCACACCCATCCGGACATGCTGAAGGCGATGCGCCGCGGCGGCCGCTCCGAGCGCTATCTCCGCCAGCTGCTGAAGGCCCGGGAGCTGGCGCCGGACATCTTCCTGCGCACCACCTTCATCGTCGGCTTCCCCGGCGAGACGGAAGCCCACTTCGAGCACCTCGTGGACTTCGTCAAAGAGGCCCAATTCGACCACCTCGGAGCTTTCGTCTATAGCCCCGAAGACGGCACCCCGGGTGCCGAACTGCCGAATCGGGTGCCGAAGTCGAAGGCCCGTCGCCGCCACGAGGAGATCCTCGCGGTGCAAAAGCCCATCTCGCTCGAGCGCCGCCAGGCGCTGGTCGGTCGGCGCATGAAGGTCTTGGTCGAAGGCGTGTGCGAAGAGACCGAGCACCTGCTCCAGGGGCGTCACCACGGCATGGCCCCGGATATCGACGGTCGCCTGCTCATCAACGACGGCATCGCGCCGGCGGGGGCTTTGGTGGACGTCGAGATCAACGCCGCTTTCGCCGACGACCTCGTGGGGCATATCGTCGGGCCGAGAAACGCGCCCGGGATCACCGTCGCCGAAGGGCCGGACATGGACACCGCCTCGGAATGGCGGGACGACGCTTAGCCAAGCTGAGAGAATCAGACGATGCAAGTCATTCACGATGCGCAACGCAGCGCCGATTTGCCCTACGGCGTCGTCGCGACGATCGGAAATTACGACGGCCTGCATCGCGGGCAGATGAAAGTCATCCGCCGCGTGGTGGAGCGCGCCCGCGAGCGGGGCTCCAAGTCGGTGGTGGTGACCTTCGAACCTCACCCGGTCTCGGTGCTGCGTCCTGAGCTGGCGCCGCCGCTCCTGACCCTCGACTCGCAGCGTCGGCGACTGCTCGAAGAGATCGAGCTCGACGCCCTCTTGATCGTCAAATTCGACCGCGAAGTCGCCAATACGGAGCCGGACGCCTTTGTGCGGCGTTTCCTCCACCAGTCGCTGGCGGTCGAAGAGGTCTACGTCGGCTCGGAATTTGCCTTCGGCAAGGATCGCCAGGGCAACGTCACGACGATGAAGCGGCTCGGAGAGGAGCTAGGTTTCGAGGTCATCGGCGTCGACGAGGAGCTTTACCGCGGCGGCGTCATCTCGTCGACGCGGATCCGCAAGGCGGTCGTCGAAGGGCGTTTGGACGAAGCCCTCGACATGCTCGGGCGTCCTTACGGCCTCTACGGCAAGGTCGTCCGGGGCGACCAGATGGGCATGCGTCTGGGCTGGCCGACGATCAACTTGGCGCCTGAGAATGAGCACCTGCCGGCGGACGGCGTCTATTGCGGTCAGGTCCGCTTCGACGAGCTGCCCGGGGTCTTCGAGTGCGTCACCAACGTCGGCACTCGCCCCACGGTCTACGAGAATTACCAGCGCGTGGTCGAGAGCCACATCCTCGGCTTCGGCTCCCAGGTCTACGGCGAGATGGTCGAAGTCCGATTCTTCAAACGCCTCCGCGATGAGCAGCTTTTTCCGAGCGTCATGGACCTCTCGGCGCAGATCGGACGGGACGTGGAAACGACCCGAGAATATTTCGCCGCCCGCAAGCGTTTAGGAGAGAGCATCGGCGGCTGACCGCCCGTCGGAGCGCTCCAGACGCCTCAAATCAGGCGCCGGAGCGACCGGCCCCCAGCCATAGATCCGAATTGTGTCGGTATCCGAAAAATCAACGAATCGCGGCGCCGAGCGCCGCTTCCATCCGAGGCGCTGACGCCTTTGGAAAGACGCCGCGCCGGAGCGGCCCCCAAGGAGACTAGAGATGGCAAACGATAAGGTCCTAACCCTCGATGGTGCCAATTTTGACGAAGCGATCGCCAGCGGCACCCCGATCCTGGTGGATTTCTGGGCGCAGTGGTGCGGCCCGTGCCGCATGGTGGCGCCGGTCCTGGACCAGATCGCCGACGAGATGGACGGACGCGTCCGTATCGGTAAAGTCGACATTGACACCCAGCAGGAGCTGGCCGCCAAGTACGGCGTGAGCAGCATCCCGACCTTCGTGCTTTTCGAGGGCGGCGAGATCAAAGATCGCATGATGGGCGCCATGCCCAAGTCGGCTTTCCAGAGCTTCCTCGATAAGAACCTGGCTTCGGCCTGAGGCTCCGGTCCGTGGCCGGCGTCCTCGATCGCCTGCTGGATGAAGCGGGCGTCGAGGCCCTCGTCATCACGTCGAGGTCCGTCCGCGACCCCTACCTCGCGCCTTTCCTGGGCGGCGGTCGCCTTGGCTACGCGCTGCTCGTTGCGGCGCGGGGCCGGCGGCCGCTTTTGGGTTTCTTGTCTCCCATGGAGCGGGATGAGGCGGCCCGCTCCGGCCTGGACCTCCTGCCCCCCGATCAGCTGGACGTCCAGCGCTACAGCCGAGACGGCGCCGCCCCGGACGCTTTATGGGCGGGGGTGCTCGAGCGGGCCCTGCAGTGGGCCGAGCTCTCGGCGAGCGCCGGTCCCGTGGCGCTCGCGGGCACCATGCCTGCGGGTATTCTCGCCGGGGTTTGCCGACGCCTCGCCGCCGTCGGCTGGCATTTCGAGCCCGGCGAAGCGATCGCCGACCGCTACCGCAAGGTGAAGTCCGCGGCCCAGCTGGAGAGCATCCGATCGGCTTCCGAAGGCACCTCGGCGGCGATGCGCCGCGTCGCGTCGATGCTCGCTGAGTCCGCCGCCGACCCGGACGGGGCGCTCACTCTCGGCGGTGAGCCGCTGCGCGTCGGGACTCTGCGTTCGGCGGTCGCCCAAACCTTGGCCGCCCATCATCTTGAGCAGCCCGAAGGCAACATCATCGCGCCGGCGGAGGAGGGGGCGGTGCCCCACACCGTCGGCACCGACTCTCGGCAGCTGCGGGCCGGTGAATCCCTGGTGGTCGACATCTTTCCCCGGGGCGAGATGTTCTCGGACTGCACCCGAACCTTCTGCGTCGGCGAGCCGTCGCCCGAGCTTGACCGCGGATATCGGGCGGTGCTCGCCGCGCTCGAGCATGCGGAAGGCCGCGCCGCCCCGGGCACCTCGGGGTGGCAGCTGCACTCGGAGGTCTGTGACCTCTTCGAAGCCGCCGGATACCGGACGTCGGCCAGCCACCGCGGAACGGAGCGCGGCTACGTGCACGGACTCGGCCACGGCGTCGGCTTCGAGCTGCACGAGCTCCCGAGTTTCCGCGAGCACGCCGAAGACGGCGAGGGTGCGCTCGAGGTCGGCGACGTCCTGACCCTCGAACCCGGTCTCTACGAGCCCGACGAGCGGTGGGCGGTTCGGCTTGAAGATCTCTACGCCGTCGAAGGGGACGGCGTGCGGTCGCTCACGCCGCTCCCGCGCCACCTCGATCCGCGGCGCTGGCCGCCGACCTAGTCGCCGCCGCTCGAGCCGGCCGAGCTGCTGGAGGAGGCGCCGGCGTCGCCGGATCCGGAGCTCTTCGAACTGTCGCCCCCCGAACTCTTGGCGCTACCCTTCGCCGACTTGTCGCCGCCGCTTTTCTTGCCGGCATAGTCGGTGACGTACCAGCCGGTGCCTTTGAACTGCACCGCCGGGGCCGAGATCAGCTTCTTGAGGGTGCCGTTGCCGCATTTTTCGCAATCGGTCAGCGGCGGATCGCTGAATCTTTGGAGAGTTTCGAAGCGATAGCCGCACTGTTCGCAGTGATATTCGTAAAGGGGCATGCCTTCACTCCACGGTCGTCAAACTGAAATCGTCGGTGTGGGGAGATCGTCGGTGGGAGAAGATCGTCGCGGATGGGGAGGGGGGCGCTAGGTCAGCGCGCCGGCAAGCGGACTTTGACGCCGGTGCCTTCGGAAGCTTTGGGGCGGATCAGCTGCAGGACCCGGAACGCGTAGAGCAAGCGAGCGTTTTCAGAGACGCTAAAAGGACCTTGGCTGCAAATATCAAAAAGCGTCCGCTCGCCGTCGACCAGACGCAGCAGCGTGTATTCGTCGTGGCCGAGGGCGATCTCAATCAGATCTTCGGTCTCGTAGGACGGGGAAAAAACCGTGGTCTTCCGGCCGAGCCGGGCGACGAGCGACTTGGTGTCCGAGACTTTCTTGATGCCGCGCGAGATCACCTGCCGCATCGGCAGGTGGATCTTGATCATCAGCGGGTCTTCGTGCTCTCCGATGCTGAAGGTCAAATCGCCCTGGGTCCACGAGAAGAGGCTCCAGACAATCGACTCGACCTGTCCGCGGATCGCTTCGTAGAGCACGTCAGGGGCGAGCAAGCCCTGTTCGATCAGCAGCTGGCCGTGGCGCTTGTCGGACCCGGCGCGCTGGCTCATGGTCTCGCTCAGCTGCTGGCGCGTGAGCAGCTCTTGGCGATAGAGGTACGCGCCGAGTCGGTCCGAGCGGTCCGTTGACGTCGCGTGCACCACGTCGCCGCCGGTGACGTAGATGCGCTTCACGATGTCGTCGTGGCTCACCTCGACGACCCCGGGGACGCGGTGGCGATAAATCGTCCACAGCATCTCGGCGAGGGAGGTTTCGGCCAAGGTCCCGCGGTAATGGAATTGTGTAGGCATGCGGAGGGCAGACGCTCGGATGGAGTCGAAAATATCTGGGTGCCGGCCGCTGGGGGCCAAGCGGGAGGGCGGAAGTCTCCACGCCAAAAGGCCCGAAGGCCCGAAGGCCCGGCGCCGAGAGAAGAGCGAGAGCGTGGCTCGAAACGTTCACCCCCCGGACCGCCGGCTGAGTCGACGGCATATGCCGGACGGCGGGTGGCCCGTGGAGACGGCGGGAAAGTATAGCATCGGCACCGGGGCGCATTCCGGAAGAAGGTCACCGAACGCCCGGACACGAAGTCAGAGGAGGAGTCTTGATGCTGCTTTCGCCCGAAGCCGCCTGGCGGCGCTTAGAAGACGAGATTTCGGTCATGGGCGCTGAGTCCGTGAGTCGGCAAGAGGCCTGCGCGCGCATACTCGCCGCCGACGTCGCAGCGACGGTCGACGCGCCGCCGGCGGACGTGTCGGCGATGGACGGTTACGTGCTCCGCGGCGACGTGCCGGTGGATCGGCAGCTGTCGGCCGACAGGGAGTCCGCCGCAGGCCATCCGCCCGAGTTCGCCCTCGGGGACGGCGAAGTGGCCCGCATCATGACCGGCGCCGTCATTCCCGAAGGTGGCGACCGCGTGGTGCCGGTGGAGCTGACCGATACGGGACCGGAAGGGCGTCGACAGGTGACCTTCCGCCGCGATGTGGATACCGGAGCGAATATCCGCAGGGCCGGTGAAGTGGTGCGGGCGGGGTCGCCGCTGTTGCGCGCCGGTTCCCTGCTGACCCCGGCCGCGATTTCCCTCCTGGCCACCCACGGCCACCGCGAAGTGTCGGTCGTGCGCCGACCGCGGATCGCGATCCTCTCGAGCGGCGACGAGGTGATTCCGCCCGACGAGACGCCGAAACCCGGCCAGCTCCGGGACTCGAATACGGTCTTTCTCCAAGCGGCGGCGGCGAGCCTCGGCCTTGAAGCGGAGTCGTTGGGGATCGCCGCGGACCGCCGCGACGACCTCGTGGGGCGCATCCAGCACGGCTTGTCCTTCGACGTCTTGCTGCTCTGCGGCGGCGTGTCTAAAGGGGAGTACGACCTGGTGGAAGATGTGCTCGCCGAGCTCGGCTGCCGCAGCCTCTTCGACGCCGTCGCCATCCAGCCGGGCAAGCCGCTAGTCGCCGCCCGGCATGGCGGTGAAGGGGCCGGCTGGGTCTTCGGCCTGCCCGGCAACCCGGCGTCGGTGATGGTGACGTTCTGGCTTTTCGTGCGGCCGGTACTCCGTCGCCTTCAGGGTTACGCCGACGGATTTTGGCACGGCGCCCTGCGCGGACGGCTCGACGCGCCGCTGCGCGGAGCCCGAGATCGCGACCGGTTTCTGCCGGCCGAAATTCAGTTCGACGACGGCGTGCTCGGCGTTTCGCCGGCGCCGCCCAAAGGCTCCCACGACAATGCCGCCTACGCCCGCGGGACCGCCCTGGTGCGCGTTCCGAGGGAGCAGGCGCCCCGGGACGTCGGGGGGGAGTGTGAAGTCCTGCCGCTCTTCGACTGGCCGGCGAGCGTCAAAGACCTGTCAAGCCCAAAGAATCGCCCTTGACGGCGATCTAGTCCCTTGCTACTTTCCGCGACGCACCACGACCGCAGGTCCATGCAAACGATGCTTAATTCCGTCCCCACCTCCAAAAAGCGCGCGAAGAAGCCGGGCTCCAGAGCCTGGATGTCCTGACGCGCGGAAAAGCATCGCCCCGTCACACGGCTTCCAGGCTCCGGCCCGGAAGCCGTTTTTGCGTCTAGGGGGTCCCGGACCCCAACCTAAAGAACCCACCCACTCGATCCCAAAGACCCCATGAACGTCCAAACCCCCGTCGCGGCCGCCGAGGCCAAGAAAGTCACGAAGGCGAAGAAGGCCAAGCGCAGCGCTGGCGCCGGGGGAGGCTTGCCCACCTAAATCGACTTTCCATCGAACCCCACGAAGCGCCGGCGCCCCGAGAGGACGCCGGCGCTTTTTTTGTGTCCAACCCACGCTATTGAAAGGAAGAGAAAGATGACTGCCATCGCTACCGCCGACGCCGCTGACCTGAGGATCCTGATGGTGGACTGCCCGGAATGTGCCGTCGGCGTCAGCCTCGGAGCCTCGCCGATGACCCACGAGATCGTGCCGTGTGTCGAATGCGGAGTGGAGCTCGAAGTGATGTCCCTCGACCCCCTCGCCGTCGAGCTGGCGCCCGACGTCGAAGAGGACTGGGGCGAATGACCCGCCTCTGCCTGCTCGTCGACCGCATCCGGGTCGAGGAGAAATTGCTGATCCGCAGCCTCGAGCGGCGGCGGGACGTGGAGTTTGACGTCGTCGCATTGCCCGACGTGATCTTCGACCCCGTGGCGTCGGCCGAGCGGCGCTATGACCTGGTGCTGAATCGCACGCTCAGCTTGACGCGGGGCCTGGCGGCCCTCGAGATGCTCGAGGCGGGCGGCGCCGTGACCCTGAACACGCGCGAAGTGGTCGCTCGATGCGGCGACAAGGTGTCGATGTCGGCGGCCCTCGCGCGCGCCGGCGTGCCCCAGCCGGCGGTTCGGGTCGCCACCTCACCCGAGGCGGCGCTCCGGGCGCTGGACGAGCTCGGCTATCCGGCCGTGCTCAAGCCGGCGGTCGGATCCTGGGGGCGGTTGCTAGCTCGTCTGCGCGATCGGGACGCCGCCGAGGCGCTCTTCGAGCACAAGGCGACGCTCGGCGGTCCCCAGCACGGGGTCTTCTATCTCCAGGCCTACGTCGAGAAGCCGGGACGAGACCTGCGGGCTTTTGTCATCGGCGGCCGAACGGTCTGTGCCATCGAGCGGCGGAGCGAGCACTGGATCACCAACACCGCCCGCGGCGCCGTCACCGCCGGCGTGCCGGTGGATGTGGAGATGGACCGCATCTGCCGGGCTGCGGCCCTCGCCGTGGCGGGGCCGGAGGCGCTGATCGCCGTCGACCTCTTCGAGTCGCCGGACGGATATCTGGTGGGCGAAGTGAACGCGACGATGGAATTTCGTAACTCCATTGAGCCCACCGGGGTCGACCTACCGTCTCTCATGGTCGACCACGCCGTGGCCGTGGCGTCGGGGGGCATCGAAGCCCGCTTCGGCGCGGGGGCGGCGGCGTGAACACCGGAGAAGTCCCCGCCGAGGCGGCGCAGAAAGGGGTGAGGGCCGGCGTCGTCGGCGCGTCGGGCTATGTGGGCGGCGAGCTGCTGCGTCTGCTCGACGCCCACCCGGAGATCACGGTCACCCAGGCGACGTCGGAGCGTCTTCGCGGGCGCTTCGTGCATTCGGTCCATCCGAACCTGCGCGGTCGCACGACGCTGCGCTTCGTCGCTTCGGCGGACTTGGAGCCGTGCGACGTGCTCTTCCTGTGCTTGCCCCACGGCGCCGCCGCCGGGCGACTGGACGAATTCGCGGCGCTGGCTCCCCGCCTGGTCGACTGCTCGGCGGACTTCCGCCTGCGCTGCTCGGAGCGGCACGTCGCGACCTACGGCGAGGATCCGGCGCCAGCTTGGCGGCCACGCTTCGTCTACGGGCTGCCGGAGAATCGGCGCCGGGAGCTCGCTGGGGCGCACTTCATTTCCGGCGTCGGCTGCAATGCGACGGCGGTGAACCTGGCGCTCCTTCCGCTGGCTCGGGAAGGGCTGATCGAGCGGGTGGTGGCCGACGTCAAGGTCGGTTCGAGCGAAGGTGGCGCCGCGGCCTCGGCGGCGTCCCACCATCCGGAGCGATCGGGGGCGCTGCGCTCCTTTGCGCCGACGGGACACCGACACCAGGCGGAGATCCTCGAAAACACCGCACTCGACGCGGACCAGCTCTTCTTTTCCGCGACGGCGGTGGAGGCGGTGCGCGGCGTTTTAGCGACCTGCCACGTGTTCCTGCGGGACGACGTCGATACGAAGCGGCTGTGGGCGCTTTACCGGGGCGCCTACCGCGACGAGCCCTTCGTGCGCATGGTGAACGACAAGCAGGGGCTCCACCGGCTCCCGGACCCGAAGGTACTCGCCGGCAGCAATTACTGCGACGTCGGCTGGCGTGTCGATGACCACGGCCGACGCGTGGTCGTGCTTTCGGCGCTCGACAACCTGGTCAAGGGCGCGGCGGGCTCGGCCGTGCAGTCGCTCAACCTCGCCCTCGGCTTCGACGAGGCGGCGGGTTTGGGCTTCCCCGGATTGCATCCGTGCTGACGACGTCGCGGCTCGGGGCGACGTGAAGAGAAATCTTTGGGTGTTTAACGAAAGGTTCTGGTATGTGGGTGATCAAAATAGGCGGCGGCGACGGCAATGCGCTCGAGCCCCTGCTCAACGAATTGGCGCGGGAACACCGCGACCGTCCCTGGGTGCTGGTGCACGGCGGCTCGAAGCGCCTCGACGAGGTGTCGACGGCCCTCGGCCACCCGCCGCAGCGGCTGGTCTCTCCGTCGGGATTCAGCAGTCGGCGCACGGATCGGCGCACGGCGCTGACCATGGCGATGGTGTGCGCCGGCGAGATCAATAAGCGCATCGTCGAGCACCTCCAGGCCCAGGGGGTGAATGCCTTTGGCCTGAGCGGCGTCGACGGGGCGCTGGTGCGGGCGCGGCGAAAGCGCGCGGTGCGGTCCGTGGAGAACGGCCGAGTTCGGGTGGTCCGCGACGACTACACCGGCACCGTGACCGGCGTGCGCACCGAGATTCTGCATCGCCTCTTGGACGCCGGCTTGCGGCCGGTGGTGTCACCGCCGGCGCTTTCGGAGGAGGGCGAGATGCTAAACGTCGACGGGGATCGCCTCGCCGCCGCCGTCGCCGCGGCGCTGGGGGCCGACCGTCTCGTCTTGCTGACCGGCGCCCCCGGACTTCTTCGCTCCGTCGATGACCCGGCGAGCCGGATCCGGTCGCTGGGCCGGGACGAGCTCGAAGCCGCCCGCCGGGAGTGGGCGGAGGGCCGGATGCGTTTGAAGCTCAAGGCCGCCGAAGACGCGCTCGCCGCCGGTATTCCCGAAGTGCTGATCGCCGCCAGCCGCGCCCAGCGGCCGATCGAGTCCGCCTTCGCCGGCGGCGGGACGGTGATCCGATGACCGCCTCGACGACCGCAACGACCGCGGCCCCGTCGCCCTCTTCTTCGGCGGGCTCCCCGAGGTCGGCGGCCGGCGGTGGGACCGTCGAGCGGATGCGCCGGCTCCACGGCGGCGGCGGCGTGGGGGCCCGGGGGTTGACCTTGGTGCGCGGGGTCGGCGCCCGCGTCGAAGATGACCGCGGCCGGATCTATATCGACTGCGTCGGCGGCCAGGGCGCGGCGAGCCTCGGACACGCCCACCCGGCGCTGACGGCGGCGATCTCTCGCCAGGCCCGCCAGCTGGTGTCGACGCCGGCCTCCTTCGACAGCCCGATCCGGTCGCGGCTGCTGGGCCGCCTGGCGGAACTCACGGGCTATTCCCGGTTCTTCCTCGCCAACTCGGGGGCCGAGGCGGTGGAGGGGGCCATCAAATATGCGCGCTGGGCGACCGGCCGCCGGCCCGTTATCGCCGCCCGCCGCGGTTTCCACGGCCGCACGATGGGCGCCCTCTCGGCGACCTGGGAGAGAAAGTACCGCGCGCCCTTCGGGCCCCTCGTGCCCGGCGTCGACCACGTGACCTTCGGCGACCTGGAAGCCCTCGAAGCGGCCCTCGAGGCCTCGCTCGAGCCGGTCGCCGCCGTGCTCCTGGAGCCGATCCAAGGGGAAGGCGGCGTGCATGTGCCGCCGGCTGGCTACCTGCGGGGCGTTCGCGACCTGTGCACGCGCTACGGGGCGCTCCTGGTCTTCGATGAAGTGCAGACCGGATGCGGCCGCACCGGGCGCTTCTTGGCGCAAGATCATTGGCTCGAAGGCGACGCCCGGGCCGATGTCGTGGCCCTGGCCAAGGGTCTCGGCGGCGGCGTGCCGGTCGGCGCCGTGGCGCTGCGGGCGGGGCTCGAGCCGTTCCCCGTCGGCAGTCACGGCTCGACCTTCGGCGGCAATCCCCTGGCGTGTGCGGCGGCCGTCGCCGTGATCGGCATCATCGAGCGGGAAGATCTTGTGGGACGGGCCGAGGGTCTCGGCGCGTGGGCGCTGGATTTTCTCTCCGAGGCCCTGGGCGGCGTCCCCCGCGTGCGGGAAGTGCGGGGCCTCGGCCTGATGATCGCCGTCGAGCTCCGGGAGCGGGTGGCGCCGTGGCTGCGGCGACTGCAGGAGCAGGAGGGGATCTTGGCGCCGGCGGCGGGGAAGTCGACCTTGCGGCTCTTGCCGCCGCTGGTGATCGCTGAGGACGACTGGCGGGACGTGGTGGAGCGGATCGCCGACATGCTGGCGGAGGAGAGGCCGTGAGTGCCGCCGGCGCGGTTCACGCCGCGGCGCAGACCTCGGTCCCGGCGCCGCTCAGCGAGTGTGACCTCGCGGAACCGGCGCGCTTGCTCTTCGAGCTGGTCTCGATCCCGAGCGTCAGCCGGCGGGAGCGGGCGGCGGTCGGTTTTCTGGTCGAGAGACTCCGGGCCCTGGGACTCCGCGCCGACGTCGACGACGCCGGCAATGCCGTGGGTCACGCCGGCCGCGCCGACGCCGATCTCCACGTCATGCTGCTCGGCCACATCGATACCGTGCCCGGGGGGCCAACCCCTCGGATCGAAAGCGGACGACTGTATGGCCGCGGCTCCGTCGACGCGAAGGGGCCGCTGGCGGTCTTTGCCGCGGTGGCGGCTCGCCTCGTCCGTCGACCCGAATCGGGCCTGCGGGTCACCGTCGTGGGCGCCGTCGAGGAAGAGGTGTCGAGCTCGAAAGGGGCCCGATTCCTCGCCTCGGGACCGGCGCCGGATGTCTGCGTGATCGGCGAACCGAGCGGCGTCGCCGGCGTCACGCTCGGCTATAAGGGGCGCCTCTTGCTGGACCTCGAACGGCGCCGGTCGACGAGCCATTCGGCGGGTCCGGAGCCGACCGCGACGGAGGACATCGTCGCGGCGTGGAATCGGGTGCAGACCTGGAGCACGGCCTGGAATAGCGACGTCGAGGCTCGAGGGCGGGCGGGCCTCTTCGACCAGCTACAGACGGAGTTGCAGTCGATCGTGACCGCCCCGGGGGTGGAAAGTCCCGACGAAGATCGCTGCCGAGCGACGATCGGTTTTCGCCTACCTCCCGAACTCGGTCCCGCCGATGTGGCAGCTCACTTGCGGCCGCAGCTCGCGGGACTGTCCGTTGAGGCGCGGGGCGCGGAGCGCGCGTGGCTCAGCGAGCGCCGAGGGCGACTCGTGGCGGCTTTCTCGGGGGCCATCCGGGAAGTCACCGGCGGGCGTCCGCGGATGCTCAAGAAGACCGGGACCAGCGATATGAACGTCGTCGCGCCGGTCTGGGGGTGTCCGATCGTCGCCTACGGCCCCGGCGACAGTCGCTTGGACCATACTCCGGACGAGTCCGTGGAGCTCAGCGAGGTCCGGCTCGCCGCCGACGTGCTCGAGTCGGCTTTGCGGAGAATCGCGAAATGAGGGAACATGGACACTGGTGCCCTTGAACAAGTGCGTGCGGAAGTGACCAGCCAGTGGTCGGGTGTCCGTTTCACCCACCTTCGCCCTTAGCGCAAGCGCGCCTGCGGAGTGGGCGCATCGTCGACTTCCGCCAGCCAGCTCAGCCTCCGAGAGATGTCCGCGACTCCCCCCTCCGCTACATCGCCCTCGCCCACGGCCTTGCCACGCCCGTGGGGAGAGTGGTGCCTAGCCGGCGCCGTCGCCCTCGGAGCCGCAGCGGTGGGACTTTCGCCGGCGGGCCCGGACATCGGACCCGGGCTCGGCTTCGGTTCCGGATTCGCGGCCGCGGCGCTGCTGCTCGCCGCCTGCGGATGGACGCTGTGCCGCCGCCGACGCCTCGCCCTCGAGCGGGCCGTCCGGCGTCTAGAAGGGGAGGTCCGCGACGCG
>JBCDKB010000120.1:0-19195 GCA_038747035.1 Acidobacteriota bacterium | reverse complement strand
GCGTTGAGGTCGGTCAGCGCTTGGACAATGCTTTCGGGCCCGTAGGCTTCGCCGGCGTGTACGGTCGTCTTCAGGAAGTGACGTTTGGCGAAGGTGAAAGCTTCGATGTGGCCGGAGGCGGGGTGCCCGTGCTCGGCGCCGGCGAGGTCAAAGCCGACGATGGGCAGCCCGAGGCGATCCCGCGCCTCGATCACCGAGCGCGCGAGCGACATGGAGGCGACGCCGTAGACGTCTGAGCTCGGCCAGTTGTCGAGCGCCGAGAGCAGCTTTTCGAAATACGGCGCGAAGCCCTTGGTAAACATGCGCATGGCGCAGGTGATGATGCCGTAGTGGAAAGGGAGAGCTTCGCCGCTCTTGACCGCTTCGCTTTGGTCGTGGGCCCGTTTGGCACGGTCCAGGCCGCGGTCGACGGCGCTGATCACTCGGGCGACGTCGAGGTCGCTGCGTACATGGAGCTGCGGAGCGAACCGGACCTCGATATAGGACACGCCTTCCGCGAGGCAGTCTTCGGCGAGCTCGAAGGCGATGCGTTCCAGCGCCTCTTCGTCGGTCATCACCGCGCAGGTGTAAGCAAAGCCGTGGAGGTAGTCGGGGAGGTCGCGGTACTGCTCCTTGAAGACCAGCTCGAGCAGGCCTTCCGGGGTGTATGAGGGAAGCTTGACGTTGCGCTCTTGGGCCAGCTCGATGAGCGTCGGAAGGCGCAGTGAACCGTCGAGGTGAAGGTGTAGGTCTGTCTTCGGGATTGCCTTGAGGAAGGCTTCTTCATAGGTCGCCATATGTGAATCTCCTCACTCGAGCTTATCGGATCGCCGGGCCGGTGGGGCCCCCGAGTCTGCCCTCCGGGGTTGTCCGGGGTGTGCTAAGGTGCACAAGGTTTTGGGCGAAAGTCCGCCGCCGCGCCGGTGCCCACGGCGTCCTGTACGGAGGCGACAGTGCCCAGATTTCCGCGGCTCGCAAAGGCCCCCAAGCTGACCTGTCGCGTCGAGATCAAAACCAGCCGGCTCCGGTGGACAGCGCTCCGTGCTCAGCACGCAGAACCCGAGGGTTTCCGCCTGGCCGCTCGACTCCGACTCTAGAACTCCGCTTTATCCGCCCACAACGCTTTATCCGCCCACTACGAGCGACACGATTACCGCGAAAGACTGGCGAAGCCTCGGAACCGTCGGTGCTGTTGCACAGCCCGCACAGGCCATGTGTGGCCCCGGTCATTTAGCACCCTATTGACAGGCATCCCATCGACAGGAAGGCGCAAGCGCCAGCCGCGCGGCTAAGGCCGCTGGCCAAAATACGCAGCGTTCTGGCGTCACCCCTTCCCCTTAGCCGTCCGAGACCCCGTCAGCGGCCGGCTAGGCCCAACAAATTTAGCCCCGAAAGCATCGCAGTCGACATCACCCTGGGGACCCCGGACCCGACCCGGTTGCAGCCGGGCCCATCGCCGCGGCGCGCCGCGGCCCACGACTCGCCTACCCAGGCCGCGCAGCGAGGTTGAAGTCCAGCCAGGACTCCCGAGGTCGTCGTCGCGCTTTCGAACCCACAGCTTTTGACGCCCCGCCGCGGGCCGGTCCATCCCGATGACCCCGGCGCCGTCTTTGACAGACAGGACTGATTTGCGTGACGAACTTCACCCGTGAAGAGGTCGTGCGGGACTACCGCATGGCCGCCACGAGCCGCGAAGCGAGCCTGCTCGGCCGCCGCGAGGTCCTCACCGGCAAAGCCAAATTCGGGATCTTCGGAGATGGCAAGGAGCTGCCGCAGCTGGCGATGGCCAAGGCCTTCCAGCCCGGTGACTTCCGCTCTGGCTACTACCGCGATCAAACATTCATGCTCGCCGCGGGCATGGTCACCCTCGAACAGCTCTTCGCCCAGCTCTACGCCGACTGGGACGGCGAGCGGGAAGCGGCGTCGAGCGGTCGGCAGATGAACAGCCACTTTGCGACGCCCACCCTCGACCGCGAGGGACGGTGGCATCGGCTGGTGGACCAGAAGAACTCGAGTGCCGACACGTCGCCCACCGGCTCCCAGATGCCGCGCCTGGTCGGCCTGGCCCAGGCCTCGAAGTTCTACCGGGAGCTGCCCGGGCTCGAGGGCTTCGACGGCTTCTCGACGAATGGCGATGAAGTCGCCTTCGGCACCATCGGCAACGCGAGCTGCGCCGAGGGCATGTTTTGGGAGTCGATCAACGCGATCGGCGTACTCGGCGTTCCCGCCGTCGTGTCGATTTGGGACGACGGCTACGGCATCTCGGTGCCCAACGAGTACCAAATCACCAAGTCCGACCTCTCGGCCCTGCTCTCGGGCTTTGAGCGGACGCCGGAGAATCCGAGCGGCTACCAGGTTTTTACGGTCCGCGGCTGGGACTACCCGTCGCTGGTGGCGGCTTACCAGCAGGCCGCGGAGGTCGCCCGCCGAGAGCACGTGCCGGCGATCATCCACGTCATCGAGCTGACGCAGCCCCAAGGACACTCGACCTCGGGCAGCCACGAACGCTACAAGTCGGCCGAGCGCCTGCGGTGGGAAGCGGAGCACGACGGTCTCTTCAAGATGCGCTCGATGATTCTGGAGCGCGGATGGGCCACCGAAGACGAGCTCCTGGCGATCGAAGCGGAAGCTAAGGACGCGGTCCGCGCCGCCCAGCGATCCGCCTGGTCGCACTTTATGGACCCCATCCGGGCCCAGGTTGAGGAGATGGTGGAGCTGCTTCAAACGGCGGCCTCCGCCGACGGCGTCGGCGACGGGGCGGCGACCGAGGTCGCGGCGCTCGTCACCCAGCTGCAGCGCATCCAAGCGCCCTGGCGACGGCACCTCATGACCGCCGGCCGCGACGCCGTGCTCGCCCTGCACGCCGCCCCCGACGCCGCGCGGCGGCCCCTTTTGCAGTGGCTCGAAGCGCTCGATCAGCAGTGCGCCGAGAAGTACGGTCGCTACCTCCATGCGGAAGGCGAGCGGGCCGCCGCCGCCATCGAAGGCATCGGGGCGGTTTATTCCGACGACGCCCCGGAGCTGAACGGCTTCGAGATCCTCAACCACTGCTTTGACGCGGCGCTCGAGCGCCACCCGGAATTGGTGGCCTTCGGCGAAGACCTCGGCCAGCTCGGCGACGTCAACCAGGGTTTCCGGGGCCTCCAAGAGAAATACGGCAAGCTCCGCGTCGCCGACGTCGGCATCCGCGAGTGCACCATCCTCGGCCAGGCCATCGGCCTCGCGATGCGCGGCATGCGGCCGCTCGCCGAGATTCAATATCTCGACTACCTGCACTACGCCCTCCAGATCATTTCCGACGACTTGGCGACGGTGCGCTGGCGCACGGCGGGTCGCCAGCAGGCGCCGGTGATCATCCGCACCCGCGGACACCGATTCGAAGGTGTCTGGCACGCCGGCTCGCCGATGGCCGGCATCCTGGGCCTCATCCGCGGCGTCTTCCTCTGCGTGCCCCGGGATATGACCCAGGCCGCCGGCATGTACAACACGCTCCTGCGCTCGGACGACAGCGCGATCGTTATCGAGGTCCTCAACGGATATCGACGCAAGGAGCGACTGCCCAGCAACCTGGCGGAATTCTCGGTGCCCCTCGGCGTGCCGGAGGTGCTGCGCGAAGGCGATGACTGCACGCTCGTGACCTACGGCGCGTGCTGCCGGGTTGCGCTCGACGCCGCGGCCAAACTGGCGCGCATCGGGGTCGAGGTCGAAGTGATCGATGTGCAGACCCTGCTGCCCTTCGATACCGACCACCGCATCGTCTCTTCGGTGAAGAAGACCGGCCGCCTGCTGCTGCTCGACGAAGACGTGCCGGGCGGCGCCACCGCATTCATGCAACAGAAGATCGTGGAGGACCAGGGGGCGTTCCACTGGCTCGACGCCCCGCCCCGGTCCGTGACCGCGGCCGAGCACCGTCCGGCCTACGCCTCGGACGGCGACTATTGGTCCAAGCCGAACGCCGAGCGGATCTTCGACGCGATCTACGCCATGATGCATGAAGCGGACCGTCGGCGGTTCCCGCTCTTCACCTCCGCCGTCACGGCTTCGTGATCGCCCCGGAACCGGAATCGCCTCGTGACGCGACTGCGCCATCTCGGGCCGGGTCTGCTCTTGGCGGCGACGTCGATCGGCGCCAGCCATATCTTGATGAGCCCGGAAGCAGGGGCCCGCTTCGAGCTCGCCTTGGTGTGGCTGGTGGTGGCGGTGCACCTGCTCAAATACCCGGCCTTCGAAGCGGCGCCGCGCTACGTCGCGGCCCGCGGCGAGTCCCTGCTGGACGCCTACGCCGCCGCCCCCGGCCCCAAGCACTGGGCGCTGTGGCTGGGGCTCGGCGACATGACGATCCAGGCCGTCGGCTTGATCGCCGCCCTGGTCGGCCTGACGGCGTCTTTCCTGAAAGTCGCCGTCGGCGGACCGTCGATCCCGGTGTGGAGCGTCGGTCTCACGGTCGTGCTGCTGGCGCTACTCGCCGTCGGGCACTACAAGGCGCTGCGGGTGATCAATATAGTGCTGCTGCTCGGCGTGGCTGCGGGTACTGCCGTCGCGGCGCTGGCCGCCCCACCCCCTTTGGCGCCATTCGCCGCCTCTCTGGTGGTGCCGTCCTTTCCGGACGGCTCCTTGATCCTGGTCGCTGCGATCCTCGGCTTCATGCCGACTTCGGTGGCGGTCTCCCTGTGGCACTCCCTGTGGGCGCTCGAACAGCACCAAGCCGGCGGCGACTCCGCCGCCTCCCGCGGCGCCGTCGACCGGCTGCGTTCCGGACTCGCGGACCTGCGCCTCGGCTACGGCCTCTCGGCGGCGCTCGCCGTGGCTTTTGTCACCCTCGGGGCCACCGTTCTCCATCCGCGCGGTTTGGTGCCGGAGGGCACCGACGTCGCGCTGACGCTCTCTCGTCTTTACACCGTCGTCCTCGGGGAGTGGATGCAGCCGCTGGTGCTGGCCATGGCCTTCGCCGCGCTTTTCACGACCTGCTACACCATGATGGACGGTCTTCCGCGCTCCTTCGTCGCCGCCCGCCGGGCCCTGCGCTCGCTGCCGGCCGCCGAAGGGGGGACGGACCGTTCTTACTGGATTTTCCTGATTTCCGTCACCGTCGCCGGCATGGCGATCCTCGCCGTGGTGCCCGACCCCGCCTTCCTGGTGAAGGTCATCGGCGCGCTCGGCCTGCTTTTTTCACCGATTTACTACACCCTCAATATGTGGGCGGTCACGCGGCGGATCGACGATCCGCGGCTGCGTCCCGGTCCGGCCCTGCAATCGCTGGCGCTTCTCGGCATCGTGTCGATGGCGGCCACGGCAGGCCTGATCTTGTGGACGACCCTCGGCGGCGCCAGCTAGCACACGCTGGTTGATCGCGCGCCCTGCGCCGACCGCACCACCTCAGCAACCGGAGTTCTCCCGTGTCCACCAAAATGCTCATCAATGCGACCCGCGGCGGCCAGCTGCGCGTCGCCATCGTCGAAGGCACCATCCTCCAGGAGTTCCAGGTCGAGGTCACTGAAGATGACCAGACCCGCGGCAATATTTACCGCGGCGTCGTGGCCAATATTCAGCCCAGCCTGAACGCCGCCTTCGTCGATCTCGGGGAAGAACGCCACGGCTTTCTCCCCGCCGGCGATGTCTTGCCCTTCGCGTACCACAAGGAGCCGCCCAAGGACGTGCGGCGGCCCAACATCTCCCAGGTGCTGGAGAAGGGGAAGCCGATCTTGGTCCAGGTCACCAAGGACGGCGTCGGCCAAAAGGGGCCGGCTCTGTCGACGAACCTGGCGCTCGCCGGACGCTACCTCGTCTTGACCCCCTTCGACTCTGTCCGTGGCATCTCCCGCAAGGCGCAAGACGATGCGGCCCGCAAGAAGATCCGGGAGCGCCTGAAGAAACTCGAGCTGCCGGACGACCACGGTGTCATCGTGCGCACCAACGGCCTCGATCAGAATCAGCAGACGCTGAATCGCGACCTCAATGCGCTGCTCCGCCTGTGGAAGAAGGTCAAGGCCGAAGCCAACCGCGGCCGCGGCGCCAAGCTGGTTTACAGCGACCAGGACTTGGTGATGCAGGCCCTGCGGGACTACCTCGACGCGTCGATCAGCGAAGTCGTCGTGGATCATGACGAGGTTTTCGCCAAGGCGGAGGCCTTCATGAAGGCCTTCATGCCGCGCTCGAAGACGCAGCTCGTGCGCTACGAAGACCGGCTGCCGCTCTTCTCCCGCTACCGCCTCGAGACCCAGATCGACCGTATCTACGAACGCACCGCGTCCCTGCCTTCGGGCGGCGGCATCGTCATCGATTTGACCGAAGCGCTCACCGCCATCGACGTCAATTCGGGGCGGGCGACCAAGACCACCAACCACGACGAATCGATCTACAAGATCAACTGCGAAGCGGCGAAAGAAGTGGCCCGCCAGCTTCGGCTCCGGGACATCGGCGGCCTGGTGGTGGTCGACTTCATCGACATGCGGCTGCGCAAGCACCAGAACCGCCTCGAGCGGGTGATGCGCGACGCCATGAAGCGTGACAACGCCCGCCATTCCGTCGGGCGCATCAGCCCCAATGGCCTGCTCGAGATCAACCGCCAGCGCATCAAGCAGTCCCTGCGCTTGAGGACCCACCGCAGCTGCCCGACGTGCGACGGAGCGGGCACCACGCCGACGCCGGAATTCGCGGCGCTGCGTCTCCTTTCCCGGATCGAAGCGCGGGCGGCGAGCGGCCTCGTGCAGTCGGTGACCCTAGCCTTGCACCCGGAGATCGCCGACATGGTGCAGAACCGCTACCGGTCGCACCTGGCGTCGATCGAGAGCGACCACGGCGTAGCGATCGAGATTCTGGCCGCCAGCACGCTCAACTTGACCGAAGAGCGCATCGAGTGGGTGCAGCGTGAAGGCGGGGCCCCGCCGTCGGCGCCGGTGAAGGCGCGCCGCGCGGTGAACGCCGCCGACCTCACGCCGCCGGACCGTCAGGAAGCCGCGCCGGAAGAGGACGATGAGGCTGACGAAAAATCCGAAGGCAAAGGCCGCCGCCGTCGCCGCCGTCGCCGGTCGCGGCGGGGGGGCAAGAAGGACGTCATCGAGTCGACGGCCGCCGAGGACGCGGAAGGCGAAGCCAAAGCGGTCGCCGTTGGCGACTCGGCCCCTTCTGCCGGTGATGATGGAGACGGTGAACACGACGAGCCGAAGGGCCGCGTCCGCCGCCGCCGCCGCCGTCGCGGCCGCCGCCGCGGGGACCGCAACGTCGCCCCCGAGGCCGAATTGGAGGTTGCGTCCGACGTCGAGCCCGCCGAAGAGCCCGACTCGGAGGCCGTCGGCGATGCGACCGAGTCCGGCGCGGAGGGACCGGACGCCGGCGAAGACCCCCCGGCCGACGAGCCGAAGCGCCGTCGCCGCCGCAGCCGCCGTTCCCGAAGGTCCAGGTCGGAAGCCGCGGACGCCGGCGATGTCCGAGATGGGGTGGACTCCGACGGCGAAGCTGAGCAGGCCGTGCAAGAAACGGACGCCGTCGCCGGCGAGCACGGGGCGGCCGGTGACTCGGCCGACGAGAGCCGGCAGGCCGAGGTCCGTGCTGACGACGCCCCGGGTCAGGATGACGACGCTTCGGGTCAGGATGACGATGCCCCGAGTAAGAAGGTGCACCGCCGCCGTCGCCGTCGCCCGCGCCGCCGTCGTTCTCAGGACGCCGCCGACGCCCAGGCCGCCGAATCGGCCGGCGACGAGGACAAGCAGCCGGAAAGCAACGCTTCGGCGCTCCACGAGGTGCGGGAAGAATCGGATCCCTTCGTCGAGGCCTTGAATGCCGACGCTCCGGCCGTTGAACGACCGGTCTCGCAGCGTCTGCGCTGGCAGTGGTGGGGCGGCGCCGACGAGCCGGCGCTCGACGAGCCCAGGCCGGCCCGAAGCAAGAATCTTCGGGCTGACGATGACGCCGAAGATGCGGCGGAATCGTCGGAGCCGCTGCTCGGCGACGAAGAGGAATAGCCGGAAAGCCCCTGAGCTTCGCGCGGAGCTCGGGGTTCTTCGGCTTCGGCGCGCGGCTCGCACCCACGGGCCGCCGTCCACGGTCATGACTCCGCCTGGCTGTGGGTGGACACCCGACCCTGATATCCTCAGGGCATAGTGTCCTATCTGTTGTCGCCTCTCGTCATGGCCGGCATGCACCGGTCGGGGACATCGCTACTCACGTCACTGCTCGCGGCGTCGGGGGTCGATGTCGGCGAGTCCTTGGTTCCCGCCGATCGGAACAATCGCAAAGGCTACTTCGAGGACACGGACTTCCTGGCGCTCAACCGCCGGATCCTCTCCGAATGCTCCGACGCCAACGACGGCGGGCATCCAGACTGGGGCTGGACCGAGTCCGAGTCGCTCGATACCGCACGCTTCGCGTCCTACCGCAGCGACGCCGGGGAGCTTCTGCGTCGCGTTGGGCGGGAGGGCCGCTGGGGGTTCAAAGATCCCCGGACGACGCTGCTGCTGGATTTCTGGCACGAGCTCTTCGAAGATCCCCGCTACCTGCTGGTCTACCGGCTGCCGTGGCAGGTCTCTGATTCCATGCAGCGCCTCGGCGCGGATGTATTTCTCAGGAATCCGACCTACGGCTATCGCATCTGGACTTATTACAACCGACACCTGCTTGACTTCTATCGACGCCACCGCGACCGCTGCCTGCTGGTGAACAGCAACGCTCTGCTCGGGCAGCCGGATGGCTTGGCTGAAGATCTGCGGGAGCGCCTCGATTTAAAGCTCGATCCGTCCGCCTTTGATGATCTCTACGATTCGTCCATGCTCGGGGCGAGCGCTCCGGACGATCCGCTGATCGGCTTGGTCGCCGCGACGTCCCCGGACGTGGTCGAGCTGCTCGCCGAGCTTGACGCCGAAGCCGATCTGCCCGCGACCGGCCAGTGGAAGCCACCCGGCCGCCTGCGGGCCCCTGCCCTCGAGCAGGCCAAGGCCCCGGAAGTGTCGGTCGTTATCCCGTGTAAGAACCACGGGCAGCTTCTCATCGAGGCCATCGCCAGCGTCGAACGGTCGATGCCTGTCGACTATGAGCTGATCGTCATCGATGACGGGTCGGATCAGCCGCGGACCTGCGAAGTCTTCGAAACCCTGCGCGAGGCGGGGTACCGGATCGAGAGTCAAGAACCGAGTGGGCTCTCGGCGGCCCGTAACCGTGGCATCACCGAGGCGAGGGCGGACTACATCCTGCCGCTCGACGCCGACAATCGCTTGCGACCGGAGTTCATCGCGCCCGCAATCGCCGCCCTGGACAACGGCCCGGAACTCGGCGTGGTCTACGGCGAGCCTTGGGAATTCGGCCTCCGGGAAGGGCGCCGCGACGTCGATGAGCTCGATATCGCCAAGCTCCTAGAATCCAATTACATCGACGCCTGCGCCCTCACCCGCAAGGCGTGCTGGTGGGATATCGGCGGATATGACGAGGCGCTCCCGGCGTGGGAAGACTGGGACTTCTGGATCCGCGTCGCCACCCGCGGCTGGGCGGCCCGTAAGCTGGATGTAATCGCTTTCGACTATCGGGTCCGTCCAAATTCGCTCGTCACCATCACCGAGCAGGACGAGACCCTCGAATTCATCGTCGACCACGTGACGGCGAAGCACCGACAGCTCTTCCACGGTCACTTGACGCAGCGCCTCGGCCACGTCCTGTCGACGTGGCCGCGGGCCCTCGAACGTAAGCATCAGCGGCTGGCGGAGTCCACGGAGGAGCTCCGGCAGGATTACGCGCAGACCGAGGAGCACGCCCGAATCGTCGAAGCCCGGGCCCAGTCCTTGGAGGCGTCCGTCGCCGACTTACGTCTGCAGGTCGAACGCTCGCGGATCGAACGCCTGGAGCTCGAGCGCAGCCAGCTCGAAGAGGTGGGGGCGCTCGAGAGGCGGCTCGCCGCCTTGGAAAGCGAGCACACGGAGACTTTTCACGGCCTGGAGCGCTCGGCTCGCGACGCTCACCTCGACGCGGAGCGGGCGCAGGTCAAAGCGGAGCGGGCTCAAGTCGTGGCGGAGCGGGAGGCAGAACGCCTGGCGGCGCAGCTAGAGCAGACCCGCCTCCGCCTGGATAAGGCGGTCGGCGAATCCCAGCTCCAGTCCGCCTTGATCGAGACCCAGAATCGCGAAGTCGCCACCCGGCACGGTGAAGTGGAAGCGCTGCACGCCGAGCGCGAAGTGCTCAAGACCGCCATCGACGGACTGGAGCGAGAGATCCACGGCCTGGAATCGGAAGCCGAGGCGGAGAAGCTCGCCGCTGAGAATAGGGCCCTGCGGTCCGCGCTCGACGAAGCCCGGGACCAGGTGGCCGAACGTCAGCGCACCCTCGACGCGATCCACGACAGCCGCGCCTTCGGTTGGGTCCGCATGTGGTGGGGGCTGATGCGTCGGGTGCGGCCTGGACGGACCAAAGCGTCCGCGGCGCCGTCCGTAGCGTCGCACGTCTCCTCTCCGAATGCGCCGGTAAAAGACGGCCTCTAGGGATGCGACGTCTGGCGGCCGGGGTCGGCGGGTGGATCCTGCTCTCCCTCGCCGTGCGACTCGTGCTGTGGTGCTGGGTTGCGTCCCACGGCGTGCCGCCGCTCCACGACGAGGCGAGCTACTTGGATCTGGCCGAGGGCTGGACAGATGTTTGGCGGACCGGCGGTGATGGGGCGTGGGCCCGCGCCCTGGGTGACGGACGGTGGCCGCCCCTCCACGCCATGGTGCTGGGGCTCGGTGTCATGGTCGCGGGGCTCGACGGCGCGCGGCTGGTGGGTGTCTTCCTCTCGGCCGCGACGACCGGTCTCGTCTTTGCCGTGAGCCGGCGCCTGGTCGGAGTCCAGGCGGCCCGGACGAGCGCCTTCGTCCACGTCGTGGCTCCGGCCTTCCTTTTCTACTCCCACAGCCTGTGGTCCGAGAACCTGGCGCTCTTCCTGGCGTTTGGGAGTCTGCTGCTGACGCTCGAGGCCCGGCGGCGCTTAGCGCAGGGGGAGTCGGCGCTGGCCCATGGCGCGGGGGCCGGTCTCGTGCTCGGGGCCCTGGCCCTCACCAGGGTCGCGATGTGGCCGTGGGCGTTGATCATGCCGCTATGGCTCGTGCTGGCGCCGGCGAACTCGCCCTCGCATCCAACTCGCAACGGCGGCCGCTTGGGCGACATCGGGCGTCGACTTCGACCCGCGGCGGCGTGTCTCTGCGCGTCCGTGGCGGCGGTGACGCCTTGGCTCGCCGTGCAGGCGGAGCGGTTTGATCACCGTGGCCTTTCCACCCTCAGCGGCTACAACCTGGCGCTGGGCAATCACGCTGACGTGCCGACGGGCTACGGCTCGTCGTGGGGCCACGCCGAGAGCACGAGGACCCTGCAGGCGGAGCTTCGCCGACGGGCCTCAGAAGACGGGACCGAGTGGTGGCGGGGGGCGGGGGCGCTGGCGGCCGAGGCGGTCCGCGGAGATCCGTCGGCGGCGATTTTGCGGATCCCGGTGCGGCTTTGGCTGCTCCTGGCGCCCGACGTGCTGCCGGTCCGACACCTGCTCCACGCGACCTATCCGCCGCTGCCGTCGGCGCTGACGCGAGCTCTGGTTTTGGGCATTGTGCTCGCCCACGGTTTTCTGCTCGCCGCGGGTGTCGCGGGTCTGCTGTGGCGACGCCGGAGCCGCGCCGGAGGGCTCGTCCCGCTGCTGCTACTCGCAGGCCTGGTGCCGCCGGCTTTGAGCGTCGCGCTGACCCGGGTGTTTCTGCCGCTCGAGGCCCTGCTGCTGCCGGCGGTGGGGGCGCTGTGGGTATCGGTGCGCGGCCGTCGCAGCGGACGCCGGAGCCGTCCACCGAGGTGGATCGTCGCGGTGGGCTTAGGCTTGACCGCCGCGTCGTGGGCGACGTTGCCGCGGGTCGCCGAGCTTTACTGGCGCCCCTCCCTCGCGGCGGCGCCGGCGATCGGCCGGGTGGCGGTAGGACTAGGCGCGGAGATGCTCTACGTCGACCGCTATCGGCTCGAGCGCGCGGCCGACGACGGCGCCGACCTCCGCCTTGAGCTCAGGGCCTCCGACCGGGCGCTGCTGCCGCGTCCGTGGCTCGAGAGTGAAGCGCCGAACTCCAGGGTGTGGAGCGGCGCGACGATCGAGTTCGACGTCGTGTCGTCGGGGCCGCAGGGCGGGCCCCCGAGCGAGTTGGGGGCGGCCACCGTCGAGGTCCTCGACGGCGACGGCCGGCGTCTCGGCCGCTGGTCGCTTCGGCCGATGGGACCGTGGCGGGAGCCGCAGCGCGACGCTGACTTGACCCTCACGTGGCTCGGCGGCGGCGGGGCACCGCGGTAGGCGGCGACCCCCCTCGCCTGCGCGAACCCCTACGCGACCTTCGAGGCTTCGTCGTCCCGCAGCGGACCCACGAGGGGGATCTCTTCCTCGGTCGGCTGGAAGGCGATGAACCCGACGCAGCCGGGGCCGGCGTGGGTGCCCACCACCGGGCCGATGTCGGCGAGGATCAGCTCGAGGATCTTGAACTTCTTTTCCAGCTGCTTGCGCAAGCGATCGGCCCAGACCGGCGCCTGCGCGTGGGCGACGCAGACGATGATCGGCCTTTTCGGGTCGAGGCGCTCGGCCAGCAGTTGGACCATCTTCGGCTGCACGCGTCGGCCGCCGCGGGCGCGGTCGACGGGGACAACTTCACCCTTTTCGACACCGAGGATCGGCTTGATCCCCAGGAGCTTGCCGACCAGCGCCTTCGCCCGGCCGATGCGTCCGCCGCGGGCCAGGAATTCGAGCGTGTCGACGGCGAAGAAAAGCTGAATTCGAGGCGCGATCGCGCGCAGGCGGTGGGCGATGGCGAAGACCTTCTGACCGCGCATCGCCATGCGGGCGGCGAAGATCGCTTGGATGCCGAGGCCCATCGAGACGCTCTGGCCGTCCATGACTTCGAGCGCGCAATCCGCCCGCGTCGCCGGCAGGTGGCTGAAGGTGCGAATGCCCCGGAGCGCCGCTTTCTGGGCGTTCTCGTGGGTCTTCGACATGCGCCCCGAGATGTGCAGCGAGACCAGGTCCTGGTGCTCGATCAGGTCGTGGAAATGCTCATAGAACACCGCTTCTGCCGGCGGCTCAGTCGTCGGATGGTGCTCGCTTTCGGTGAGCATCTGGTAGAAGTCGCGCGGTTTGATGTCGATGCCGTCGCGGAGCGACACTTCACCGAAATTCACCGCCAGGGGAACGACAACGATGTCGTGCTCGGCGGCCAGCGCCGGCGGGATATCGGACGTGGAATCGGTGATGATGCGGACCGCCGCCCGCGGCCGCTCGAGGCGCAGGGCGCCACGCTGCATCATCTTGTTGAGGGCCTGGACCGCCAGTCCGTCGCGCACCGGCATGCTGTCCAGCAGCGCGCCGACGGTCGGGTTCTCGGTGATCGCCCGGGCGATGAGGGCCTCGTGGGGCGTCAGCTCTCCGGAGGGGAGCTTCCTCACCTCCGTCAGGAGGATCTGCGCCCGCGGATCGGGCATCTCGAGGTTCGCTTCCTCCAAGGCCTGGAGGGAGAGGATGTCGAGGTCGTCCTCGAGGTTCTTCGGCAAGTCCTGGGGGCCCAGGTGGATGCGAAACGGCTGCGACTCGAGGCGGGCGAGTCGGCAAAAGGCCTTGGACCCCGTGGTCACACCGAAGCTGGCGTGCACGAATTGACCGCGCTGGAAAGCGAGCTTGGCGCCCGAGATCTCGAGGCGACCGTTGACCAGGCAGCGGTGGAGCGCCCGCGCGACATCTATCAGCGGCGTCAGGGCGACGTCGCCGACCAGATAGCGCAGGTCGATGTCGGGCTGCAGGCCCACTTCGCGGCCCACCAGCACGAGCCGGATGCGGCGCAAGATCTCGGCGTAGTCGAGTTCGCCGATGGCGATGAACCGGGCGTCGTCCGGCAGGTCGTCCGGCTCCTGACCAAGGCCGAGCAGCACGAGCGTACGCTCGAGCGTCGTGCCGTCGGCGTTGGACATCTGGCTGAGGATGGAGGCGTCCCGAAGCGTCGGCAGCTCCGCGGGACCGACGATGACGCTCGGCCCCAAGCCTTGGGCGAAGCGAGCTCCTTCTTGGGAGCTACCGGCGGGAACCACTTCATAGCCGCGCTCGGCGAGCCCGGAGGCCAGGGCGCGGCGCCGATCATCGTCGGGGTCGATGAGCAGTATCGACGGTCTCAACTCTCCTCCTCGTCATACATACTGCCGAGAGTATACCCGGGACACGGGCGGGCCCCGGCGCGGGAAAATCAGCTGTCGCCGGAGGCGTCGCCGATGGTGCTGGCTTCGGCGGCGATCGGGTAGGTGCCGAGAATCTCGAGCGAATGGCTCAGCGCCCGGGCCCTCTCGATGGCTTCGACCATGGGCTCCGCGTCCACGTGTCCTTCAACGTCGAGGTAGAAGTTGTACTTCCACGGCTCCTCGAGCAGCGGCCGGGATTCGAGCTTCGACAGCTGGATATCGCGGCGGCCGAATTCGGTGAGCACCTCCCCGAGGGCGCCGGCGGAGTGGTCCAGGCTCAGCACCATCGACGTCTTGCAGCGGGCGTCGGCGGGGCACGGCACGGCCTCGAGCGCCACTTCGACGAAGCGGGTGGCGTTGCCGGAGCGGTCCTGAATATTCGCCTTCAAGACTTCGAGGCCGAAGCGGCGCGCGGCCGACGAGCTGGCGATCGCCGCCAGGGTGCGGTCGTGCAGCTCTTTGACTTTGGCCGCGGAGCCGGCGGTGTCGAATTCGGCCTTGGAGTGCGCCTTGGGCAGCGTGCGCAGGAAGCCTTCGCACTGGGCGAGGGCCTGGGGATGGGAAATGACCGTGCGCAGCTCCTCGAGCCGGGTGCCCGGCAGACCGAGCAGGCAGTGCTCAACGCGGCTGACGGCCTCGGCGTTGATCGACAAGCCGCCTTCGGCGAGGGCGTCGTAGGTCTCGTTGATACTGCCGGCGGTCGAGTTCTCGATCGGCAGCAGGGCGACGTCGGCGGTGCCGCTCCGCAGCGCGTCGATCACCTCCCGCACCGACGCGAAGCCGGTCAGCAGCACGCCGCCGCCCCGTCCGGCGTAGCGCCGCTGGGAGGTGAGGTGACTGTAGGAGCCCTCCACTCCCTGGTAGGCGACCCGCAGCGGCACCGTCTCGAGCGTCTGCATCAGCGCCTGCTGGCGCGAGATCGACATCTCCATGATGCGTCGGTAAAGGCGCTCGACGCCGTGGGGGTCGAGTCCTAAATCGACGGCGAGTCCGCGCACGCGCTGCAGCACGATTTCTTCACGCTGCTGATCTCTAAAGGGATAGGCGGCCGCCAGCTTGCTTTGGGCGACGCGATCGACGAGCTCCATCCGCCGCTTCAGGTGCTTGAGCAGGCGGCGGTCGATCTCTTCGATTTCTTCGCGGAGATGCTGTAAATCTGGTCCCGGTGGCATGCGGCGTATTATGCAGCGCGCCGACATCGCGTCCAAGAGAAATCAACACTTTCGTGGACCGCTGTCCAATCCGTCCCGCCGGGCGAAGATCTGGGCACAGCGACATTGGCGAGATGCGTTTGTCCATGGCATGTTAGCCTGTATGGATTATCTCTGTTTTTTTGACTCCGTTCTTGCTCAGCAGTCCTAGTATTTCGGAGGCTTGGGGAAGTGCGAACGCACCGATTCACATTCTGTCTACCCCTGATCACACTCCTGCTTGCGGGGTGCGGTGCGGGTAGTGGACCCCAAGAATCGGACGCAGATCGGGTGTGGCGGGTCGGCGTCGAGCGCCAGTTGCCGCCGGTCGCCTTCGCCGACGGTAGCCGCGTCCGCGGCCTTGCGGTCGAGATGATCGAGGTCGTCGCCAACGCCCAAGGCCACCAGATCGAGTTGCGCACGGCCGATACCGCCGAGCTGCGGCGCCTGCTTGAGGTCGGTGAGATCGACGTCATCCCCCACATGCCGGTGTCGAGCGCACTCGAGTCGCGCTTCCACCTGACCTTGCCGTATTGGGAGACCGAAGATGCATTCTTCGTCAACCAAAGGGCCGGCGCGCCGCCGTGCCCGCTTCGGAGTCCGGAACACGCCCCGCTCGGCCGGCTGATCGTGCTCGAAGACGACCCGAGCCTCGAATGGGCGGCGACCGAGGCCTTCGAGACGTTGCCCCGCGCCTCCGTGCTGGAGGCTCTCTTTTCGCTCGAGGCGGGGGAGGCGGGGTGCGCCGCTCTGCCGAAGCAGAGCGCGTCGATCTTGATCGAGCGACTGGGCTACGACGCTATCCAGCCGCTGCGGCGTCGCGTCAAGGAATACGACCGAAGCCTCGCCTTCGCCGTTCGGCAAGACGACGGGGAGCTGCAGGAGATCCTCGAAGAAGGCCTGATCATCGCCACCGCCACCGACCAATACGCCGGCATCTACAACCGGTGGGACGGCTGGCGCAGCGACGTCGAGTGGCCGCGCTGGCTCGCCTGGGCCTTGGCGCCGCTGGGTCTCCTGCTGGTGTGGACGTGGTCATTGCGCCGCACCGTCGCCAAGCGCACGGAAGAGCTCCAGGCCGAGATGCTCGAACGCCAGCGTCTCGAGGCCAGGGTGCAGCAGACCCGGAAGATGGAGAGCCTCGGCGTGCTCGCCGGCGGCATCGCCCACGATTTCAATAATTTGCTGATGGGGGTCTTGGGTAACGCCAGCCTGGCCATGCACCAGGTGCCGGAAGACTCCCCGGTCCGCCAGCGCCTGGACGAGATTCGCGTCGCCGGACGGCGCGCCGCCGAGCTGTGCGGCCAGATGCTCGCGTATTCCGGCAAGGGGCGCTTCGTGCTCGAACCGATCGACCTCGGCGGCTTCCTCGGCAAGAAACGGGAAGCCCTCGAGGCGCTGCTCGGCGCGGATGCCCGGCTGTTGATCCACATCGACCAGGGCCTTCCCAAGCTGCGCGGCGACGGCGCCCAGCTGCTCCAGATGCTGTCCCAGCTGGTGCTGAATGCTTCAGAAGCCCTTGAAGACAAGCCCGGGACGGTGAGCGTGCGGGCGCGCGCCGAGTCGGTGACCGAAGCCTTCGAGAATCCACACCTCGGCGAAATCTGCCGCCCCGGCGACTATCTAATCCTCGAAATCACCGACGATGGCGTCGGTATGGACGCCTCGACCAAGGCGAGGGTCTTCGAACCCTTCTTTTCGACCAAGTTCACCGGCCGCGGTCTTGGTCTCGCGGCGGTGCTCGGCATCGTGCGCTCCCACAGCGGCCACATCGACGTCGCCAGCGAGCCGGGGAACGGGACGACCGTGATGATCCTCCTGCCGGCCCTCGCCGCCCCTGAGGAGGGCGACGAAGCTATGTCCGCACAAGACGCCCCGCCGGCGGCGGCCGTGCGGGGCGCCGTGCCGTCGACAGCAGCGACCTCCGCCGCCCCTCGACTCGACGAGGTGGGGGCTCCGGTCGAAGAAATGGCGGTGCATGTCCAGGAGGGCTGAGCCCGCGTCGCGGCCCCGCAGCCTCGCCCACCGCGTGACCCTGGCCGTCTCGGCGGGGCTGCTGCTGGCGATCTCCGCGTGGTGCGTGCTGCTCCTGGTCCGTTCGGTGGACCTCCGACGAGAGCTCGACCTTCGCCGCGGATGGATCGAGGAAATGCGCGACGTGCGCACCGAGCTCGAGCGTCCGGCCGGCGACGCCGAAGATCCGATGCCCCGGCTCGACGCGCTCCGCAGCGCCTCTGACCGCCTCGCCCGCGGCATGCTCGAAGACGACACCGCCGTCCCCGCCGTCGCCGACGCCTGGTCGCGACTCGACACAAGCCTCGATGCGCTCGAGCAGGCGCTCGACGCGCTGCCTGCCGACGCCGGTCTGGCTGAGGTGCCAGCGCCGGACGGGCAGCCGTCCGATGTCCAGCCGCCCGCCGCGCCGTCACCCGATAAGAAAGCCGCGTCGGAACGGGTGTGGGACGCGTCATTCACCGCGCTGACCGCGGCGACGGCGCTCGAAGAGAAGATCCAAACCCAGGTCGACCGCCTCTACCGGCGCGTGGACGAGCACTGGCGCTCGCTCAATCTCCTGCTGCTGGTCTGCCTGCTGCTCTGCGCCTCAAACCTCGGGCTATTGCACCTCGCCCACCGGCGCCGGGGGCAGATCGAAACGGCCCGGGACCGCGCCCTCGACCTCGCCAGCCACGACCCGCTCACCGGCCTGTGGAATCGGGACTCGATTCTGAAGATGCTCCGCCGAGAGCTGGCGCGCGCCAAGCGCCTACGGACGCCCCTCGGCGTGGTGCTCGCCGACATCGATGACTTCCAGCAGATCAACGGCCTGATCGGCCAAGACCACGGCGACCAGGTCCTGCAGGAGGTGGCGTGGCGCATCGGCTCACTCGTGCGCCCCTACGACACCCTCGGACGCTTCGGCGGCGACAGCTTCCTCGCCCTCTTGCCGACCTGCGACGAGCTCGCCACCCGCAGCGTCGGCGACCGGCTTCGCCGAGCCGTCACTGACCAGGACGTGGAGTACAACCTCGGTCGGCTGACCGTGCAGCTTAGCGTCGTGGTGTGCGCCGTCGACACGTCGGAAGATATCGACGCCGACCTCCTGATCCACCGTCTCCAGGAAACGCTGTCGAATATCCGCCGCGCCGGCCAGTCCGGGGCCTTCGCCGCGCTCGGCGATAGCTAGCCCGACTTCATGCCGCCAGACTTATAATCCACGCCATGTGTGGACGATACACCCTGTCCCAGACCGGCGAGCTGCTGGACGAAGTGCTCCTCGAGCTCGAGGTCGACGCCATCTCCATCGAAGACACGGCCCGCGCCATGGCGCCGAAGGCCGCCCCGGCCGCAAAGCCACCGACGTCCGGACTCCTCCCCTTCGACGCGCCCGGCGACGGCGCGGACGACGTCGAAGACGCGGTCGTTGCGGGCGCGTTGCCGCGGCGATTCAATATCGCCCCCACCCAGTCGGTGCCGGCGGTGCGCCAAAGGGAAGACGGCGCCAACCACCTGACGGCGCTGCGCTGGGGTCTGGTGCCGTTCTGGGCCGATGACCTGAAGATCGGCCACCGCATGATCAACGCCCGCTCCGAGACCGCGGCCTCCAAGCCGTCGTTCCGCAGCGCCTACAAGCGCCGCCGCTGCCTGCTGCTCACCGACGGCTTCTACGAGTGGAAAAAGCTCGACGGCGCCAAGCAGCCGATCCACATCCACCGTCCGGGGCGGCGTCCCTTCACCTTCGCCGGGCTTTGGGAGCGTTGGTCCAAGGGGCAAGACGAAGGCCAGCCGCCGGTGGAGTCGTGCACGATCCTGACCACGTCGGCCAACGAGACGGTGCGCGG
>JBCDKB010000119.1:0-19227 GCA_038747035.1 Acidobacteriota bacterium | reverse complement strand
CTCGGTGTGTCGCCTGACGGGCGCTTTGTGTACTCCATCTGGGAGGCGGAGCCCGACGATTTCAGGCTCGCCACCCTCGAGCGCACCGGCGACGTGCTGCAAACGATCTTTCTTGACGCGCTCAATCTCGCCGGAACGCGGCCGAGGCTCGACGTCGATCCGGAGGGTCGTTTTCTCTACGTTTACCACGGCGCAGACGAGCTCAGCCGCTGGCTCCTCGACCGAGGCTCCGGGCGACCGGAGCGACTCGAGACCCTCCGCCAAGGGGCCGACGGCATCGACTGGCTCGGGGCGGGTTGCTTCGATTGTTCCTCGTCCCTCTGGGCCGCCGACGGGCGTCTCTACCTCGCCAACACCTCGTCCAGCACGCTCGCGACCCTCGCGGTGGGCTGCGAAACGTCCGACCGGGCCTATTGCTTTCAAGACGAGCGTTTTGCCGTCCGCGTCGACTGGGAGACGCCGGACGGCCAGGTCGGGGTCGGCCGAACGCTTGACGGGGCGACGGACGAATCGGGCCTCTACTGGTTCTTCAGTCCCGACAATTGGGAGCTCGTGGTCAAGATCCTCGACGGCTGCACCTTCAACGACCGCTACTGGGTTTTCGCCGCCGCCACCACCGACGTGGGTTTCACCTTGACGGTGACCGACACCGTCAGTGGGCGGGAAGCGGTTTACGAGAATCCTTTGGGAACCTCCGCCGAGCCGATCATCGACACGCAGTCGCTGGACCTGTGTATCGCTGGCGATTGAGCCGTGATGGCGTTCTCAGCCGTCGGGGAGCGCGGCGAGCATCTGCTCGACGATCCGCACCTCGGCGGCGAGCGCTTCTTCGGCGAAGCCCATGCGCGACATCTGGGCGAGGCTCGGCGACGCGTTGACTTCGATCACCGCCGCTTCCGCGGGATCGAGGGCGAGCGGGTCCTCGACGGCGCGGATCTTGAAGTCGATGCCGATGTGTCTGAGGTTGAAGAGCCGGGAGACCGTGCGGGACGCCTCGAGCCAGGGCGTCGGAAGAGTCTCGATCCGGATGCCTTCGCACAGTCTGTTCAGGTTCAAGATCGGTGTCTTGAGCGCCAGCTCTTCGCCCGCGCCGAGCACGTCGTCGAGGGGCCGCGCGTAGCGGCGCCAAACGTCGTCGGCTTCGAGGGAGCGCTCGAAGCGCTCGCCGGCGAAGCGCGAGTCGGCGCGCTCGAAAAGCTCCCGGACCGTCGACTGGCCGTCGCCTTCGAGCGTTAGAGGCCGACGGAGGTAGCCGAAGAGAAAGTCGCCGTCGAGTAGGTCGATACGGACGTCCATGCCGTCGACGGGCACCTGGACCAAAGCCAGGTAGTCGCGACGCCAGACCTGTTCGACGGCGGTTTCAAGGGCCCGGCGATCTTCGACGACGGTGATGTCGACGCCGCGGCTGCCCCGATTCGGTTTGACGATCAGCGGGAAGGGGTGCTCGTCCGCAAAGCGAAAGGCGGGATCCAGCCCGGTCAAGTCGTCAAACTCAGAGCTTCGGAAGTGGCCTGGGCGCAGGCAGCGTGCCGTTTCAGGGGTGCGGAGGCCGGCAGATTGCAAGACCAGCCCGGTGTGGTGCTTGTCGCTCGCCACCCGTGCGGCCACCGCGTCGTTGAGCGGCGATAGGCCGCCGTGGAGGAGTCGGCGCTTTGGACCCCGGGTGATTTCGTAGAGAAAGCCGGTCTCTGGATCGAGGAGCCGAACATCGCAGCCGAGCTTGCGGGCGGCCGCGAGGCGGAGTTGGAGGAGGGTGGCGTAGGCGAGTTCGGTCATCGGGGTCATCCTGTGGCGGCGTGGCGGATCGCGGGACCGAGCAGCTGACGGCGCACGTCGCCGACGAGGCGCATCGATCCGCTAATAAGAAGCGGCACCTTCAAACGCACCTCGGACAGGCCGCCCGCTGGGGTCGTCACCAGCTCACCGCCGAAGTTGGCGGCGTAGTCCGCCGGAGTCCAAGTTCTGGGGTGTTCGATCGGCGTCAGTATCAGCCGTCCGACCCGCGGACGGAGGAGCTCGAGCATGCCCTCGGCGTCTTTGTCACGGAAAGCGCCAAAGAGCAGGTCGGGCCGGAGGTTTTCGACGCTGAGGTGGTGGGCGAGGACTGCGGCGGCGGCGGGATTATGCGCCGCATCGAGGAGGAAGTGGTGCCCTCCACGGACCAAAGACTCTAGCCGTCCGGGGCAGCGGGCGTTCGCCAGACCGCGACAGATAGCGTCGGTGTCAAGGCTGGGGAAGCGTGGCCGGAGGGCTTCGGCGGCGAGAATAGCGAGGGCCGCGTTGCGGCCTTGGTGCTCCCCGGCGAGGCCGAGGCGTACGCCGTACTCGGCGCGCCTCGTCTGCACCCGCAGCTGGCCGTCCCGGTCGTCGAGATCTTCGATGTGGCTGCGCGCCGCGATGCAACGGGCGCCGATGGCTTCGGCCTCCTGGCGCGCCGCGCGCAGGGCGGGCCTGCGGAGAAAACCCAAAACCGCGCTGCGCCGGTGCCGAAAGACGCCGGCCTTTTCTTTGGCGATAGCGGCGAGGGTTTGTCCGAGGTATTGCTGATGATCGAGATCGACCGTCGTCAGCACCGAGACGACGGGCTCCGCGATATTGGTGGCGTCGCGGGCGCCGCCGAGCCCGACCTCGACGATCGCCAGGTCGAGCTCGGCACGGGAAAAAGCGAGAAAAGCCGCGGCGGTCGCGGTCTCAAATTCGGTCAACGGCTGTCCAGCGCTCGACGCGGCGCGCTCGACCTCGGCGGTGAGCTCCAGGTGGGTGGACGGGTCGAGACCTTGGCCGTTCAACTGGATCTGCTCTTCGGCGTCGCCCAGGGCCGGCGACAGGTAGAGGCCGGTGCGGAGACCTGCCGCCCGCCCGATCGACCCGAGCATCGTCGCCGTCGAACCTTTGCCGTTAGTCCCCGCGACAAGCACGGTCGGTACTTGGGTCTGTGGCTGACCCAAGACATCGCAAACGGCGCGCATCGCATCGAGACCGAGGCGAATCGTCGTCGGAGCCATGGATGGAGGGGCTTAGGCGACGTAGAGGTGGCGCAGGCAGCGGTGCAAGGTCGACCGAAGTTCGGTCCGTGGAACTACCTGGTCGAGGAAGCCCTTCTCGAGCAGGAACTCCGACCGCTGGAAGCCCTCGGGGAGCGACTGTCGAATCGTCTGCTCGATGACCCGGGGACCAGCGAAGCCGATGAGCGCCCCGGGCTCCGCGATATTGATGTCGCCGAGCATCGAAAAAGAAGCGGTCACGCCGCCGGTCGTGGGGTCGGTGAGCACCGAGATATAAGGCAGGCCTTCTGTGCGCAAGCGGGCGAGAACCGTCGCGATCTTCGCCATTTGCATGAGCGAGAGAATGCCTTCCTGCATGCGGGCGCCGCCGGAGGCCGAGACCACGATCAAAGGTACGCGGCGCCGCAGGGCCTCTTCCCCGGCGAGGGCGACTTTCTCGCCCACCACGGAACCCATGGAGCCGCCCATAAAGGCGTAATTCATGACACCGAGGATGACCGGCATGCCTTCGATCGACCCCGCCATCACGTGCATCGCGTCGGGGATACCGAGTTTGCGCTGGTATTGGCGCAAGCGGTCTTTATAAGCCTTGGTGTCTTTAAAGGTCAGCGGATCCGTGGGCGAGATGGCGGTGAAAAGCTCTTCCCAGCCGTCGTCGAGCAGCAGACGGGCGCGGGCTTCCACGTCGATCCTGAAGTGGTAGCCACATTTCGGGCAGATGCTGAGGGCGTCCGAAAGCTCTTTGCGGTAAATGGCCTCTTTGCAGGCCGGACACTTAACCCAAAGACCTTCTGGGACGGGACTCCGTGCGTTTTGGTCACGGACCGGTTTGGGCTTCTTTTTCTTCTGAAACCAGGCCATACGTTCCTCATCACGTGGACAGAAATCCACGGCGTGACTACAAGGCGGCGTCCTCGACCGGGCCGGCTACTACTCGTCGTCGTCTTCTTCGGCTTCGAGCTCGTTGGGCACGCCGAGCCGCAGGCAGGCCGCGTCGTACATGCCCCGGGCGGCTTTCTTGGAGCTTTGGAGCTCGGCCAGGCGGTCCTTGACCTTTGCTAGTTCCTCCTCGATCTGCTGATCGAGCTCCTGGATCTCTTGGCGAGCCATGGAGAGGGTCTCTTCGTAGAGCTTGCGCTGCGTTTCGGTCAGGGACATGCGTTGCTACCTCGTAGCCGCCGCGGGAACACGGAGGTGGCCGGCGGCATCGATGATGAGCACACCGTCGAGCGTGCCAGATGCTGGCTCGTTAGTGCTGTTCGGGGGTGGGCGACGCCCAGGAGCGGGGAGGATATCGCGCTCGCCCGATTAGTGACAAGCGCGACCCTTTCCAAATCCTCTCGGCTCAGCTATTTCCGCCGCCGCCGCCGTCGCCGGTTCCGCCCGACTCGCGGACCCGCCGGAGCTCCGCCTCGAGTTCTCGCTTCTGAGCCTCGAAGTCCTCTTCGAGCTTCTGCTTCTGCGAGTTAACCGCGTCTTGGATCATCTGCTCAACCGCGGCGGCGTCCTGCGGTGCCGACGGGGAACTGGCCTCCGGCTGGCCGTCCGCCGCTTCCGCGTCGGCGCCGGAGGCGGAATCAGGGCTCTCCGCCGCCTCGGCCTCGGGGGCGACGCCCTCTGCAGGAGCTTCGCCTTCGGCCGTCGCTTCGCCGTCAGCCGCGGCGGGGGCTTCTGTCGGTGCGGCTGGAGTGACCGTGGCTGGGGTCGCAGCGGGCGTCGTCGCCGGGATCGCCGCCGGCGCCGGGTCATCCTTAAGCTGGACCACCAAGACACCGACCACCGCCGCCAAAGCGAGCAGCACGATGGCGGCGATCAGCCAAGTCCTCGAGCCTCCGGATTTCCCGGCATCCTTGGCGGCGGGTTTCGTCGCCGCCGGCGTCGCCTGCGGCGGCGCGGGAGCAGGCTCTGGAGACGCCGGCGCCGCCGGCGTCTCCGGGGGCGTGACGGGATCGGCGAAGCTCGGTTCCGCTGGTCCGCCACCCGCGGTGACGGGATTGCCAAAAAGTCGGGCCATGACCCCCGCGAGGTCGCTTTGCGCCGCCCCGAGTCGAAGCTGCTCGATGGCCGCGGCGATGTCCTTCTCCATATCGCCGGCGGTCTGGTAGCGCGTCTCGGGGGTAGCCGCCAGCGCTCGCATGACGATGGCTTCCACTTCGACGGGTACTTCAGGGTTGAGATTCCGGGGCGACTGGACGCGGCAATCACGCACTGCATCGAGCACGCCGATCTCGCTGTCGCCGGTGAAGAGGCGTTGGCCGGTCAGCAACTCGAAAAAGACGGAGCCGAGGGAGAAGATGTCGGACCGTGCGTCCACTTCTTTGCCCCAGGCTTGCTCCGGCGACATGTATTGGAGCTTGCCCTTGAGGGCGCCCATTTGCGTCGAACTCGCTTTGGCCACCGCTTTCACGATGCCGAAGTCGCACAGCTTGATCTCGCCTTCGTAGCTGATCAGCACGTTCTGCGGCGACACATCTCGATGGACCAAGCCCAGTTCGCGGTTGTCGAAGTCGCGCTTGCGGTGGGCGTAGTCGAGGGCCCGGGCCAGGGCCGCGGTGATCATGAGGCAGAGGCCGAGGGGTAGGGTTTCGTTATTCTCTTTCGCCTGGTTCTGGATCGAACGGAGATCCTTGCCGTCGACAAACTCCATGGCGATGAAGAAGTCGTCTTCGACCTTGCCCAGGTCATAGATCTGAATGATGTTGGCGTGGTTCAGCTGGGCCGCGAGCTTGGCCTCATCGATGAACATGGTCACGAAGTCCTGGCTCCCGGTGAGGTGGGAGAGGATCTTCTTGATCGCGACGATTTTCTGGAAGCCTTCGACGCCTCGACGCTGGGCCCGCCAGACCTCCGCCATGCCGCCGACGGCGACTCGCTCGAGCAGCCGGTAGTCGCCGAACGCAATGCCCGCCTTGCTGGTCGACGCGGCGCCGTTGCGAATCTGAAGGACTCCCTCGAGGGTCTTCTGGAGGCTGGCCGTGTCTTCCGGCTCTACGGTTTCCGTAGGATCCGGCGAAAAGGCAAGTTGGCCACCCTCGTCGTCCTCCGACGGGGCTGGAAGGGCGAACGCGCTTTCGAAATCCGAGGGATAAGCGGAGTCTCCGGAACTCGGCGCAGGGGGAGACGGCGGGGTGGTGGGCGCCTCAGGTGTCGACGCGAATGAAGGCGAATCGAAAGTCGCGGGATAGGCCGAGTCTTCGATGGCCGGGAAAGAAGGAGTGCTCGCCGACGCCGGCGCTGGCGGCGTCGGCGGCGCCCCATAGCTCGACACCGACCACCCGTCGGCCGGCGGAATGTCGGGCAGAGCCGCGGGCGGCGCTGCGGCCGGCGTCGACTCGGTGGGAAGGGTTGGCGGCTGGAAGTCCCGGGCACCCGGGATCTCGACCGTCGGGTGATAGCCGTCGTCGCCGGTCGCAGGGGGCGCCACTGAGTCTTCAATAGGCGCCGGCGCCGGTGCCGCGGATGGCTCTAGGGGTGTCAAAGACGGCGGCTCGAAAGACGGCGGCGCCGCCGGTATCTCGAGTGCTGAGAAGGGGTCGGAGGGCGCCGTCGGTTCAGGGGGCGCGAAAGGTGCCGCGCCGCCGGGTGTTTCAGCGGCCGCCGGTTCCGGCGGGAACTGAGGGGCGCTGAAAGAAGTCGGCGCCACAGGGGCGGAAGCCGCCGGGTCCGGGAGTGGCTCAAGCGCCGGCAGATCGAAGGTACCGGTTCTCAGGAGCTCCTCTTCGGAGGTCGTATCAGGCGTCCATGGTTCGGGTGCTGCCGGCGGCTCTGGCGTCGCCGGGGTCGCGGGGGGCGGCGGCGGAGCGAAGGTGTCCCCCGCAGGAACGTCGAGTCGCATCGTCTGGGCGGCGGAGGGAAGATCCGCCGGCGGCCCGGGCGCGATCGGTGGCGGCGTGAAGGTCGCTTCTGCCGGGGCCGGGGGAGAGGGGGGCGGCGTCGACGTTGCGGGGGGCTGGCTGGCCTGCGTCTGAACGCTCGGTGGCTGGGGCCGGGGCGCCGCCGGTGCGACAGGGGCGTCTCGGCGGGCCTTCTTCGCCTTCGGAAGCTCCAAAGAAGAGAGCGTTTTGTCGAGCAGGTCGTCGATCTCGTTGGCGCTCGGCGCCGCCGCGCGCCTCGGCTTTGGCGAGGGCTTGGCGCTCTCCGGCGGCGCGGAAGCTGCCCTCAGTTTGTCGGGAAAGAACCCGGACAGCGTCTCTTCGAGCTTGCGGTCAATATCGTCGTGCGCGCTTCGGCGTTTCCGGGGCGGCGGTGGCTGGGAAGGCGACGGGGTCGGAGCGGCGGGGGCCTGGGGCGCTGGCGGCGCCGCGGCAGCCGGCGGTCCAGTGTGCCGACGAGGTGCGGGGACCTGCGGCGCCGGGGGGGGCTGGGTGGAAGCGGCTGCGGTCGGGCCGCCGGTCAGCCGGCGCTCAACGTCGGCTTCGACCTCCGCCAGGACGTCGCCGAAAATCTGCTCGGAGGTCAACTGCGCTCCGACGTTCGGCAATAGGGCCGGGTCGGACGGTGGCGGCGACGCCTGGGCTTTGGGAGGACCAGGGAGCAAACCGAAGACATCGGTGAGGGCGCCGGGGCCCATGGGCTTCAGCAGCAGGACGTCGGCGCCAAATTGCGGCGCTGAGAGCTCGCCAGCCATCTGGGCGGGCACGATCACAGCGGCCCCGGGGCCGCCATTTCGTTTTGAAAAGTTGCCCAGAAGCTGCGGAGCTCCGGGCAGCATGCCGCTAGCTAATACGAGGTGAGGGCGCCGCTGCTGGGCCTTGCGCTCACCCTCGGCGCAGCTTGACGCCAGGTCAACGTCGTGACCGCCGGCGCGCAGCGCGGCTTCGAGCTGGCTTTGAAAGTCGGCGTCTTTTTCGACGACGAGAATGAGCGACATGTCCCGGTCTTATCTCCAGCGGCGTGGTCGGCAGGGCGGCCTGGCCACCCGAGGAGCCTGAGGGCACCTCGACGACCTTCCTTGATAGAATGCGCAAACCTCGGAACGGGCCGAGGGCGGCATGTCGGTCCAGCGATAGCGACTCTCTTGTTGATAGTCGCTGCTACCGGTGACTTGCGGCCAACTCGACCGTTCAAACGGGGCTCGAGAATTCTGTCGACTCGCGGATTGTACCGCACCGACGCCGCTAGAGGAGATGACCATGGCCGGTCATAGTAAATGGGCGAATATCAAACGCAGAAAAGGCGCGCAGGACGCGAAGCGCGGAAAGCTCTTCACCAAGCTCTTGCGCGAAGTCACCGTGGCCACGAAACAGGGCGGCGGCGACCCGGGGGGAAACCCTAGGCTGCGAGCAGCGATCCAAGAGTGCAAAGGAAATAACGTCCCCAACGACAAGATCGACAAGGCGATCGCCAAGGGGTCCGGCGATCTGGAAGGTGCGAATTACGAAGAGATCGTCTACGAAGGCTATGCGCCGAGTGGCGTCGCGGTCATGATCGAAGCGATGACCGACAATCGCAATCGGACCGTCGGCGAAATTCGTCACGTGTTCGGTAAATATGGCGGCAACCTCGGCGAGAACGGCTGCGTGGGTTATCTCTTCGAGAAGCGGGGCTACTTTCAGGTCGATCCTGAAAGCATGGGCGAAGACGACTTTATGGAGCTCGCCCTCGAGCTCGAGGTCGACGATGTGACCATTGAAGACGATAGCTATGAGCTCTTCACCGACCCCGGTCAGTACGCCGACATCCGTCAAGCGCTCGAGGACCGCGAAGTGAAAGTAGAGTCCGGCCAACTGGCGATGGTGCCCTCGACTTCAGTGGAAGTGGAAGGTGACAAGCTGCCTAAAGTCTTCCGCCTGCTCGAGGCCCTCGAGGACCTCGACGATGTGCAGAACGTGTGGTCTAACGTCGCCGCTGACGAAGCCCTGCTCGAGGCGGCCGCTGGTTGAAGCCCGGGCGCGCGGGCGCCGGGTCTTGGGTCTTGACCCGGGGTCCCGATTCACCGGATACGGTGTTGTCGAAAGGCAGGGTTCCCGTTGTCTTCACATCGCCCACGGGCGAATCATTCCCCCGAAAGGCCAGCCGCTCGCCGAGAGGCTGGCCTTTTTGGCGCGCGGAATTGAAGGGGTCATCGAGGAGCACCGGCCGGAAACCGTCGGCTGCGAAGGCGTATTCCATGGATTGAACCCGCGGTCGCTAATCGTGCTGGCGCAGGCGCGCGGCGCGCTGCTCTCCGCCATCGGCCGGGCGGGGCTTGAAGTGATCGAGTTTTCGCCGTCGCAGATCAAGGCGGCTGTCACCGGAAGCGGCCGGGCTGACAAAGACCAGGTGTCGTACATGGTCAAACTGGTTTTGGGCCTCGGTGATCAGAAGGTCTCAGCCGACGCCGGGGACGCCTTGGCGACGGCGATTTGTGCGGCTGCACACCACCGCTTTGAGCGCTTGGCGACGCCGGGCAAGAGCGCTGTAAATCGCTGAAAACAATAGGCTTATCAAGAACAAAGTGGTTCTTGACCGGGTTTTTTGCCCGTGCTAACATGCCGGCCGAGTCGACCTCAGAGGACGAGTTAGCGGAAGCCGAACCAAAAGTTCGGTGGTCGCGCCACCGGTGTAAATGCCGGTTCTCGTCAGTTTTCCAACCCGGAGCACCGGCGGCGGCCGAAAGCCACGTCGCACTCCGCAGATCAAACCTGATGCCGAAATTGAGCCGTCCGTCACCGATGGCAGACAGCTCGGCACGAGAAGCTGGACCCCGAGGCAGAACAACGAAAAAAAGTTGGTTCCGAAAAAAGTTGGAACCGAACTCAGCCTCACTCAGTCCAAAGTTTCCAAGGAGGATGGAACGTTGCCGGACATTGGCGGTACCTTTTGGAAGTTCATGCATCAAGGCGGCCCGGTCATGTGGGTGCTCTTGGTGATGTCGATCATCTCTCTGGCCGTCATGGTCGAACGTTGGATTGTTCTCCGCAAAGCCAAGATCAACGTCAATGAGTTCTTGGCGAAGCTCCGCAAGGCGCTCATCGTCAACAAGTCGCTGCGCGATGCCATCAAGATCTGCGAGCAGTATCGCGGCCCCCTGGCGTCCATCATGAAAGCCGGCCTGTTGAAGTACGGGCAGCCGAAGGAAGATATCGAGAAGACCATCGAGACCGCTGCTCTTCACGAGATGGCGCGCCTCGAAAAGCGTCTTGTCATCCTGGCTTCGGTCGCTAACGTCGCGCCGCTGCTCGGTTTCTTCGGCACGGTGTCCGGCATGATCCAGTCGTTTGAAGCCTTGGCCGAACAGGGTCTCTCGAATCCGGGCGCTGTTGCGGCCGGTATCTCCGAAGCCCTCGTGACCACCGCCGCCGGTCTTCTGGTGGCTATCCCGGTGCAGCTCGCCTACAACTTCTTCATGAACAGCATCAACAAGTCGGTCCGTGACATCGAGACCTCGACCAACATGCTGCTGGAGACTTTCGGCGAAATGGAACGTAGCGGCATCACCGCCGAGCAGGCCGGTGCCGGTGCCAGCGTCGCTGGCGCTGCTGCTGCCAAAAAGTGAGTTCCGACGGCCGCCGACCTAACGTAGGCGGCGGCCACCATTGAACCCTGGGGAATCGAGCCACAAAGCATGCGCCTGAAAGCACGCCACGAGAACCAACCGGTCATCCCGACCGCCTCCATGGCCGACATCGCATTTCTGCTGATCGTCTTCTTCATGGTGACCATCACCTTTGAAAAAGATAAGACGCAGGTCTCTTTGCCGAAGACGGAGATGCGGCTCGAGGTGCCTAAGATCGCCGCCTACATTTCTGTCACTCAGCAGGGTCAGATTCGCGTCACCAACGGCGAATACATGTCGACCCCCGTCCAGCGCGAGGACGACGTCGCGACCTTCGCCGCCAATCTGGTGGCCGAATATCCGTCGCGCCCGGTGGTGCTGAAGGCGGATGCGGGCGTCCCTTATAGGGTCGTCGATCGAATCATCGACTCCCTCAAGCAGGCGAAAGTCGAGCTGATTTACCTGCTCTCCGAGCAACAGACCGTAGAAGAGGAAGGTTGATATGAAGCTTCGGCAACATAGGCCCGACGACGAGATCCCGACTTCGTCGATGGCCGACATCGCCTTCCTCTTGATCATCTACTTCATGGTGACGACGACCTTCGCGGCGACCCGCGGGCTCGACTTCTCGCTGCCGAAGGAAGATGACACGCCGCCGATCGTCGAGAAAGAAGACTCCGTCTTGATCGAGATCCTCCCCAATGGCGACCTGCTGGTCGACCAGAAGCCGATGGATGCTGGAGAGATCGTCGGGTATCTGAAGCCCAAGCTTCAGAACAATCCGAAAAAGCCGGTGATCATCAAGCCCCAGCCCGAATCTCCCTACGGCTATATGGTGCAGGTATTCGACGAGTTGCGTCGCGCAAAGCTCTTCGATCGTGAGCTGGTGACGCGGGCAGACCGCCCGGAGCTAACGGAAGACGAGTGGGACGAAGGCAAGGACATCAACATTTCCATTCCCACCCAGCGCGAGATCGAATCGTTCTGGTTCTAGTCGCCTGACGACAAAACCAGACTATTCAAGAGCATTGGAGGTCCCATGGCCGACGCAAAAAAGACAGCCGCCAAGAAGGTCGACAAGATCGACTTCGCGACCGCCGAGTACGCGACTTACGCGCTCGAGGATAAAGAAGATGACCGCGCCCTTCGCTTTTCGCTCATCGGCGCGATCATCTTCCACCTCATCATCCTGGCGGTGAACTTTCCGAAGTTCACCAAGGAAACTCAGGCGGCGGAAAAAGAAAAGAAGGTTTACGTCGTGCAGCAGGTGCGCTTCCAGCCGCCGCCGCCGAAGCAGAAGCAAGAGATCCCGAAGCCGAAGGCGAAGAAGGTCCCGATCCCAGATCCGACGCCTGACGAGCCGGAGCCGATCCGGATCGAAGAGCCGGAGCCCGAGATCGATCTTCCGGAAGTCGACGACATCGTCTTCGGCATTCCTGACGCGCCACCGGTGGCCGAGCCCGAAGGGCCGATCCACGTGGGCGGCGACGTGACGAAGCCGGAGAAAGTTTCGGCGCCGCAGCCGCAGTACACGGAAATCGCCAGAAAAGCCCGCATTCAAGGCGTCGTGATCGTTCAGGCGATCATCGACAAGCAGGGCGCGGTGACGAACGTGAAGGTTCTCAAAGGCCTGCCGATGGGTCTTTCCGAACAGGCCGTCGAAGCGATCAAGAAGTGGAAGTTCAAGCCGGCCACCCTCAATGGCAAACCGGTGGACGTCTACTACAACCTGACGGTGAACTTCCGCCTGCAGTGAGCTAGGGACTTAAGATCACATGGCCTTCCAGGGGTCACTCAAAGAACTCCCTCTGCCCGACATCATCCAATTGGTGTCGGTGTCGGGCAAGACGGGGGTCTTCGTTCTTCAGGGGCCTTCCCAAACAGGGCAGATCTTCCTCAAAGATGGGGAGATCGTGCACGCGACCGCCGGCTCAGTGAGCGGTGAAGATGCGGTATACGAACTGGCGATCTGGCAGGAAGGCCAGTTCGAGTTCCAAGCCGGCGTCGAAACCGAAGAGCGCTCGATTCGGAAGTCAAATACAAACCTGTTGATGGAAGCGGCCCGTCGTATCGACGAATGGCAGGTGCTTTCTAAACGCATCGCGTCGACACGGCTCGTGCCAATCTTCACCTCCCAGAGTTCCAGCACATCGATCTCTTTCACGCCGCAAGAGTGGCAGGTGATTTGCAAGGTTGATGAGCGGAGGTCCATCGACGAGCTGGCCTCCGTGCTTGGGCTCAGTGCCTTCGAAGTCTGCAAGCTCCTCTACGGCCTGGTGACTGCCGGCCTGGTGGAGTTGAAGGAGCCGCTGGGGCAGATACAAGCTGAACGGTTACGGACGATGACGCCGCCTCAGCTTGTTCTCGCCGCCAAAGGTATCCATGAGGCTGCGAGGAACCTACTCGGCCAAAGCGACCGCCTCGCTGAACTCGATGCGACCACGCGAAGGACGCAAGCAGAAATGGAATCGGGCCGAGGGTTTGACGCCGTCGTCGACATGATCCGCTCCATTGAACAGGTCGTCTCTTCGGCTTTGGGGCCCAACCAGTCCCGGGCTTTCTTGGAGCGCGTCAATCAGCAGTTAGGCGGCTAATAGTTATGGCTCTGCGACGCAGAGCCCCACGCCTCTCCACCAGAGACATCACGATCCGCCGTACGCCGTAGGCATTCCGGCCGGACAGTTGACGAGAAGTAAGGAGCAAACCCATGCGTAAAGCATTGACCGTGCTCGCCGCAGTCCTCATGGCCGCGACCTGCATCGTGGCCCCCGCCGACGCCGGCTGGGACGAAGGCGTGGCCGCTTTCAAGACGAAGAATTACAAAGTCGCTTCGCAGGAATTCCAGAAGCTGGTCGACCAGAATCCGGAAGGGTACCGGGGCCACTACATGCTAGGCATGTCGCTCGCGCGCATGGACCGCAAAGAAGAAGCCCTGAATCACCTGCGCAAGGCCTACGACCTGAACCCGAATGAGCTTTCGATCAAGCTGGAGCTTGGCCGCGCCTACCTCGGCGTTCGCCGCTACCAGGAAGTGACCAAGCTGCTTTCGACGGTGGAAGTGTCCTCCCTGCCGGCCCAGGCCAAGGGCGTCTTCTACCAGATGCGCGGTGAGGCGTACCTGAAGACCAATCAGAACGCCCGCGCGCTGTCCGATTTCTCGCAGCTGGCCAAGATCAAGCCGAAAGACGCGAACGTCCAATTCAAATACGGCGTCTTGGCGCTGAAGGAAGATCAGCTCGAGAAGGCGATCACGGCGATCGACCGCTCCGTCCGCCTCGATCCGAGCGCCGCCGACAAGAAGGCGACCTACGCAAACGCGCTGATCAAGAAGGGACGGATGACGCGCGATAAGACCGCGAAGAAGAGCAGCTACCTGAAGGCTGCTGAGCTTGCCGCCGATGTCGTCGCTAAAGACGCCAGTTTCGACAACTTGATGCTGAAGATGTCCGCCGAGCTCGGCGCCGGTCTCTACGACGACGCGGTGAAGACCGGTGAGCGGGCGCAGGCGAAGAACAGCTCCGACTGGATCGTTCCGTTCTACATCGGCCAGGCCTACACCAGCGCCGGAAAGTTCGTGGAGTCGGAAACGCCCCTGAGGAAAGCGCTTGAGCTGGCCGACGCCAACAATCAGAAGAAAGTCTGGACGCAGCTCGGCTTCGCATACGAGAAGCAGAAGAAATTCGCCGACTCGATCACGGCCTATCAGAACGCCGGCAACGCCGCTGGCGTACAGCGCGTGCAGGAAAACGAGAGCATCGCCCAAGAGAACGAGCGGATTGAGGCCGAGAATGCCCAGATCCGCGCGATGGAAGAAGAAGCGAAGCGCCTCGAAGAAGAGCTGAAGAAGCTCGAAGAGGGCGGCGGACGCTGAACCGTCCTGGCGAGCGGACGATTCCGTCCGCTCGACCGGGCGCTTCCTCAACATGAAGCCCCACGCCGAAGAGCAAGGCCGGATCCCCCGAGGCCTGCGTTTCTTCAGTGAGAATGTGCCGGTGACCACGCGTCGCCGGCGCTTTCTTTTTGTGCTGGTGTGGTGCGGGATTTCAGCGATGATGATGTGGCCGATCTACCCGCTGATGTCCGGGGCGACGCCACTGGTTCTGGGTCTGCCGCGCAGCCTGGCGTGGGTGCTCGTCGCGATGGTCTTGATGTTCGGCTCGTTGCTCTGGCTTTTCCTCGGCGATGAGGCAGAGGCCAAGCGGCGAGAAGCACGGGCCGGGCAGGGGGGCTCGAAGACGGGCGGAGGGGACGATGGATAGCGGCACGACGGCGCTGGTGATTTGTGGCCTCTACCTGCTGGCCACCTTCATCATGGGTATCCTGCCTGGCTTCCGGGTCTCGAAGAGCGTCGCCGGATACGTCGCGGCGGATCGGGGCATGGGATTCCTCGTGCTCTACTTTGTGCTGGGCGCTTCGATTTTCTCGTCCTTCGCTTTCCTCGGCGCCCCCGGCTGGGCGTATTCGCGCGGAGCTTCAGCCTTCTACATCATCGCCTACGGCGTCATCGGCATGGTGCCGCTGTACTTCTTTGGCCCGAGGGCCAGGCGACTAGGAGAGCGATACGGATTTGTAACCCAGGCCGAGCTTTTGACCCACCGCTTCGAAAACCGCGGCGTGTCGATCATTCTCGCGCTGCTGTCGATCGGCGCCTTCATTCCGTACCTCACCATCCAGATGAAAGGGGCCGGATACATCCTGTCCACGGTTTCGGGAGGACGGATCAGCGAAGCCCTCGGCGCGGCGGTCACCTACGGCGTCGTGATGGTCTACGTACTCTTCAGCGGCGTGCTCGGCGTCGGCTGGACGAACACCTTCCAGGGCGCCTTCATGATGGTTGTGGCGTGGTTCCTGGGTCTCTACCTGCCGACAAAGCTCTACGGCGGCGTCGGAGCGATGTTCGAGCAGCTGGCGGCGTCCAGTCACGCCGCGATGCTGGAAGCCCCTGGCCTCCTGGCGGACGGCAGCCAGTGGTCGTGGGCGGGCTTCTCCTCGGCGGTGCTGATCTCCGCCGTAGGCTTTAGCATGTGGCCTCACCTCTTCATGAAGAGCTACGCCGCCAAGAGCGATCGGGTCCTGCGTCTGACGGTGGTCCTCTATCCGACTTTCCAGATTTTCCTCGTCCCGATCCTGCTGATTGGATTCTCAGGCGTGATCGCCTATCCCGGCGTCGAGCCCGCCGATACGATCTTGCCTTTCCTGCTGACGCAGATCGAGCTGTCCCCCCTTCTCATCGGCCTGGTGTGCGCGGGGACGCTTGCCGCCTCGATGTCGTCCGGAGATTCGATTCTCCACGCCGCCGCCTCCATTCTCGTGCGTGACGGGATCGATAAAGCGGCCCCTGGAAAATTAGCTGGAGCGCGGGAGCAGCTGCTGATCAGGCTCTTCGTGGTGGTGCTCTCGCTGGTGTCGTTCTACTTCGTGCTGGTGTCATCGGTGTCCCTGGTAGATCTTCTGCTGGCCGCTTACGGCGGCGTGGCGCAGATTTTCCCGGTCATGCTCGCGGCCTTCTACTGGCCGCGGGCGACCGGGAAGGGCGCGGTGGCGGGCCTGCTCGCGGGCTTGGTGGTGAATGTGCTCTTTCTGCGCCATCCGGAGCTCAAACCGGCTGGCTTTGAGCATGTCCACGAGGGCGTCTTTGGCCTGCTGGCGAATATCCCGCTTCTGGTCGGGGTGAGCCTCCTGGATCGTCCCCAAGACGCCGATCACATCCGGGAATTCGTCGAAACCTGACGTACGCGTTGATTCGGGGAGCAGCTTTCGAGTAGAAAGAAAGCGGGTCGTCCCGAAATGGCAAAGATTAAAGGTACAGGAATTGTCGGTGTTGTCAGACTGCTCCGGGAGAGGCGCGACCACGTTGAGCCTGTCCTAGAGGCGGATCTGCGCCCGTACCTCGATCGCCAAGTCCTGGTGGCGTCGTGGTACCCCGAGGCTGATTTCTTGGGCCTCTTGCGGGCGATGGCCTATTTCACGCCGAAGTCCGGTGGCGATTCGTGGCATTGGCTTGGGGGACACTGCGCTGAGGTCGATCTCGTTGAGGTCTACGGATCGATGGTGCAGAAAGGAAACGTCTGGGGGACGCTCGAACGCTTCCCGCGGCTTTGGCGGCTCTACCACGACAGCGGCCAAGCTGACGTGGGCATGTTGAGGACCCACGAGGCCCGAGTCCTCGTCCGCGACTTTGCCTTCGCTGACGAAGATTTTTGTCGGTTCATGACCGGATACCTTCGCCGCATGCTGAAGCTCGCTGGGGCCAAAGGCATCGAGGTCAAGGCGATGAGGCTGGGCGGCGTCGGCAAATCGGCGACGTGGCAGGTCCGTTGGGGAGCCTAGCCATCTGTAATTGAAAGTCAGCCGAGCGCGAGTGCGCAGCGCGGCTGGACTCTTGTCATGGGCTGCTAGGCCCGGGAGGGCGCTGTAGGGCCTCGGCGGTGCTCTCTATTTGGAGGCGACGGCAGACGTTATCCGGCGTCAGGCTCAGCAGCGCGGGTAGTGCGAAAAGGTCGCCGAGCACGGCGAGGCCGATCGAAAAAGCCGAAAGGGCACCAAATCGGGCGATGGGGGCGAAGTCGGAGAGGCCGCAGACGCCGAAACCCACCATCAAGATCGCGCCGGTGAGCAAATAAGCCGGCGCCGTTGCCCGAAGCGTGCGCACCACCGCCTCGCGGGCGCCGTGCAACGGCGCGTAGTGCCGGAAGTGCCCGAGGGTATGGATGGTGTCGTCGACCGCAAGCCCCAGGACGACCGACGCCATCATCACGGTGGCGATATCGAGCGGAACCCCGATCCAGCCCATGAGACCGAGTCCGCCGACCACCGGCCAGAGGTTGGGGATGAGCGCGAGAAAAGCGAGTCGGAAGCTCGGTAGGAGCAAGCGCAAGACGACGGCGACGGCGATCAGCGTGAGCCCGAGGGAAAAAATCAGGGTTGAGATCAGCGACCGCTGGGCGAGGAGCAACAGTCGATATTCCCCGGTCACCCTCGCAGTCGCCTCCGGAAAGCGGGCGGCCACCTGCTCCCGCAGGTGGCTTTCAATCCGCAGAAGATCCTCAACCCCTGAAGTGGTGACGAAGACCGTAGAGCGTGCGGTCTGGCGGTCTTTGCTCAGGAAGCTGTCCAGCACCTCCCGGCCCTGCACGTCCTGGGCGAGGCCGTCGAGGACCATTTGGCCCCGGAGATGGGCGTTGGTCGGTGTCTGCGGGACGTAGAGCAAGGCGTCGCGCAGCACGGTCCCGGCGTTCAAGACGCCGGTGATACCTTCGAGCTTCTCGAGATCGGATGCGAGATCCGCGAGGCGGTCGACTTCGAGGGCCGAGACAAACGGCGCGGGGGCGCCGCCGCCGCTGGACGGCGTCTGCACCAAGAGCTCGAGGGCCGCGACGCCGATACCGACCGATTCCGCCTCCTCGATACCGGCGCGGAGCGGGTGGTCCGGAGCCAGGTAGTGGAGGGCATTGCTCTCCACGCGCAGCTGCGGCAGGCCGAGGGCCGCGAGCCCAGAAATCGCGATCAGACCTCCCACGACCAGGGGGCGATTGCGGACGGCGAACTTGGCCCCGGTGGCCCCCCAGCGAGACGCGCGGCCTTCGAAACCGCCCGTCGCGCTGGCGGTCGTCGGCTTGCCCCGGAGCCATAGAACCAGGGCCGGTAGCGCGGTGAAGGCGGCGACGGTGGCGAGGAGCAGGCCGAGGGCGGCCCAGCCGCCGAGGGAGCGAACCGGGGCGACGTCACTCACCATCAGGGAGGCGAACCCGACCGAGGTGGTCACCCCCGTCCACAGGACGGCCCAGCCCTTTTCCTTGAAAACCGCGGAGGTGACGTCTATCCAGTGAGCCTCTTCGGCCCCATCCTTTAAGACTAGGGAGGCCCGATAGCGCACCCTCAGGATCAAGTGCACGGCGGTCGCCAGCGAGATCACGAAGATGACGGGGGGGAGAATCGCCAGCACCATATTGAGCGCGACGCCTCGATAGCCCATGGGGCCGAGCGTGAGGAGCTGGCAGAAGCCGACGAAAAGCAGAGCTGCGATCAGCTGGCCGGGGCTACGCACCACGGCGGCGAGCAGAACCACCGTAAAAGCAATGAGCAAAGGAAAGTAGCGCTCTTCGATCTCCCGAGACGAGCGGTCGAGCGCGGCGTTAAGCACGCCGAGGCCTAGAACCTGGGCCTCCAGACCCTCCGGCTTTGTGAGCAGGAGCGAGTCGAGGGAATCCAAGAGCTGGCGTCGTTGCTCTGGCTGGAGCGCCTCCAGGAGAAGAAGACACGACGCCGCGTCGCCGTCGCGCGAAATCCATCCAGCGGCCCGATCGAGGCCGTTGTCGATACTTTCTCGCCGGAAAGCTTGGGGGTCAGCGGGCGGCCAGCCGAATCGGCGCTTGTGTTCGGCGAGACCCGAGGCCCGCACCACCCCCGGCAGCTCGGCGGCCCCGCGTTCGAGGGCGTCGAGGAACCGGAGCCCTTCTGTGGTCCAGAGCGTCTCTCCGGAGAATACGATCCGCAGGGAGTGGTCGTGGCCAAATTGCGAGAGAAACTCTTGATACTCTTCGTGATCGGCGTTTCCCTCGATGATGAAGACGTCAGGCGAGTTGTCGGTCTCGAGGCGAGCGAGGCCCGGCATCAGCACCACGGCCACCGCCGCGGTGATCGCCAGAATCGGCCACCTGCGTCCCCCCACCGTTCTCCAGAATCCTTCGGAAGTTCCCATCGCGCTTTAGTTTAGAGCGATCGGTGATTTGAAGGGCGCCGATT
>JBCDKB010000118.1:0-19305 GCA_038747035.1 Acidobacteriota bacterium | reverse complement strand
CGCGGGAGCCGCCGCACGGCCCGCCGCCTACGCGACGGCCACCGCCGGCTTGAACCCGCCCCCCCCGGGGCGCCCCCGCCCCCCGCTCGACTCGACTATCCAAGCCAGCTCCCGGCCTCCTGAGACTTCCCGGCGGCCGCGGGCCACCCGCAGAGCAGACCGAGAAAGAAACGAAGATCGCGCCGTCGGCTGTCGGATTTCAAAGAGCTTTTCCTACTAGTAGGGCAGACCCCGCCGGAGGGTCTTGCCCCCTAGAAAAACTAGCGTCGGGGCTCCGTACCCCACGCTTGAAGAGAGCCTCCGACTCTCTCAGGAGAAGCCATGCCTAAGCGATCCACCTCGCCCCGTCGACACTTCCGAACGCTCCTATGTAGCTCCGCCATCGCGGCGGCGACCCTGCTGTCGCCCGCTCTCTTCGCCCATCCCGCAGGTAGCCTTTCGCTCAATGGCCCGCCGTCTAGCGGCGACCAGGCGGCCGCGCAGCCGCTGCTCGACATCGCCGAAGCTTTTCTAGCCTCGCCTGATTCGGGGGTCTGGAATGGGGAGGCAGACACCTTCAGGAATACCGCCGCCACCTTCGACCACGCCGGCCACCTCACGGCTCGATACCAGCGCTACTTTCACGGCGTGCGGGTGCTGCGGGCGAGCGTGAAAGTCAATGTCGACCCCTCGACCGGTGAGGTTGTTCACAACTACCCGCCGACGCCGTTCGCTCCTCCGGCCGTGCTCGACCCTCGCCTGCGGGAGTCGCAGGTCTGGGACGCGGTCGCCGACCACCTGCGCCTGGACGCAGAAGGCTTCTACGGGGACATCGAATTGGCGATCGAGCCACAGGCCGATGCGCCGGCGACGCTCGTCTGGCGAGTCCACGCCTTCCACCCCGACTCGGCGCCGAGCAAGCTCTACCTCGACGCGCACACCGGCGACGTGCTCTGGAATGAAAAGGGGTACGTCGAAGACTCGGTCAATGCGGAAGGCACCGGCTTCGCGCGCCCCTACTCCGGCGAGACCCAGCCCCGGGAGGTCGAGCTCGATACCTTGCTCCACGACCACGACAATCGATTCTTCCTCGTCGACCACACCCGCGGCGGCTCCAAAGTGATGGACATGGAAGACGGCGCGGAAACCGTCTTCTTCAAAGGCGTCGACTACGGCCAGGCGGACAGCAACGTCTGGGGCGACGGCCTGGACTGGCGTCCCGGGGATGACACCCGAGGCATCACCGGCCAAACCGCCGCCGTCGAAGCGCTATGGGCCGCCCAGCGCGCCTGGGACATGCTGCTCAACACCCGGAATATTGAAGGCTACGACGGCAAGGCGGCGCCGATGCTGCTCCGGGTGCACTATCGGAAGAAGAAGAACGAACGCTACGACGACGCCAATTGGGACGGCACCTACGCAAACTTCGGCGACGGCGTGACCGACGAAGAATGGTCTTCCACGGACCCCTTCACCGTCAGCCATGAGCTCGGCCACGGCGTTTGGCACCACCACGTAGCCGACGACAACAAAGGCGAAGCCCGGGGCCTGAACGAAGGCCACGCCGACATCACGGCGGCGCTCACCGTGCACTACGCACAATTGGCGGACGGACTCGGCTCGTCCATACCCACCCACGAACGCGGCAATCTCGGCCATTTCATGAAACGCATGGTCAACCCCTGGTCCTACTCGGCCGATGGGGAGACCGGACTCGCGGGCTACGTCAACGGCATGGAAGACCGCGAAGAGCACTGCCAAGGGACGGCCTACGGCCACATGTTCACCATCCTGGCGATGGGCATCCCGTCCCAAGCCGAGGCCGACGCCGCCCCGTGCGAAGAGAAGCTCTACACGTGCCTCGCCAAGTCCCCATTCCACCTCGGCCTGGCGGGCATCGGCCTCGAGCGGGCGGCGTTCATCTGGCGCGAAGCGACGCTCAAATACTTCGATGAAGACCCGACCTTCCACGAGGCCCGCGACGCCTATCTGCAGGCCGCTATCGACGGCTTCGGCTTCCCGTCGCCTGAACACTCCGCGGTGCAGAACGCCTTCTACCTGATCAACGTCGGAGACCCGGCGGAGGACCTCGGGCCGCCGGAAATCGGACCGGTCCCGCCGATCGTCGACCATGCCGAAGGCAGCGTGCTGATCGAAGCCATCGCCGTCGATGACATCGGCGTCGTCCAGATGTCGGCGAGCACCGGCGGGGACTGGAAAAAAGTGTCCGGCGACAAATTCAAGGGCTACCTGGCGATCTCAACCATCCCGGGCCCGAAAACGGCCACCGTCAAGGCCATCGACGGCAGCCTGGCCTGGAGCGAGGCGACCATCCCGTTCGACTACCACTCTGAAGACCGCCTTTTCTTAACCGGATTTGAGACCTCAACCCCGATTGACGGCGATTGGTATAGCGGCGGCTGGCAGGTGTCGACCGAAGAGATGATCGTCCACGACGAGCCGGGAGCCGCTTTCCTCGGCGGCGGATTCATTCGATTCGAGGACGGCCGGGCCATGCGCAAGACCTTCACCGTCCCGAACGACGCCACCGCCCTCCAGCTCGGATTCCGCTACCGGGTGGATGCGACCAAGACCCACGGCGGTCAGCTGCTGGTGGAAATTCGAGACTCCCAAGACAACATCCTGGAATCGGCGCCAGCGATCGACGCCGGCGACGCCGGCATCCGAGACTTCTCCAACAACTACTTCAAAGGTCTCTACCCGCTGTCGAATCCCTACGCGGGCCAGACGCTCACCCTCCGCTTCGCCGCCGACGGCTCATGGGAAGACGCCTTCCGCATCGATCAGGTCTACATGCGCTACGAGGCCCCCGAGACCGCCGTCCTCGACGTCGACGTCGACGAGCGGGAGGGCTCTGTCATCTTCGACGCCAACTTCTCGGGTTTCAGCCAGAGTCGCATCGACGTCGTGAAGTTCTTTGTGGACGGCGTCGAGATCTCCGAAGATCACTACTGGCCTTACCAGATCATCCGGTCGCCGGATCTCTTCGCCAAAGACACCCCGCTTGAAGCCGAGGCCGTGGCCTACGACCACTTCGGTGATCCGATCGTGTCGAGCCAAACGGTCCCTTTCGAAGTCGACTCGATCGATCAGCTGATCTTCAATGGCGATTTTGAGAACGGCGATGCTTTCTGGTCCCTCACCGGGGACGTGGATCTGTGCTCTTGGAATCCCGCCAGTGGACAAACCCTGCCGACCTTCATGGGTTTCGGCTGCATGGCTTTTGAAGGCCAAGGCACGCTTTCCCGTCACCTGTGGATACCGGGCAACGCCCTGACGGCGAGTCTTTCCTTCCGCATGGACAACGACTCTCCACCGGGCTCCGGCGAGACCTTGTGGGTGCGCATCATCGACAACGCCACCGACAGCCCACTCACCACCGTGGAGATCACGGGCACCGGCGCCAATACCGACCTCGGCACGAGTCACATGGGCTTCCGCAAGTACGTTTTAGACATGACGCCTTATATCGGCCTCGGTGTCCGCGTGGAATTCGAGTCGGACCACACCGGACCGCCGGCCCATTTCACCGTCGACAACGTCGGCGCCCGCCACGACGTCTTCGAAGGCCACGGCGGACCGGGGGGCGTCACGGACTAACGAGTCTGCGACCGAATCCCCTCAAAGGGCGCCCGCTGCGGCGGTCGCCTCCGATAGACGACGTCCGCGGCGCGGGCGTCGTCTTTTCGTTTCTTCACCCCGGCAAGAGCAGCCGAAGCGGCGCGGCTCCACCGCCGGAATCATTCCGGCCGGCAAGCGGTTTGCAGATCCGGACACGAGGCGGCTTCGCCGAGCCGGGCCCCTGGGCTTCGACTCTTCGCCAAGACGCCGCCGCATCGGCCCCGACGATCTTGACGAACTGAACCCTGAAGGCCGCTCGCGGCGTATGCTCCCCTACCCAGGTGTCCGTTTCTGTTGACGCGGATACGCCATCCGCCACTTCCGAGGAATTCATGCGACCGAATCGCTTTATCCCCCTGGCGACGATCCTCTTCGCCGTGTTGATCGCTTCCGCCGCCTCCGCCGCCGGGCCTCCGTGCCGCCCTTGCGCCGGCATCCACGTCGAAGATCCCGCGACCGCCCTCGCCGCCCTCCAAGGCGAGCTGACGGTGGACGGCGAAGCCCGGCTCTACGTCTCCTGGCCCGCAGAAGTCGACGGCACGGCCGACCCGAGCGTCTTCAAGTCCCTCGGCGACGGCGGCGCGACGCCGTGGGCCTCCGTCACTTTCCGGACCCCGGCCCCGGCGCTCGACCACCTCGAGACGCTGCAGCAGGAGCTCGACGCCCTCGCCGCCTTGGTCAGCGGTTCCGGGGACAAGGCCCACGTCCAGATCGGCTGGCAGCCGTCCGCCGGCAGCTGGACCGTCAAAGACTTCGCCTACCTCGTCAAACGCGCCGCGGTGGTCGTCACCGGCGCCAACGGCGACGCCCGCGTCCTGGTCGGGCCGCTGTGGCCCGACGAGTCGACCCTGCGCACTTTCTACGCCGAAGACACCGCCGCCTATGTCGACGGCGTCGTGCTCAAGGCGCAGCCCAGCGGCGACGCGGACCGGGCCCGAGAGGTCCTGATGGAGCTCGACCCGGGCAAGCCGGCCGTGCTTGACCGCCAGGCCTGGCCGGCCGAGCCGTCCACCACCCTGGCGATGGCCGCCGACGGCTCCGCCCGCGGCTTCTCGGTCGTTTTCTTCGACTTCGCCGGCGACGCCGCCGCCCTCTCCCCCCTCAAGCTCCTGGCGCGGGAATTCCAGGGCGACATGTCCCTCGACCCCTACACGGTCCCCACCGGCGGCGAGCGCGCCTGGACCTTTGTGCGCGGTGAGGACCTTTCCCTCCGCGTGATCGCGGAAGCGCCCCGAGGCAGCGAGCGGCTCGAGCTTTTCTTCGACGACCCGCAGCTGCGCAGCCCGCGCATCTTCAGCCTCGACGACGGCTTCGAAGGCTCGGTCTTTGACCAGCGCCGCACCGCCCAGGGTCTGACCGTGCCGATCGACGGGCCGCGGGCCGTGAGCCTGGTGAAGGTCGAACGCATGAGCGCCGCGGAGCTCGAGGGCCTCGAAGAAGAGGTTCGGGTCGACGATACGCGTCAGATGCCCGTCGAAGAGATCCTCCGCCGACTCCAAGCCACCGAAGACGACCAGTCCCGACTCATCTCCCGCTACACGGCGCGCAACGTGCTCCACCTGCGCTTCGAGCTCGGCACCGGCACCGGCGGCGTCGAAGCGAGCTTCGACGGCCCGTTCTACTTCCAGCAGGGCGAGGGCTTCGACTGGGCCTGGGAGAGCTTCTACTTCAACGGCGTCAAGTGGCGCGGCGAAAAGCTGCCGGAGATCCCGATTCTGCAGCCCGAAAAAGCCGCCGTTCTCCCCCTGACCATCAACTTCGCCAAGCAATATAGCTATCGCCTGCGCGGCACCGACGACGTCGACGGCCGCGATTGCTGGGTGATCGATTTCGAGCCCTTAGACGGCCAAGCCCCCGAAGGCGAAAGCCTCTTCCAAGGCACCGTCTGGGTCGACCGCGAGCTCTACGTGCGGGTCAAGACCCGCAAGCAGCAGCTCGGCCTCGAAGGGGAAGTGCTCTCCAACGACGAGACTTTCTTCTACACCCCGCTCGACGCCCAGGGGCAGCCGACGGAGTGGTCCCGCGACGCCTACTACCTGCCGACCCGCGTCGTGGGTCAACAGGTCTGGTCCGTGCTGAACGCCGCCGTCCAGGTCGAGCGGGAATCCCTGCTGAGCCAGGTCCGCATCAATCCGGAGGATTTCGACAGCCAGCGCGAAGAGACGATGGCCTCGGAAGCGACCATGGTCCGCGACACCGACGAAGGCCTGCGCTACCTGGTCAAAGACGAAGAGGGCAACCGCTTCGTGCAAGAAGAATTCGACACCAGTCGCTTCTTCCTCGCGGGCGGCGTTTTCTATGACGACGGGCAGGACTTCCCGATCCCGCTCGCCGGCATCAATTACCTGGACTTCGACTACAAAGACACCGGCAGCCAGGTGAATATCTTCTTCGCCGGCGCGTTCCTGACCGCCAATATCGCCAAGCCCCGCGTTTTCGGATCGAATTGGGACGTGGGCGCAAACCTGAATGGCTTCGCCATCGCCTTCGGCGACGAGCTTTTCCGCGACGACCAAGAAGTTCCGGAAGAGGAAATCGACCGGCGTCAGCAGTCGCTGTCCCTCTTCGCCGGCGTCCAGATCGGCCAGTACACGAAGCTCGACTTCACCTTCGGCCTCCAGGCCCTCGACTTCAGCACCGCCGACGATACGGCGGAAGCCTTCATTCTTCCCGAAGACACGCTGGTCAGCAGCTTCCAAACCGAACTGATCTACTCCAGGTCCGGCTACCGGTTCCGCCTGGGCGGCTCGTACGAGTCACGCTCGGACTGGGAGTTCTGGGGCCTCCCCGGCAATACGGACTTCAACCAGGAGCAAGAGGACTACATCAAGTGGCAGGCCTCGCTCGGCAAGACCTGGTGGCTGCCGAAATTCACGAAATTCGGCATCGAGCTCGAACACCTGAACGGCGATGACCTCGACCGCTGGAGCAAATACGACTTCGGCACCTTCGGCGATGCCGACGTGTCGGGCTACCAAAACGGCCTGGTCCGCGCCTCGGAGGCGAGCGGCTTCCACACCACGTTCGGTATCGGCATCGGCGAGACCTTCCAGGTGGAGATCGAAGGCGATGCGCTCTGGGCCACCGACGAAGACACCGGCCTGGAAGACGAGCTGTTGGCGGGCATCGGACTCGAAGGGACGGTCATGGGGCCGTGGGAAACCATCGTCAACTTCGAGGTCGGCGTCCCCGTCGCCGGCCCGGGCGAGGGCTTCTCCGCCCGGATCGTCTTCCTCAAGCTCTACGACGATCCGTGGTGGCGCAAGAAAGGCAAGAAAGATAAGGACTGAGCGGGGCTGATCGCCGAATGGTCCCTCGCCCGCTGGCCGGCGGGCGAGTCGGGCCACCGCGGGGCGGCTGCGAATATTCCGCGCCGCCGTGGAGTAATGTCCCCGTGACCCGTCCTTCGACTTCCGGAAAGCGACCCCTCGATGACTGAAGAGACCCAACAGCCCGACCCGTCCCGCATCTCCGCCGTCGCCGTGCTCGCCTGCGCCAGCCTCGGCCTCGCCGCCCTGTGGTGGATCCGAGAAAATCTCATGGAGCCACCGACGGTCGCCCGCGGTTCGAAAGACTCGACGCCGCCCGCGGCGCGGCCGACCACGTCCCCCAAGACGCCCGCGGCTGCCCCGCCGCCGAAACCGAAGCCGCCGGCGGCGACGCCCCGGGAAGCGACCCCGCCGGGTCCCGAGCCCAAACCGGACTCGGCGTCGGCGACGGCCTCCGCGCCGAGTCACGACGACCTCACCCAGCTCGAAGGGATCGGCCCCAAGATCGCCTCCGTGCTCCGGGACCAGGGCCTCGATTCCTTCGCCAAGCTCGCGGCCCAAACGCCGCAGGAGCTCCGCGACCTGCTGGCGTCGATCAGCGGGCGGTACCGCATGTTCGACCCCGAAACTTGGCCGGAGCAGGCGGCGCTCGCCGCCGCCGGTCGTCTGCAGGACCTCAAGGCCCTGCAAGCCGAGTTCAAAGGCGGTCGGCGCTCCTAGACTTTCCGCCGTCGGCCGAGTCCGGAAACCGCGGGTTCCTGACCCTTCCGTATCGATCCTGCACCCGTGTGATGAAGCGGGCGTTAGAATTGTACGGTTGGGTCAAACATGTCGAAGAGCCTGGAGCAACAGCTAGAAGTCCAGAGGGTACAGACGCTGTACGAGCAGTCGAGCTCGGCGGTGGCCGCGAATCTGTTGTGCGCCCTGGGCGTGTACTTCGTGCTCCCGAAGACCGCCCTATCCGCGGGCTGGCTCACCCTCTTGATCGCCACGCTGCTCGGCAGGGCCGCGCTCTTCCGAGCCTTCTCCCGGGTTGAAGCCCGGTCCCTAGAGCCAAAGCGCTGGTTCACCCGATACGGGGCGGCCATCGCCTGGACCGGAACGCTGTGGGGCGTCATCGGCGTCCACGCCATCCACACGCCGCCGCTCGGCCTGGCCTTTTTCACCATCGCCGTCTTGGTGGGCCTCGTCGGCGGCTCGGTGGCGACCTGCGCCGTGTCTCCGGCGATCTTCCTCGCATTCACGACACCGACCCTCGTGCCGCCGAGCGTCGCCCTGATCTTCAGCGGCGACAGGGATCTGGTCTCTATCGGCATCCTGGTCCTCTGCTACGGCGCCGTGGTGACGCGGTCCGTCCGGCAGATCCACGGCACCGTCACCCAATCGATTGCGCACCGACTCGAGAACGAGAGCCTGCTCGAGGCCAGGGAACGCGAGAAGGCCACCATCGAGGCCTCCGAGAAAGAGCTGCGCGGCGCCTACGAAGCCCTCGAAGCGACGCACAGCGACCTCGTGGAGCAGCGGAGCCTGGTCGACCAGGAACGGGACGTGAGCGCGCGTCTACGCGAGGTGGATCGACTCAAGGACGAGTTCCTCGCCAATACCTCCCACGAGCTGCGGACGCCGCTCTACGGCATCGTCGGCCTCGCCGAATCCCTCGCTGACGGCGCCCGCGGCCCGCTGCCGCCCGCCGTGCTCGACGATCTTTCGATGATCGCCGTCAGCGGCCGTCGCCTCAGCCACCTCGTCAACGACATCCTCGACTTCTCCAAGCTGCGGCACAAGAGCCTCACCCTCCGCTGCGGCCCCGTCGACCTCGCCGCCCTCACCGACGTCGTCTTGACCCTCGGCCGCCCCCTCGTCGGCACCAAAGATCTCGAGCTGCGCCACGCCGTACCGCGCGATCTGCCGCCGGTGTGGGGCGATGAAGATCGCCTCCAGCAAATCCTCTACAACCTGCTCGGCAACGCCATCAAATTCACGGACTCCGGCCACGTGACGCTCTTCGCCGACCGCGACGGCGACGCGCTCCGGCTGCGGGTCGAAGACACCGGCGTCGGCATCGAGGCCAGCAAGCACGACGTCATCTTCCAAGCCTTTGAGCAGGTCGACGCCTCGACCGCCCGTCCCCAGAGCGGCACCGGCCTCGGCCTGGCCATCACCCGCCAGCTCGTCGAGCTCCACGGCGGCACCCTCGAGCTCGAATCCGCACCGGGGCAGGGCTCGACATTTACGGTCCGACTGCCCGTCGCCACCGCGGAGGAGCTAGCGGGGGCCCCGCGCCCGGGCCGGTCGGCGCCGGTCGATTCGCTCACCCAATCCGGGTCTCCGTCCTTGCCCCTGGCCCTCGAGACCCTGGCTGAGCCCGACACACCGATCCGGATCCAGCCCCCCCAAACCAGACACCGGGTGCTCGCCGTCGACGACGAGCCCGTCAACCTGCGCGTACTCCAGAACTTTCTGGCCGGAGAGCCGATTTCCCTCGACGTCGCCGCCAGCGGACGGGAGGCGCTCGAACGGCTGGAGCGAGAGTCCTTCGACCTCCTCCTGCTCGACGTGATGATGCCCCACATGTCTGGCTTTGAAGTCTGCCAGCAGCTTCGGGAGCGCCACGCGCTATCGAGCCTGCCGATCATTTTCCTCACCGCCAAAGGCCGTGACGTTGACGTCGAGTCCGGGCTCTCCCTGGGCGCCAACGACTTCCTGGTCAAGCCGATCTCCAAAGGCCGACTGCTCAGCCGGCTGCGCCTCCACCTCGACCTCCTCGGCGCCCACCGCAGTCTGGAGGAGCTCGTCGACGAAAAGACCTCGGAGGTCAAGGCGCTCCAGGGCCTGCTGCCGATCTGCGCTTCGTGCAAGAAAATCCGCGACGACGACGGCGAATGGAACGCGCTCGAGGATTACTTCACCGAGCGTTCAGACGCCCAATTCAGCCACGGCCTGTGTCCGGATTGCCTCGATGACTTCGCCCGCGACGCCGACTTCTAGCCCCGTCGGCGCCGCGCTGTAGTCCGTCTCACTCGAAGCCGATCCACACCGCCACGGCGAGCGCCAACGAGCACAGGATCCAGGCCTTCACCATGAACGGCAGGATGAAGCGTAGCCAGCGCTCGTATGGGATGCGGGCCATGGTCAGAATCCCGATGAGCACGGCGTTGGTGGGCACCATGATGTTCGTCAGCCCGTCGCCCATCTGGTAGGCCAGCACCGCGACCTGGCGCTTGACGCCCACCAGATCGCCCAGCGGCGCCATCACCGGCATCGTGACGTAGGCCTGGCCGCTGCCCGACGGGATGAACAGATTGCACACGCTCTGGAAGAAGAGCATGCCGACGGCGGCCAGCGCCGAGCCCGCGTGCTCGAGCGGCAGGGAGACGCCGTAGACGATGGTGTCGATCACCTGGCCCTCCTCGAGCAGGATCAAGATCGACCGGGCAAATCCGATGAGCAGCGCCGTCGTCGTCAGCTCGGAAGCGCCGATGCAGAACTCCTTCGCCGCCTCGTCCGGGTTCAAGCGGGCGACGAGGCTGATCACCACCGCGAGGATCAAGAAGACACCCCCCATCTCGACGATGTACCAGCCTTTCGCCTTGAGGCCCCAGACGATGATGCCGATCGCCAAAGTCAGCAGTCCGAGCACCAGGCCGTGGGTCACCGTAAACTCCGGGCGACCCTCCACTTTCCACGACGGGTCGGGTTCGATATCCGCCACCAGGCTCTTGCTCGGGTCCGCCTTGACGCGCTGGGCATAGCTCCACACGTGGTGGATGCCGAGGGAGAGCAGAAAGACCGTCAAGACCAGCCGAAATCCGATGCCCGACGCCGGCTGCACCTCCGCCACTTGCTGGGCGACGATCACCGTGAACGGATTGAAGATCGCCGCACCGTAGCCGACCGCGTAGCTGATGCACAAAATCCCGATCGCGGTCACCGCGTCAAAGCCGAGGCCGATCGCCAAGGCCAGCAGGACCGGTACAAAAGGGATGTACTCCTCCGCCATACCGATGGTGCTCGAACCGACGGCGAAGACCATCATCGAACCCGCCACGAGTAGCAAGGGCCTGTGCCCGAAGGCGTTGAGCAGATACGCCAGGCCCGCGTCGATCGCCCCCGTCGCGCGCATCACGGCGAACGCGCCGCCGATCAGCAGGATGAAGAAGATGATGTCTTGGGCCTCTTCGAATCCCCGCGGAATCGCGGTGAAGAGCTGCCAGGGGCTCATCAGCTCGGAGTCCTCGTTCACCGAATAGGTCCCGGCCACCACCTGCTCGCGGCCGCTCTCATTCGGAGCCCGCTCAAACTTCCCCTGCGGCAAGACATACGTGACGAGCAACGCCAAGACGTTCATCGCAAAGAGCAAAATCAAAGTATGCGGCACGCGGAATCGGGACATGGGCCTTCCTTTCATGGCGGGGGGGAGATGGAGCATTCTATCCCCCGGCCCGGCGATCGCGCCCGGCGCCGAAGCGACTCGACTAGAGCCCTTCGACGAGGTGGAGGTCACCGGCGAGCTGGCGGAGCACGCTGACGTAGACCTCACCGTCGCCGAGGGCCAAGGCCTGGTCCAGTGGCCGGCCGTCGAGCCTGCCCAGCACCGACCGACGCCCGCTCCGGCGGTCCAGCTGCTCGAGCGCAACGCCGTCAGGGTGCGCGGCGACCACCGCCACCACCCGCGACGCGTCGAGGGCCCACTGTCGCCAGGTGATCGGCCGGGGCGCTTCCGACCACGGCTCGAGCCGTCCATTTAGCCCCAAGCGGCGCAAACCCGGGTCCCCTTCGCAGGCGACGACGACAACCGGAGGGCTTGGCGCGGAAGAATCTTTCCGGGCCGGGTCTTCCTGGGCGGGATCTTCCCGGCCGATACAGCGGCCGGCGACGAGGCGCTCGCCGGGGCCCGACTCGTCGAGACGGCGGCGCCAAAGGCCCCACCCGCCGCCGCGGTCCGAGAGGTAGTAAAGGCGAAGCCCGTCGAGTGAAAACGACGGCAGCCGCTCGTGGGCGTCACCGACGCCGAGGGTCCGGACGGCGCCCCCGGCCACCGCCGCCAGTCGGATCGCGCTCCGGTCGGCGACCGGGACGTCATAGGCCAACCAACGGCCGTCGGGCGAAAAGCTCGGATGCTGCGCCAGCGGCCCGTCGAGGCGGGTCCAACGGCGGAGCGCGCCGCCGTTCCGGTCTCCGGTCCAGATCTCAGCGCCGCCGGTGCGGGTGGAGACGAAAGCCAAGCGGCCGTGCCGGGCGGAAAAAGACGGCGAGGCGTCCCACACCGTCGACCGCATGACGTCGCGCCAAGCGCCCGTTTCAAACGAGACGGCGCCGATGTCCGCGTCGTTGCCCGAATCCACCAGCACCACCCGACCGCCGGCGGCCGCCAGGTGGGTCGCGAAACGCACCGGTAACGTGATCCCGGCGACCTCGCCGGTCACGGGGTCGAGGCGCCACAGGGAATAGCGTTCCGGCGGGAATCGTGTGAAGAAGATCCCCGATGACGACCACGCGACGCCGGGGATCTTGCCGTTCAATCGGGTCAACCGCCGCGCCGGGTCGTCGCCGGAGAGCTCGACTCGATAGAGATCGTGGGCGTTCTCGAGGGCGGCCCGGACAAAAACGACGGCGCCTCCGTCCGGTGACATCGCCGGCTTCACGTCACCGACGACGGTCGCCGGAGGCCGGGTCAAGGGCCGGACCGAGCCATCAAAAGCAATGCGCGCGAGGTGCGCCGGAGCGCCGGGCGGACGGACCGACACCACCAGAGAATCGCCTACTGGTGAAAAATCAAGGCCGAGCACCGGTCCGTCGAATGACGCCAGCGTGCGAACGTCGCCGCCGAGCACCGGCCGTAGCACGACGTCGTAGCGCTCACCGTCGGCGGCGTCCCGCCGCACCCCATAGGCGAGGGACTCGCCGTCGGGGGCGAAGGCGGAAGCGCCCTCGCGGGCCCCATCGTCGGTGAACTGCACCGGGGTATCGGCATTCGAGGCCTGGAGCCAAAGGTCGACCGCGCCGTCCACCTCCCGGCGAAACGCCAAACGACGTCCGTCAGGCGATAAGGCCGGAAGGGACTCGCGCCCCGGCAGCGCCGTTAGAGGACGCGACCGGTGGCCCGCCTCCACCAAAGGTTCGGGCTCGAGGTTCGCCGGCGCACGCGGCGACAGGTGGGCCCACGCCGCCAGCGCACAGAGCACCACCGCCGCGGGCCCGAGGACCCGGATGAGCCGACGCCCGGCCGGCGACGGGGTTCGAGGACCGACCTCGACGGATGGACCGGCTGAGCGACCGGGCCCGGGAGCCTCAGCCTCCGCAGTTCCCACATCCCGGGGGGCTTCTTCTACCGGAAGCACGGATTCGACCAAGCGGTAGCCCCGGCGCGGCAGGGTCTCGATGAAACGCGGATTCGACGCCTCATCCCCGAGCACCCGACGCACCTCGGCGATGGCGCGCCGCTGCACGTCCTCGCCGACGATCCGGTCACCCCACACCCGATCATGCAGGACCTGCCTGGACACGACGTCGCCCGGGCGCTCGGCGAGGGCGAGCAGGACCGCCATCGCCCGCGGCGTCAGCTGGCGCTGTTCAGGGCCATCCACCACCCGCCCCGTCGACGGCTCCACGTGCCACCGGCCAAGGCGGAAGGCTCGAGCGCTCATGGTCCTATTTTACGGCGCCGCGGCGCCAAAGATCGGGCCGTCACGGGGCCGACACGGGGCGCCCACGGAATCGTCACGGGACCCCCACCGCGGCGCCCTAGAGCTGCGGGACCAGCGGCGGCACGATCCACGGACTCCATCCAAACCGGGAGATTCAGCATGTTGCCTTCACAGCCCGAAACCCACAGCCCCCGTTCGCCCCGGCGCCGCCTCCCCCGCAGATTCGCCCCAGCTCCCCTCACCCGAATCCTGCCGCTACTCCTGGCCCCGGTCTTCGCCGCGGCCCCGATACTCGCCGAGGCCACCGCCGACGACTCCGGCTGGCCCCAGTGGTCCGGGCCGACCGGAAACTGGCACGCCGAGGACGGCGAGATCGCCGGGGCATGGCCGGCGGACGGGCCGCGCGCCCTGTGGAAACGGCCCCTCGGCGAGGGCTACGCCGGCTTCGCCGTCCAGGGCGATGTCGCCGTCACCGCCTTCCGAGCCGGCGACGTCGAGGTCGCCGTCGCCCTCGACATCGGAACGGGCGACGAACGCTGGCGGGTGACCTGGAGCTCTCCGGCCAAAGACTTTTCCGGTCGCTTCGGCCTCGGCCCCTACGCCACGCCGGCGATCGCCGGCGGTCTTGCGGTCACCGTCGGCAGCGGCGCCCAGGTCCACGCCATCGACCTACGGACCGGCGAGGTGCGCTGGAGCCGCGACCTTTGGCGGGACACCGCCCGCCCTGAGAAAGCCGGACCGGGCTATACGCCGAGTCCGCTGATCGTCGACGCGGTCGGCGACCGGCGGATTGTCCTCCCCCTCGGCCACGCGAAGGGGCGCGGCGTCGTCGCCCTGCGCCTCGACGACGGCTCGACCGCCTGGTCGAGCGGCGACGACGCCGGCGCCCACGCCTCGGTCGCCCTCGGCGCCTTCGCCGGACGGCGTCAGCTGGTGGCCGTCTCCAAAGCCGAAGTGGCCGGCCTCGACCCCGCGACTGGCCAGGCCCTCTGGCGCCAGCCCTACGACAATCCAAATGGCGCCAACATCCTGACCCCGGTCGTCGGCGACGCCGGGATCTTTCTCTCCTCCGGCCCGGCTAAGGGCAGCCGCTTGCTCGTGCCGGCGGCCGACGCGGACGGCACGGCCAGCGACGTCCCGGCCTGGGAGTCCGCCCAGCTGCGCATCTTCTACAGCAACGCCGTCCACTTCGCAGGTACCCTCGTCGGCTCCAACGGCGGCGTCGGGCCGGCGACGCTGGTGGCGGTGGACCTGCCGACCGGAAAAATCCTCTGGCGCAGTCGCGAAGTCGGCCGGGCCAATCTCGTCGCGGTCGGCGATCGAGCCGTGGCCCTCGAAGATGACGGCACGCTTGTGCTCCTCGAACTCCTTCCCAAGGGCCCCCGCGTCCTCGCCCGGCACCAGCTCTTCCCCGGGCGCGCCTGGACGCCGCCGGCGATCGCCGACGGTCGGCTCTATGCCCGGGATCGCACCCACGCGGTCGCCCTCGACCTCAGGGCGCCCTCGGCGCAGGCGGCCGTCGCTGACCATTAACGGACACCGAGTCGGTCGCCAGAAGTGTCCGCTAGCGCGCACTGACCGCTGGCGGACACCTTATTCCGCCTCTGAAAACCGCAGAGGCCAGATCTCACCGTCATCAACCGCTACGACAGGCTGGCACAGGCTTTGCTTCGTTAGGTTAACGAGAGCGGGCTCCGGGTGATGGAATTCCGCGAAGACCAACAGCTAGGTGTCGCCAACACCACGAAGTCTCTACACGAGGCGGCACCGGGATTACCCAACTGGTCAGCTGGTCTTCACGGAATAGCATCACTCTGGAGCTATTTTTTTATCCGCCCTCAGGCCCGTGCGCGCTTGACCCCGTCCGCACCCGGGGCTTCGCCGAACGGAGATCGCCGAACGCTCAAGCATCCGCCGCGAAGATCCAACCGTCGGCGACCGCGGCGTCGAGCGGCGGCTCAGCCGCCGATCCGGAACATCTCGACCTTCTTCATCGGGACAAAGGTCCCGGCTTTGAGCGCCGCGGTCCTCTGTTCCGAGTAGCGGTCGGTCCGAAGGCGCCACAAATCCGCCAGGCGCTGGCGCAGGGCCCCGTCGGACTCGCCGGCCCGCATCGGCGTCTTGAGGTCGTGGCCGACGGCGCCGAAAAGGCACGTAAAGACCTGGCCCTCTGCGCTCAGCCGGGCCCGCGAGCAGTCCCCACAAAAAGGCCGGGTCACCGACGAAATCACGCCGACTTCGCCGCCGCCGTCGCGGTACCGGTAGCGGCTCGCCACGTCTTCCGGCCGCTCCGCGGCCACCGCTTCGAGCGGCCACACCGCGTCGATTGTGTCGAGGATCTGGCGCGCAGAGACCACGCCTTCCGGGTCCCACGCGTTGACGGTACCGACGTCCATGTACTCGATGAATCGCACGACGGCGCCCACCTCCCGTCCGTAGCGGGCGAGGTCGACGATCTCGTGGTCGTTGACCCCCTTCATCACCACCACGTTGAGCTTCACCGGCCCGAGGTCGGCGTCGATCGCCGCGCGGATCCCCTCGAGCACCCGATCCAAGGGAAAGTCGAGGCCGTTGAGCTCCCCGAAAGTCTTCGGGTCCAGTGAATGCAGGCTGATGGTGACGCGGTCCAGCCCCGCCTCCTTAAGCGAGGCGGCGCGCTTCGGCAGAAGGGCCGCGTTCGAAGTCAGCGCCACATCCTCGACGCCCGGAATGTCGACCAAGCCACGGATCAAGATTTCGATTTTGGACCGCAGGAGCGGCTCGCCACCCGTCAACCGCAGCTTACGCACCCCCAGATCCACGAATAGGCCGGCGAGGCGGATGACCTCTTCAAAGCTCAAGATGTGCGGCCGGGGAAGGAACTCGTAGGTGCGGTGGGCCGGCATGCAGAAGGTGCAGCGGAAGTTGCACCGATCGGTGACCGAGATGCGGAGATCGGTCAGCGGACGGCCCAGCTGATCCTGGGGCTTGACGACGTCGGCCCCGGCGTCGGTGCGCCGGGGCCGTTCAAGCGGCGTTTCCGCCGCGGAATCACCGGTGCTCATCCCGAGAGCTTATCGCGCCGCACCGGCGCCCTCGGTGATTCGCTACGGAGAACCCGCCCCCCGGGCCGAGGCCCTCAACGGGCGGGGCGGGTCCGTCAGCGGATCAGTCGCTCGAGAACGACATCACCAGCTGGATGATGTACCACAGCATCAGCGCCACGGAGGCGAAGAGCTGGAGCGACGCCGCCACATAACGCCCTTGCGGGTAGTGGTGCAGGACATTGGAGGTGTCATAGAGGATCGCGGCGCCGGCGAGCCCGACCATCGCGACCGAGAAGAACGTGCCGAGCTGGAAGCCGAAAATCGCCCCGCCGACGATGGCGACCAGCGCCAACACCATGCCCCAGCGCACGATACCGCCGAGGAAGCTAAAGTCCTTGCGGGTCGTAAAGGCGACCCACGTGAGGCCCGCGAAGGCCACCAGCGTGATCAAAGCCGACGTCTGGATCGCGCCCGGCACCGTGACGAAGGCGATGTAGAGCAAGGGCACGAAGATCAAGGCTTCCGCCACGATGAAGGCGGCGAGGGCCGCGTATTGCACCGTCAGCGACTCGGCGCGCTCCGCGGCGCGGCTGGCGATCCAGCTGACGACCATGAAAGCGCCGAGCACGGCGAGCCACGAGACGCCGAGCATGGCGCTGGCGATCGGCTCCGCCAGTCCGGAGGTGAAGAGAAAAACCTCGATGCCGGTGAAAGCAACGATGGCCCCCAGCAAGTGGGCGTAGGTCTTGGTGATGAAGCTCGCGCGGGTTTCGACCCCGACCTGCGAGACGGGGACAGCGGTGGGCATCGAGTAGGCTTGATTCATGGGGAGTCCTCCAGTGTGTAAATCAGGACCGTCGCCTCGCCCGGACGACTTCTCCGGCGGTGGACCTAACGGCCCTTCGGACGCCATCGGCCTTTCCTCCATGCGCACGAAGCCCGGTCGTGGCGTCGAACCGGCCTTTCAAATCCAGGGTGAAATCAGCAATGAAGTCAGCAGCTGTAGGTAGAAATAGGCCTGTTCTAAGCTCCAAACTCTAGCGAACCCGATGCGCCAAGGCAAGTCTTTGCACCACGCAACCCAGCAATATCCCGCACCGCACACGGCTTTGTCGGTAATCATCCCGGCATACAACGAAGAGTCTCGCCTCGGCCCGAGCCTCGATCAGGTGCTCGCCTATTTGGAATCCCGATTCGGCGTGGGCCCGGACGCCCCTTTCGAGGTCCTCGTGGTTGACGACGGATCCGCCGACGCCACCGCGGTCTTGGCGGAGTCCTTCGCCGCCCGCGGGGTGCGCTGCCTGGAACAGCCCTACAACCTGGGCAAGGGCGCCGCCCTGCGCCGCGGCGTGCTCGAAAGCCGCGGCCGTTTGCTCTTGCTCACCGACGCCGACATGTCGACGCCGGTCGACGACCTCGGCCGGCTCGAGTCACGGCTGGAGGACGCTGCGGTGGTGATCGGCAGCCGCGCCGTCGCCGAATCGCAGCTCGAGCATCGCCAGCCGCTCTATCGGGAGCTCATGGGCAAGACGTTCAACAAAATCGTCCGGCTGGCGGGCGTCGGCGGCCTCAACGACACCCAGTGCGGCTTCAAGCTGCTCGACGGCGAGGTCGCCCGCCGGATCTTTCCGCACCTGGTGACCCCCGGCTTTGGCTACGACGTCGAGATGATCTGGCTCGCCAGGCGCTTCGGCTACCGGGTCGTTGAGGTCGGCGTGCGCTGGGCCCACTCGCCGCCCTCCCGGGTGCGCCCGATCCAAGACTCGCTCAGGATGCTGCTCGAGATCGTACGCTTCCGCTGGCTTCACCGCGGCTTCAGCCCCCCGGCCGACCCGGCGCCGGCCGACCCGACGCCGGTCGACCGCTAGGCCCGCGGAGGCGCTCACCGCCGAGGGTCTTGAGCCACGGCCGCTTGAGCAGCACGGGATGGTCCCGGCGCAGCACCTCACGCTGGCTCGGGTCGAGCACCGACAGCACCTCGACGGCGAGGGCCGTTTCGATCATCGCCAGCTCGCCGGCGGCGGCCTCCAGCGCTTCAAGGCCGGCCTGCGCGTGCTCGAGGTCGAGACCCTCGATCGACGCCCGCAGCGCCGGCTGCCCAGTTCGCACCTGTCGTTGAAGCTCTAGTCGCCGCCTCAACGTCCCGAGGCATAGGGCATCCATCCTGGAGGTCTGGTCCGCACGCAGGGCCAAGGTCGACGACTCGGCGAAGCGGGGCTGGTGCCACCACATGCTCGCGACCACCCGGGCGAATCGCTCTTCCCTCGCGGCGGCGCGGGCGGGATCATCCGCGGCGTCCGCCGTCGCCCCGCCGGCGGGGGCCTGATCCGCGGGCGACGCCCGGCCTTCGACGTCGGCGACTCCGGGTTTGCCCCCGTCCGCCGCCGCGGCGGAGCCGCCCCCGGGGACGTGCGACCGAGGGCCGAGCGCGATCCAGACGAGCACGAGAGCGGCGGCGAGCAGCACCCAAGCGGCGAAGCGCCGGTTCACGGCGAGCCTCCGGCACCCAAGGACTCAAGATTGGCCCGCGCGCGCCAGTAGCCGGGATCGAGCGCCAGCGACCGGCGGTAGGCGTCGGCCGCCTCGGTCCGGCGCCCCTGGCCTTCGAGCGCAGCGCCGAGGCTATTCCACGCGTCGGCGGAATCGCCGTCCGCCTCGAGCAGGCTCCGGGCCGCGGACTCCGCCGCCGGCCAATCCCCGAGCTCAGCGGTCACCGCCGCCAGGTTGGCCAGCGCATCGGCG
>JBCDKB010000117.1:0-19308 GCA_038747035.1 Acidobacteriota bacterium | reverse complement strand
TCGGCCTAAAAAGCCCGGATTACCTGGCTCCTAGGTCCGCTCAGCCGCCCCGTCGTCAGGCGTCCTCCCGACGTCGCAGGGAGAACGCGAGCAGGCTTTTTGACGGACTCAAGTGACGAGCGGTAAGCCGAAGATGACGAGCCCCAGCAGCACCCGGTACACCACGAAGATATCGAGGCTCTGTCGCTCGACCCAGTTGAGTAGCCAGCCGATCACCAGGAAGGCCGAGACGGCCGAGCCGGTGAAGCCGACGGCGTAGGGGAGCCAAGCGCCGCCGGTGGCGGCGCCGACCTCGATAAGGTCTTTCACATCGTGGAGCACGGCGGCGAGGCTCACCGGGATGGCGATGAGGAAGCAAAAGCGAGCGGCGTCGCGACGTCGAAATCCAAGCATGAGCGCCGCCGTCAGGGTCACGCCGGACCGGGAGGTGCCGGGGATCAGGGCGAAGGCCTGGGCGAGGCCGATGAGCGCCGCGGCGCTCCATCCGATGTGGCGGAATTGCCTGTGATGCCGAAATTTGTGGTCCGCCAGCCAGAGGAGCAGGCCGAAGACAATCGAGGTGGTGGCGATCACCTGCGGGCTGCGGCCGTCGGTGGAGAGCCAGCCGTAGATCGTAAGACCCGCGAGCACCACGGGCAGGGTGGCGACGGCCATCAGTGCGAGGAGCGGCGGTCCGTCTCCCGAGTCGGAGGCCGCGTCATCAGGCTCTTTCCCGTCGAAGGCTCCGTCGGCTTCGATGGCCCCGCCCTTCGTCTCGTCCCCTCGGCGCTCGAATCGACGGACGCCGGCGAAAGGGTGGCGGGCGAGAGTCCATAGCTCGCGTCTGAAGTAGAGCACCACGGCGGCGAGCGTGCCGGTATTGGTGACAATGTCGAAGGTCAACCCCTGGTCGCCCCAGCCGAAGAGGTAAGGCGTCAGAATGAGGTGGGCGGAAGAGCTGATCGGCAGGAATTCCGTGATCCCTTGGACCAAGGCCAGCACGAAGGCTTGCAGGGTCGTCATGATTTGAAAGTTACCACCGGCGAGCGGCCGGGGGACGAAGGGGCCTCCGCTATACTTGCGGCCCGCGAGGGCGCCTGTCTCCGGTGCGGCCGCGCCGAGCTCCAAATCGGCCGCCGCTGCGTTCCCACGTCGTGCTGAGCGCGTCCGCACTACCCCCAAAAACGGCCGTCCTGCCCACATCTCCCCTTGAGATCCGGCTCCCCTCGCACCCCCTAGAACACCTCTGAACCTGTCCCTGTGACCTTCCTCGCAGCCGGCCCTCAGCCGGCGCGAGGCGGACCTAAGCTCAACGCGGAGACTGTCCATGGATCGTTGGCTCGTGACCGGCGGCGCCGGTTTCATCGGCTCGAATTTCGTTCGCCATATTCTGGAAAATACCGACGCGGAAGTCCTCAACTTCGACAAGCTGACCTACGCCGGCAGCCTCGAAAGCCTCCGCGATGTCGAGCAGCACCCGCGCTATCGCTTCCAGCGCGGTGATATCGCCTCCCGTGATGACGTGCGCAGTGCCGTCGCCGACTTCGCACCGACGGCCATCGTCAATTTCGCCGCCGAGAGCCACGTCGATCGTTCGATTGACGGCCCCGGCGAGTTCGTTCACACCAATATCGTCGGGACTTTCGAGCTCCTTGAGGCGGCCCGGCATCGCATCGCCGAACACGGCCGTGACTCACTGCGTTTCCTCCACGTCTCTACGGACGAGGTCTACGGCTCACTCGGCGCCGAAGGGCTCTTCCACGAGACCACCGCCTATGCGCCGAATTCGCCCTACGCGGCCTCCAAGGCGTCGGCGGATCACCTCGTCCGCGCCTACGTCCACACCTATGGCCTGTCGGCTTTGATCACCAACTGCTCAAATAATTACGGGCCCTATCAATTCCCCGAGAAGCTCATCCCGCTGATGATCCACAAGACCGCCGCCGGACAGCCGCTGCCGGTCTACGGTGACGGCAGCAACGTTCGGGATTGGCTGTACGTGGAAGACCACTGCCGCGGCATCTTGCTGGCCCTCCGGGGCGGCCAGGACGGCGAAAAATACAATATCGGCGGCCACAACGAGCGGACCAACCTCGAGGTCGTCGAGCGCATTTGCGACCTCGTCCAGGAGGCCCGCCCGGCGTCAACCAATCCGGCGATAGCGGGGAAGAGCCACTACCGGGAGCTGATCAGCTTCGTCACCGATCGCCCCGGCCACGATCAGCGCTACGCCATCGACAGCTCCAAGATCCAGGGCGAGCTCGGCTGGAAGGCCGAGCATGACTTCGAGTCTGGACTGGCGGAGACGGTGAAGTGGTATCTGGATAACGCCGACTGGTGCCGCGCCGTCGCCGGCGAAGAGGCGACGGCCCGCCTCGGCCTCGGCTAGGCCTCTGATCAATTTCCGGAGAGGAATCGAATCGTGAAAGCGCATCAAACGGCCTTGGAAGGCGTTCTGCTCATCGAACCCGCGGTCTTCCGCGACGAGCGTGGATTTTTCGTCGAGACGTACCATGCGGACCGCTACCGCGAGCAGGGCCTCGACGTAACTTTTGTTCAAGACAACCACTCGAAGTCCAGGCGCGGCATCCTCCGCGGTCTCCACGCCCAAAGCCGGCGACCCCAGGGCAAGCTGGTGCGCTGCGTCGAAGGCGAGATCTTTGACGTCGCCGTCGATATGCGCCGCGGCTCTCCGACCTACGGTCAATGGGTCGGCGAGGTGCTGAGCGCCGACAATTTCAGGCAGCTCTACATTCCGCCCGATTTCCTCCATGGCTTTTACGTCATGTCGGAGACCGCCCAGGTCGAGTACAAGTGCACGGATTTCTATGATCCGGGGCACGAGATCGGCGTGGTCTGGAACGACCCCGAGATCAATATCGCGTGGCCTCTGGGCGGTGTGGATCCGACCCTCTCCGGCAAAGACGCGGCGGCGCCGCGCTTGGCGGACCTCGCCGACGTTCTTCCGACCTATTCGCCCACCGCCCCCCGCTAGACCGGAGCCCACCATGGCCGATACCGAGTCCCGTGAAGCCGCGGAATCCGCCACCAAAGCCGCGGCCGACCTGTCGCCACAGGACACTGTCCAGATCGAGCGCCACGGCCTGACGGTCGAAGAGGTGACGCGTCAGCTGGCGTTTTTCCGCGAGCCGCCGGCGCCGACCCGACTCGCCCGCGCCTGCACTCCGGGGGACGGCATCATCCGCCTTGACGAGGCGAGGTGGCCCCGGCTCCAGGAGCTCTACGGCGACGCGGCGGCCGCCGGGCGCTTCAGCAAATTCGTGCCGGCGTCCGGCGCCGCAAGCCGGATGTTCAAGGCGCTGGTGACGGCCCACCGCGGCGACGGCCGCGACGAGCACGCTACGGCCGCCGCGGATCGACTGCTCGCCGAGGCCGACCGCTTCCCGTTCGTGGCCGACCTCGAGGCGGAGCTCGACCGCCGGGGCGAAAGCCTCGACGACCTTCGGCGGCATCGGGACGCGGGGCCGGCGCTAGCCGCGCTGCTTGATGAAGATGGCCTCGACTACGCCTCCACGGCGAAGGCGCTGATCCCTTTTCACGCCGACCGAGACGGCGCCTACACGGCGCTTGAGGAGCACCTGATCGAGGCCGCCGAGCACCTGCGCGACAAGGCTCGGCGATGTCGGGTCCACTTCACGATTCCGCAGCACCAGGAGCTTCTCTTCCGGGAGCGTCTGCGCGAGATCGCGGGTCGTCTCGAAGCGCGCTTTAAGGCGTCCTTTGACCTTTCGACGTCGATCCAAAGCCCCGAAACCGACACCGTCGCCGGAGCCGTCGACGGAGGTCCCTTCCGAGACGGGGAAGGGCGGCTGGTTTTCCGGCCCGGTGGGCATGGAGCTTTGCTGCACAACCTCGCCGGCCTCGGCGGTGACTTGGTCTTCATCCGCAATATCGACAATATTCAGCCGGAGCACCGACGGCGCGAAGTGCTGCGGTGGAATCGCATCCTCGGCGGGTTTCTCGTGGAGACGGAGCGTCGGATCGTCGAGCTTTTAGGGCGGGTCGAGCGTTCCCGGGGCGGCGCCGGCCTCTCCGACGCGATCGACGAAGCGGCGGAGCTGCTCGGTCGGGGAGATATCCGTAACTGGCACACCCGACCCGCCGCCGCCCAGCAGGCGTTTCTCGTGGACCTCTTGGATCGCCCCCTGCGCATCGCCGGCATGGTGCCCAATATCGGCGACCCCGGCGGGGGGCCATTCTGGGTTGCGAATAAAGACGGCGCCGTGACGGCGCAGGTCGTCGAGACCTCGCAGATCGACATGGGCGATCCGGACCAGGCCAGCATCGTGGGCGGCGCCACCCACTTCAACCCGGTGCACCTGCTGTGCCGGCTCCGCTCGCACCGCGGCGAGGCCTACGAGCTCTCGAGATTCGTGGATCAAGAGGCGGTCTTTGTGGCGCGCAAGTCCCTCGCAGGCCGTGAGCTCCTGGCCCTCGAGCGTCCGGGGCTTTGGAATGGCGCGATGGCGGGCTGGAATACCCTCTTCGTCGAAGTGCCGCAGGAGATCTTCGCGCCGGTGAAGACCGTTTTCGATCTGCTCGGCCCGGCGCACCAGCCGGCGCCGTGACGGGAGGAGCTCGTCAGTCCGCGAGCACAGCCCGCGGCGGCCGCCGGTCGCCGTGGGTGAAGTAGGCGCGGACTACCTGGCCGGCGGGAGGCTGTCGTCGATAGTCGCGGTAGGTCGCGTCGACGGTCACCCCCGCCAAGAAACCTGGCGAGCGCAGGGGCTGCCACGGACGGTCCAGTTTGAAGACAAGGCGGATCGCTTCGAGGGCCTCGCCGTGGCAGCCGCCGGCGTCGAGCTTATCGATCGGCAGGACTCGCCACGGATAGAGGTTGAGCCCCCGAAGCTGGGGAAGAACCGCCATCGGATCAAAGTCGAGGGCGGCGACGGCGCCCGCGGCGAGGCGGAGGCCAGCGACCTCGGTCGGTTCATCGAGCTGCACGAGCGTGTCCCGGGGGCCCGGCGGCGGCAGGGCGCGGGTGGCTGAGCCCAATCGCAGGAGGAGGTCGGCGAGGGGCTTGTGCTCGGCTTCGAGGTGGACGTCGGTGGCGGCTTCAAAGTGGTGTAGACGTCGCCGTCCGCCGCTGCTCTCGGTCGCGATCGCGGCGCGGCTCAGCATGAAGAGGTGAGCGCCTCGGGGCGCCGAAGGCTCGGGGACGCCATCGCCGAATTGGAGCGACTTGACGTCGACTTCCGGCGACTCCGGGGCGGCGGCGTCCGCCGAGCCGGCGTCAGCGCGAACTTCGGCGTCGGCCCGCCGGCTCTCCGCGGCGGTCGGTGCGGCGTCGGTCATCAGGATCGCCACTTCGCCTTCCGCTGTGCACCGCGCAGCCGACGGTGCGTTCACCCATCTCTCCGTTCCGCGCTTCACGCCGCGGCGGTCTTGGCGAAGGTCCACGATCCACATAGTCGAAGGCGCCGCCGCCGTTGTGGGGCGCCGGCCCATTTAAACACGCCGACCCCTTGAGCTGGGACTCGGACCCAATAAACGAAGGCCCGGACGAACCGGGCCAAATGAACCGGACCGCGGTCCGGACATGACAGTCGACGTTCCCTCCTTCAATCGATAGGAAAGGATCCTCCCAAGCATTGAAAAATATGGCCGATCGCTACAGTTCCCTCCCCAACGAGGCTCGAAGCGGTCGGGTATCCGACCTGAAGTGTGATGCGGTGACGCCGGTTTGGCGAAGACGGAGCGAATTCAGTCACGGGGGCCACTCCGCGGATCTCGGCCGAGTGTGCTCTCGGCTGGCCGTCGGCGCGTCCCAGGTCGCTCCGGCGCCGAGGCGAGCCGTGACGGCGCGGACATCCTTTGGCGGTTCGGCGGCCCGTAGCGTCGGACGGCTGGAGCCTTCGACACCGATCCACCCCGAGGTCGGCCACAGGGCCTCTTCGACCGCGGCGGCCTCGCCGAGCTTTTCGATCGCCCGACGAGTTTTCCGGACCTCGGCGGCGATTCCGGTGAGCACAATGCCGATGGCCACCGCCGAGGCGGCGAGGACGAAAAGTGTGATGACGACGAAAAGGTCCACGTTTTTTGTGCGGTTTTTACGGGCTATTGATAGCTGAATAGAGAGAGTTGCAAATCACGAAGTGGAAATCATTCTTTAAAGGTTCTGATCGACGCTCCAGGTCCACTCCAAAAGGCCGTATGGACCCATGTTGTGTGGCGACGGAAGTCGCGGTAGAGCCAGCAGAAATCGTCGGTCGCTCACCATTGCTCTTGAGGCTAGCTCTGATTCTCGGCGGTGTCCTCAGAGAGTCGTCGAGGAAGCTTCAGAGAAGTGTCAAGTCGTCAAATTATTGAAACAATGACACTTGTCAGCGGTGTCTGAGGTGAGTTCGGCGTCGCGGCTGATAGCATTGAAAAGCTGTGATGGAGGAGGATCTGTTTCCGGTCTCGTCCCTAGACTCCTTTCGCGTCGGCGATTTCTTGATTCGTCCGAAGCTGAAGGCGGTCCGTCCTTTTCATGGATTTGACGCGCCCTCGTCGGCGGAGAAAGATCACCGTCTGCCGGATAAGGCGATTGCTGTCCTGCTGAAATTGGCGGAGCAGCCGAGGCGCGTGGTGCGCCGGGAACAGCTGCTCGACGACGTGTGGGGACAAGAGCGTGAAGCGTACGACCGGGTCCTCGACAACGCCATCAGCGAGCTCCGACGGGCTTTCGGTGACAACGCCCGCAAGCCGAGGTATATCCAGACCATCACCAAGCAGGGCTACCGTCTGATCGCTCCGGTCGAGTGGCCGGAGCGATACGGTGGGCCTGACGGAGAGACGTCCGTCGGTCCCGAGCTCGAGGATGAAGTCGTGACGACGGCCCCGGGCTTGGGAGATCCGGCCGGGTCCACGGCATCAGCAGGCCAGACCGTCGGGAACGAGCGAGCTGAGGCGCCCGGGCCGACGGTGCGGCGGGGTCGGGCGGGCGACACTCCCGGTGCGGGCGGGGAGCCGGGCTCCGACGCTGAGGCCCCGCCCGGCGGCGGCGCGGCGGACGATGACAGCGCTTTGACGATGCGCCTCTTCCGTCCGCTCTTCATCGCACTCGGAGTCCTCTTGGCGGTCGCCCTGGCCTTCGCCCTGGAGCGCGACGGCAAGCTGCGGGTTTTTGTCGCCGGATTCGAGAACGGGAGCGGCGATGCGCGTTTTGACGACATCGAGGCCCAGGTACGCGGGCACCTTGCGGAGCTCGCCTGTCCCGGAGCCCCCCTCGCGCTGCGGCGATTTGGCTGGACCACCAATACCTCGATCGTCGGCCGCGTCGAGGAGCGTCAAGGGCGTTTGGTCATGGCGGCGACGATCACCGGGCCAGGGGTTTCGGAGAGGGTGGAGCGGGAATTCACGCCCGGTCTTGAGGCGTCCCGGGTGATCCTCGCGTTCTCGGATCGCGTGCAGCGTTCTTTGGACGAACAGCTCTGCACCGCGGCGTCCCCGGGCGACGCCGGCGCCGCGTGCCCGTGCCTGCGCATGGTAGAAGCCCGCCTGGCGGAAGGCGATGTGTCGGCGATCGAGGGGCCTCTGGCCTTGGTGCTCGCGGCGGAGCCGAGCGTCGAGGCGCTGGAGATCGCCATCGCCGCCCGCGACGCGCGAGGGGGAATTCGAGCGCGCGCGGGAACTTCTGGCGACGCTCGAAACCTTGGTCAAAACCGACTCGGAAAAGTCCCGGCGGGACCGGTGGAAGGCGAGGCTGACAGGAGACTTAGCCGGAGAGCTGGCGGCCCTCGAAGCTTTGCACCGCGCAGAACCCCAGAATTCGCGGTGGCCCTTGGCCCTCGGCCAGCTCGGCTTCGACCATGGCCGGTCCTGTGCCGATAGCGAGGCTCGATTCAACGATGCCCAGACGCTGGGCGACGCGGTTGGCCGGCTGGTGGCGCAGGCTCAGATGGTCGCATTCTGCGGCAATCCGGTCAGGGCGCTCGCCGGCCTCAAAGAGGTGGTGAAGGCGGACCCGGGGTCGATCGCCGCACCGGTCTTTTTGGCGCGCCTCCAGCGGCAGGAAGGCCACGGGGACGGGGCCCGCAAGAGCCTCGGTGGCGTCCTGCGGAGGCAGCCTCCTCCTCCGTCTGCTCTCCTGGAGCGAGCGCATCTTCACCGCGATCGGGGCCAGCTCCGCCGGGCCGACGACGACTATGCGGCCTTCCAGCGCTCGGCACCGTGGCCGCGCGGGGTGTATGACGGGGCCATGGGGCGCGCGGTGACCGCGCTTCGGGCCGGTGACGCCGAGCGGGCGAAGTCCCACGTCGGCGTCGCCGAAGCTGCCCTCGGCGAAACGCCCGAGGTGCTGTGGCTGCGCGGGCGGGTGGCGATGGACGGCGGAACCCCCGAGGGCGCGGAGCGCGCCGCCGAGGCCTTGGAGGCCCTCGACGCGGTGAAGGTCACCCGCAGATCCCGGGCGTTTTCACTGCACCTCCGAGGCCGGCTGGCGCTTGAGCGCGGTGACCTACAGACGGCGGTCGGCTCCTTCTACGACGCCGTCGCCGAACGGACGCCGGAGACCGGGCTCTTCATCCTCGAGCTCGCCGGCGCCTTGGACGCCGCGGGGGAGCCGGAGCGCGCCATCGATACCTTGAGCCAGTGGCTCGAGACCTGGCCTCTGCACGCGCCGGCGCTCTGCGCCCTCTCGGCATTCGAGGCGCGTCGAGGGCGCCGGGACCATGCCCTCAAGCTGTCCCGTCGCGCTTTCGAATTCTGGAGCGACGAATCCGGGGAGCTGGCGATGCGGGAGTGCAAGCGGCGCAAGCGAGAGCTTGAAATCGGCTCCGACCCACGGTGAAGACGCGCCGCCGGGTTAAGCTCAGGCTCCTCGAACAAGGAGAGATCATGACCCAAGCTTTGCCCTTAAGCGGCCGCAGTGCCGTCATCACCGGCGGTGGCCGCGGCATCGGCGCGGAAGCCGCCCGCCAGCTCGCGGAAGCCGGCGCCAGCGTCGTTGTCACCGCCCGCTCCCAGGATCAAATCGATGCGGTCGCCGAGGCCCTGCGGGCCGACGGACATACCGCCCACGCCTTTGCGTGCGATGTCGGTGACCCGGCGCAGATCCTCGCCCTGCGCGACGCGGCGATCGGGGCCCTCGGCACCATCGATATCGTCGTCAACAACGCGGGAATCGCCTCGTCGGCCACCGTCGGTCGGACCACCCTCGAAGAGTGGGAGCGCATCATGCGCATCAATTCGACCGGCGTCTTCCTAATGACCCAGGCCTTCCTGCAGCCGATGCTCGAGCAAGGGTGGGGCCGCGTGGTCAACGTGTCATCGGTGGCGGGTAAGGCCGGGGCGCCTTATATCTCGGCCTACTGTGCCTCCAAGCACGCGGTGATCGGCTTCACCCGGGCCGCCGCCGTCGAGGTCGCCGAACGCGGGGTGACCGTGAACGCCGTCTGCCCCGGATACGTCGAGACCGACATGGCGGCGACGTCGATCGAAACCATCGTCGGCAAGACCGGCATCGGCGAGGATAAGGCCCGCCAGGCGCTCGAGCGCATGAGTCCGCAGAAGCGAATCTTCGGCTGTGACGAAGTCGCGGCGCAGATTCTCTATCTCTGCCTGCCGCTGGCCGCCGGCGTCAACGGCCAGTCTTTGGTGCTTGACGGCGGAGCCTTCCAGGCGTGAGCGAGCTGGAGATCGTCAATCCGCCGGCCCTCGGGGCGCCGCGGGGCTACGCCAACGGTGTCATCGCGCCCGCCGGCTCGAGGCTGCTCATGATCGCGGGGCAGATCGCCTGGGATAGCGAGCAGCGCATTGTGAGCGATGATTTCACCGAGCAATTCGCCCAGGCCCTGCGCAACGTCGTGGCGGTGGTGGAGGCCTCCGGTGGACGCCCCGAGCACCTCGGATCGCTGACGATCTTCGCCATCGACAAGCGTGAGTACCTGGCGGCGACGCGGGAGATCGGCGTCGCCTACCAGGAGATATGCGGGCGCCACTATCCGGCGATGGCGCTGGTCGAAGTGAAGGGGCTGCTCGATCCGCGGGCGAAGGTGGAAATTCAAGGGCTGGCGGCGATCCCGGCGGCCCCGGGAGAAGACGGCTAATGGCGCTCAGTTTCAAGAGCTTTGGGTACGCCCTCGATACAGAATCCGGAGTGGCGACGCTGACCCTCAACCGCCCCGAGCGCTATAACGCTTTGACATTTGAGGTTTATGACGAGCTGAAGGTGGCCTTCGACCAGCTCGATACGGAACCGGGGGTCCGCGCGATCGTGCTCACCGGCGCCGGCAAGGCGTTTTGCTCCGGCGGCGACGTCGAGGACATTATCGGCGAGCTCTTCGGTCGAGACTTCCAGGGGCTTCTCGATTTTACGAGGCGCACCGGGGCCTTGATCCTCTCCATGCTGCGCTGCCGCCGTCCGATCGTCGGCGCCCTCAATGGCCTGGTGGCCGGCGCCGGCGCCGTCATCGCCGCCGCCTGCGACCTGCGCGTGGCCTCCGAGGACGCCAAGATCGCCTACCTGTTCACCAAGGTCGGCCTTTCCGGCGCCGATATGGGGGCGAGCTGGCTGCTGCCGAGGATCGTCGGCCACGGCCGCGCCACGGAGCTGCTGATGCTCGGTGATTTCGTTGACGCCGAAACCGCCGAGCGGTGGGGGCTTTACAACAAGGTCGTGGCGAAAGATGAGGTGCTCGGCGAGGCGAAGGCCGTTGCGGAGAAGCTCGCCCGGGGGCCCTCATTCGGTCTCGAGGTGACCAAGAAAATGCTCCAGCGGGAAGCGTCGATGGACGTCGAGTCGGCCCTGGCCGCCGAAGTTGAGATCCAAGCGGCGTGCATGGAAGATCCCAACTTCCGCGAGTCCTATGACGCGTGGGTGGAGAAGCGCAAACCCCGATTCCGTTAGTCCGATTCCGCTGCACCGGGCCTTCGAATTCAGCGCATCGGGGGCGTAAGCGTTCCCCTCAAGGCGAGGAGCCCGCGATGACGAATACGCGGCCGGTGCGCGCCCCGTGACCCACTGGGCTCCACGCCGACGTCACCAGGAGGTCGACCGTGCCGTCGCCGTCAACGTCGCCGAGGTGGGTGGTGTCGAATCCGAAGGTTTCGCCCATCGCGCGGGAGGTGATGTGGCGCAATGGGGCGCCGTTCTTGCCGGAAATGACGTAGACCTTGCCGCCGCCGGGTGCGGCTCCGCCGTGCTGCCAGGCGCCGACGGCGAGGTCGTCGTGGCCGTCGTTATTGACGTCGCCGGCGTCGGCGATGCCGATGCCGAAGCCGTCACCCGCCGCCTCTCCGGCGAGGGTGAGGAGCCGTCGGCCGTCGGCGCCGCTAAAGAGGTAGATCCGGCCGGTTTGGGGCCCGCGGACGCCGTCGCCCCAGTCCGAGATGTAAAGGTCTTCGAGGCCATCGGCGTCGAGGTCACCGACCACGGACATGAACATGCCGCCGAAGGCGGAACCGCTGAGCTCGGCGCGGAAGACGCTCTTCGGCTGGGCGTGTAGCCCGTCGAAAAGCCACGCTTCGCCGGCCCCGGGGGCGCCGGCTAGAAGAACCTGCCGTTCGCCGACCGCGCCGGCGGCCCCCGTCTCGCCGAGGCGGTCGCCGTCGCGGTCGCCGAAGACTTCCCAAAGCAGGGCGCCGTCGCGGCCGGAGTACACGGCGACGCGGCCGGCGGCTTGTCCCCGGCTGCGGTTCTGCGGCGCCCCGACGAGCAGGTCGGCGTGGCCGTCGCCGTCGAGGTCTCCGGCGCCGGTGACGTGCTGGCCGAAGCTCTCCCCGGGCTGGGACGCCTCAATGACCCGCAGGGTGGCGCCGCTCTTGCCGCTGAAGACGAAGACTCGGTCGCCTCCCGGGGCGCTCGCCACCACGTCGTCGAGTCCGTCGCCGTCGACGTCGCCCGCCGACTCGACTCCACGCCCGAGTCGCCAGCCGGCTTCGCCGTCGCGGGTCCATAGGGGCGAGCCGTCCTTGCCGGAAAAGACGTAGACCCGGCCGGCGCCCGCGCCGCCGTCCTGGCCGCGCACGCCGACCGCCGAGGTCACGACCTCAAAAACGCCGTCGCCGTTCTGGTCGCCGAGTCGCCTCGCGATCCAGCCGAAGCTATCTCCCGCCGCTTCCCCCCGCCACTCGTGGAGCACGCGCACGTCCTCGACGAAGGGACGGTCGAGATCCTCAAGGGTCGGCCACAGGGCCCGGACTCGAGGGTGGTCGCGGTAGGGCGCGAAGTCCGGGACGGTCCCGATCCTCGTCATGTCCGTGGCGCCGCGCTCCGCGAGACGCTCGAGGATCAACAGCATCTCTTGCGTGCGCTCGAGGCGCGCCAAGGCCCGGGCCGCGTCCCACCAGGCGGCTTCGCGTAGAGACTCGCTCCGGGCGGAACGCAGGTGGGCCTCAACCGCCTCGGCCCAGCGTTCGGCGCCGGCGTAGGCTTGGCCGAGTGCCCTCCACACCGCATCGTCCTGCGGCGTCGCCCCGGCGAGCGCCCGCAGAGCCTCAGCGGCGCGGTCGAATTCTCGCGCCCGAAGGAGCGCACGCGCTTCTTCAAAGCTGACCGTCGAGGCCGTGGGAGCCTTGGCGGACGGGGCTCCGTGGCCCTGCGACTCTTCCTGGGCGGCTTCTGCCTGGACGGCTCCGGCGCCTGCGGCGTCGGCGCCCACGGCCCCCGGCAGGGCGACCAGCGTCGCGAGCCCGAAGAGAACCCCCAGGCGCCGTCGGAGGGTCCGGGAAGCGGGATTCATGGGCTGGCGTCGTCGTCTTCGGATCATGGGGCGCTCCTTGGATGCCGGGGGGCTCGGGTCCACCTGAGAGCGCGAGAATCGAACGGCCGGAGGATCATCGAAGACGCCGGTCCAGAGCGATGGGCGCGCTACCCTCGCGTCCAGCCGACCTGCGTCGCGGGCCGCTAGAACGGGAAGACCAGCGGCACCAAGAAGACGATCAGCGCCAGCACAATCACCGTCAGCGGCGTCCCCACCTTGACGAAGTCCATCGATCGATAGCCGCCGGCGCTCATCACCAGCAGATTCGCCTTGTGGCTGAAGGGCGTCATGAAGGCGGCGGAAGCGGCGATACCGACGGCCATCATCAGCGGGTGGGGGCTGATACCCAGCGTCTCCGCCGTGAGCAAGACGACCGGCGCCAGGATTACCACCGTCGGGGCGCCGTCCAGGCCTTGGGAAAGCAGCGACGACAGGACGACGAGCGCCGCCAGGAAAGCGTAGGTGCCGTAGGTCTGGGCGATCCCCGAGACGCCGTCGGCCAAGAGCTGGGCGGCGCCGCTTTTTTCCATCGCCGTGCCCACCGGCAGGATCGCCGCGACCAGGTAGAGCGCTCGCCATTCGATGGCGCGGTAAGCCTCCTCCATGCGCAGGGCGCCGAAGAGCACGGTCGCGACGGCGCCGGTGAACGCGGCGACGTGGATGGGGAAGGCGCCCGAGGCCACCAGCGCGATCATCAGAGCGAGGGAGGCCAAAGCCACCGGTGCTTTCTTGTAGCGCCGCGGCGGCTCTTCGTCGTAGTCGAGCAGCACGAAATCGACGTCGGCGGCGAGCTGGGCGATCTTTTCCCGCGGACCGTGCAGCAGAATGCCGTCGCCGACGCGGAGGCGTAGGTCGGCGAGCTCCTTGTGGACCACCGTGCCGGATCGCCAGAGCGCCAGCGCCTGGAGGCCGTAGCGGTCTCGGAAGTGCAGCTTGCGCAGCGACGAGCCGGCGGCGTCCGAGCGGGGCGCGACGACGGCTTCGACCATGCCAATCGACCTCGATTCGAGCTTCGCCTTGGTCGACACGGAGCCCAATTCCAAATCGCCGAGCTGGACCAGATCGAGCACGCGGTCCGACTCGCCGACCACCATCAGCTCGTCGCCGGCGTGGATCGTGTCGTCGCTCGACAGCAACACCACAGCTTTGCCTTCGCGCACCATGCCGAAGACGGTGAGCCCCGCGAGCTCGCCGAGACGGCTTTCGCGGACCGAGACGCCGGCGAGCGGGGAGGTGGTCGGAACCTTAATCAAGAAGAGCTGCTCGCCTATCGCGTCGCGTACGGGCATGGCATCGACGATGTCGAGCCCTTTCTGGTCCGCGAGCACCGTGCGCTGTTCCGCCGTGGCGAGGACCAGCAGCTCGTCGCTTTGCTGGAGGACCCGGCGGGCGAGCTCCTGGCGGACGAGGTCGCGTCCGCGGCGGATGCCGACCACGAGGACGCCGAAGCGATCGCGGAAATGAAGTTGGCGCAGCGACCTGCCGATGAGTCCGGAGCCCGCGGGCAGGCGCACCACCAGAACTTCCACCTGGGCGGCGATGGCGTCGAGCTGGCCGGCGTTGGCTTCCTCCACAGCGACGCCCTGCACCGCGAGCAGGCTCTGGAGATCGTCGAACGCGCCGTCGACGACCACCAGATCGTCGGCCTGGAGTCGGAAGTCGGGGCCCGGGGCGAGGATTCGCTTTTCGGCGCGGCGCACGCCGACGACGGCGGCGCCCAGTGCGGTTCCGAGGCGGGTCTCGCGCAGGGTTTGACCGTCGAGGGACGACGCTTTGGGCACCCGGATCGAGGTCAAGCGCTCGCTGATCCGGTACGCCGAAGACAGGTGGCTCGATCGGTCCGCGACTTTGGCTTCGATGCGCTCGGGGATCAAACGACGGCCGATGGTCGTCATGAAAAGGATGCCGGCGCCGAGGAGGGCGAGGCCGACCGGCGTGAAGTCGAAGAGCTTGAAGGGTTCGAGGCCTTCCTGGCCGAGGATGACCTCCGCCGTCAGGATATTGGGGGGCGTTCCGACGAGCGTCGTCGTGCCGCCGAGGATGGCGCCGAAAGACAGCGGCATAAAGAGACGCGACGGCGAAATCCCCGAGTGGCGGGCCACCGAGGAGACCGCGGGCAGCAGCACGGCGGCGGCGGCGACGTTATTCATGAAGGCCGACATCACGCCGGCGACCAGCATCAGGATGATGATCAACGGAACTTCTTGGCCGCCGGAGAGTCGGCTCATGCGTTTCCCCACGACATCCGCGACCCCCGTGCGCAGGAGCGCGCCGGAGATGAAGAAGATCGAGAACATCGTGATCACCGCCGGCGAGCTAAAGCCGACGAAGGCCATGTCCGGCTCGACATAGCCGGTAAAGATCAGCACCACGAGGCCGATGAAGGCCGTGAGCTCCACCGGCAGCTTCTCCGTCAGGAAGAGGTACACCATGGCGACCAAAACCGCGAAGAGAAAGCCAATCTCGAAGGTCATTCCGTCCTCATCAATGCGTCCCCATCCATAACCAAGCTCGCCGGGCCTTGGGGATGGCTTCGGCAGGGTCCGTCCGTGTGCGGGTGTGCCAATAAATCTTAATACACCGCCTCCGGGAGACGGGCGGGAACGCTCAGCTATACTGCCGGGAGGCACGGACATCAGACCGGTTCTTGCTGAATCGAATCGCTCGATCACGGCTTCAAGGCCTCGGCTTAGATGGGGGACGTCTCTTTGTCACGCCACGCACATCAAAGAATTCTCGCTACCGATCCACCTCGGCATCGGCTCGCCGTCGGACTGATCGCGCCCGTCGCTTGGCTCTTTTTGATTGCCGGTGCCCTGGCTTCTGAGGCTTCCGCGTCCGGGGCCTCGACGTCTGCCGTTCGAGCGTCTGATGCCTCAGCCCCTGCGCCCGTCGTCAGCTGGCGACAAGAGCTCATCCGATCCGACGATCCGGGGCCTCGACTCGCGGTGTTCGCCGACGGACGGGTGGAGATCCACGTACCCCGTTTCATGCGCGACGCCGGCCGCTTCGTCCTCGACCTGCAGCCGGACGAGTTCGCGACCCTCCGTCGAGATCTCGCCCGCCTCGACGGACTGGACGCCGAGGTTCTTGATGCGGATCGGCGCCGGGGCCTGCAAGCCCGCGCCGCCGCCGGCGGTGAGATTCCGACACGGGCCGGCGCGGCGACTTCGGTTTTTCGAATCGACGGCGTCGAGGTCGCGTGGCGTGGCCTCGCCGTCGACGCCCGCTGGCTCGGCGACTGGCAGCTGCAGCTTTTGGCGGACCTTGAGCGTCGGTTCCAGGGCTGGCTCCACGACCCGCGCCGCCGCCCGGCGACTCTCTCGGACGTCACGGAAGATGGGCGGGCACCGGTGGCCGGAGAGGTGGGGTCGTGAATTTCCTACGCGGATTAGCGTCGCTCGCGATCTTGGCGGCGCTGCTCGCGCCCTCCGCGTCAGCCGGGACGTTCAGCGTCGCCGGCGAATCCCTCGGCGAAGATCTCGTACTCCATCCCCGGGGCTACGATGGCACCGGCGGCACGCTTGAGCTGACGGTGTGCCTCGATCCAGCCTCGCCGTCGGCGGTCGCCGCTTCCGCCACCGTCCAGTTCGCCGTCGACACGTGGAACGCTCGGTCCGCCGTGGCGAATAACGTCACGACAGCGGCCGGCGTGCCGTCATCCGCCATCGATTTCGAATCGGAGGCCCTCCGCGGCTTGGGTCTGTGCCTCGGCCTCGACGATCCGTCGGATGCGTCGGGCTTCACGAGGGCGACGAACGGCGACAACGATAGCTTCCAGCGCGACGACGGTCTTGACGACGTTCCGGGAACCCGCGACGACCTGCGCGGCGATGACGGCAACCTGATGTGGTTCCGCTTCCTCGACAACGATCCCTTTTCGGTCGCCGCCACCGTCGACAGCACGACCTACACCCGAGATTCGGTGGTGCTGCCGGAAGGCGACACTTACGCCGCCACGCCGACGCGGGCCGTCGCTGCGGCGGTCGGGGCCGGGGATACGGAGGCGGTGATGGTGGCGGGTCTGCAGCCGGGGGAAGCCAAACGTCGGCTCACCGCCGACGACATGGCGACCCTGCGCTACGCCGAGTCCGGCCTCGACGAGCTCGCCGGCACGGCCGACGATTATCAGGTGCGGTTGAACTACCTCGGGCTCGACACGGGCTGCGACATTCCGCTGTCTTTCGACACCCAAGGGGCGCTGGTGACGTGCTTCGGTCCAGCACAGCAGCTCCAGGACAATCACTACCGCCGCGCCCTCAGCAACGTCACGTTCAGCGACGCCGTGTTGTGGCATTTCAGCGGCGAGGGTCTGATTTTCAGCGACGGATTCGAGTCCGGCGACGTCAGCGCCTGGACAGGTCTCTTTCCTTAGCTCCGCAGGCCCTACGGATCGGCCCGCGATCTGAGTCGACGAGCGTCGGGGCGACGGTGGCGTAGAATCGGATCGTCACGTTCACATTCCGATCCCCCCCGATGCCGCCGCTTCCGACCCTGCGCGTAGCGCTCCTCGTGCTTTGCCTATTCTCCGTGGGCTGCCAGCCGCCGCAGCTGACGCCCGGGGAGCCGCTCGACCGTTTGATCGAGCAGGACGATCGCCACCGCCTGCGGCTGGACCTCGAGGAAGGCGCGTTCTACCACCTGGTTGCCCAGCAGCCGAGCGCCGATGTCGTGCTCACGCTCTACGACCCGGCGGGGGAACGGATCCGGGTTGACGTCGACGCGACGACCCTCAAAGACCCCGAGCACCTCTACTTCATCCCTCCGGCGTCGGGGCGCTACACCCTGGAAGTCCACGGCCTGTCCGTGTCGGCTTCCGCGCCCGAAGGACGGGGCCGCTATCGCCTCGACCTGAAGTCGCCCCGGCCCCCAGACGCGACGGACCTGATCGTCGAAGAGGCGTTCTGGGAAGAGGCGCTGGCGTTGGAGCTGGATTTCATCAAGAAGGATTGCGGCCGCGCCATCGTCCACTATGGCCATGCTGCTCGCCTGTGGGAAGACGCTGGACGTCCCGCGGCCGTGGCTTTGGTTCTGATCGAGATGGCCGATTGCCAAAGGCACCTGGGAATGCTCTCCGAGGCAGAGCGAGCTTTCCTTAGGGCTCTTGAGCTGGCCCGCGAGGTCGAAGATTCAGTCTTGGAAATGGTGGCTTTGAAGTCCCTCGGATCCGTCGCCGGGCGATTGGGTCGCCTCGATCAGGCGTTGAACTTCTTGTCAACGACAGTGGAGGTTGCGAGGCGGGTAGGCCAACCTCGCCACATCGCTGATGCGCTCAACAACCTGTGCTCGAGCCTTAGCCGTCTTGGGCGATTCGAAGCTGCGGTCGACGCTTGTGCTGAAGCGCTGGAGATCTTTGGGCGGGAGCAGTTGGAACGCAGGAAGGTCCGGACGCTCGGCAATTTGGCCTCTGTGTATCTGAGTATGGGGGCGCTGCAAAAAGCCGTCGACACCTACGAGGCAGCCCTCTCCATCGATGTGGAAGACCGGCGACTAAGTTCGAAGTTCAGGTACCGGCAGGCTTCCGTACTCGCTGAAATGGGACGCGGCGAAGAAGCGCTCCTGCTTATGGAAGAGGCGATGGCAGGTTTCGTCGAGCTCGAAGAGATCGGCTCGCAGGCGCAGCTTCACGCCCGGCGTGCGGAGCTTCTCTTCGCGCTCGGCCGTAGCGCTCAGGCAGCCAGCGAAGCGGACGCCGCCCTTCAGCTGGTGCCGGCGGTTGAGAATGTCTTCACTCAATTCAGCGTTTTCGCCAAGACCTCCCGACTCGAGCTCGACTCGGGAGACTTGGAGCAGGCCCTGGCGTTGAGCGACCGTGGATTTGAAGTGCTCGAGAGAGTCCGGCGGACGCCGCCAGAGTACGAGGATCGCATTCGCTTCTTCGCGTCGCATTGGGAGCTCCACGACGTGAGGGTGACCTCGAGAATGGCACTCTTCGCGGGGTCCTCTGAGGCGGGTTGGCGCGACGCTGCCCTCCACACCGCCGAGGGGGGGCGGGCTTTGGAGCTCGTGGGGCTCTTGGAGCGCACCGAGTCGCAGGACGACTTTGAACGAGTCGATCCAGTCGAGCCCGGGAATCTTTATCGCGAGCTGCTCGGGCCAAAGGACGGTCTGCTCCACTTCCACCTCGGGCGGAGCAAGAGCTTTCTGTGGCGATGGGTGAATGGTCAGGTGGAGTCCTTCGTCTTGCCGCCGGCGGATCAAATCGGCGCTCTGGCCGCGGACTTTCAAGAGCAGATGACCGCCCGAGACCGAGGTGCCGCGGGGGAGTCGGGGGCGGCGAGGGCCCGCCGAATTCAGGCGGCGGATCGAGAGACGATCCGCGCCGCCGAGGTCCTGTCCCGAGCGCTCCGTCTCCCCGAGGCGGTCTCCGGCCAGGCGATTCGGCGGTGGGTGATCGTGCCGGACGGGGCGTTGCATCGGGTGCCGTTCGTCGCCTTGACGGCGAGCGACCCCGCCGGAGCCCCCTGGCGGCCGCTCATCGATGACTTCGAGATCGTCTACGCTCCGTCGCTCACCAGCCTTGCGGGCCTCAGGTCCCTCGCCGCCGGGCGAGTAGGCAGTAAAGACTTCTTGGCCGTCGCAGATCCGGTCTTTAGCGCCGGAGATCCTAGGAATTCCC
>JBCDKB010000116.1:0-19503 GCA_038747035.1 Acidobacteriota bacterium | reverse complement strand
CTCACTGCCGTGACATGACCGAGCCCACGCTTAGAAAGGTTTCGGAGTGGCTCAGTGACGGACGCTTCGCCCGATCAATCGGACCCATCCAGCGGGGAGATCTCGCGTTGGTTGTCGGAGATCTCAACTCCCTCCCCCACTCAGCAGGGGTGCGAGCGATTGTCTCGAAGGGGCTCCGAGACTCTCTGTTCTTTAATTCCTGGCAAATTCATCCCACGTGGGGGCCAAGACTCGGGGATCGGCAGCTGCCTCGCATCGTAAGAATCGATTACGCGCTTGTCAGCACCCACCTCGTTGTTAGTGACGTCTGGACCTTCACCGTCCCGGGCTCCGACCATCGGGCCGTCGGAATCGACCTGAAGGCGTCGCCAGCCGGCTGACAATCAGTTCGAGTAGAGGGGGGCTGTTCGAAGAAAGGGCCGTTGAGGAGGGCCCGGTCGCACCCCAGCAGGATTCTTGCCTTGGGCAGTTGTGCTGCGTCGGGCCTTTCACCCAGAGGGCGGCAGCACGGGCCATTGCTCGAGGATCTCGCCGTCTCCGTAGACGGCGATGTCGCCGAATTGGAGCATGACCGATTCGCTTTGGGTTGGTCTCAAGAAGACGAAATCGTCGGGCTCGAGGTGTCCCCGGCGGCCGAGGTTGAGCATCTCTTGGTTGGTGGAGCGGCAGTAGTCGCGATTCGTGCGCAGTCCGGGGGGATCGACCGGCTCGGCTTTCCAATAGCCGCCGTGGATGAACACGGTGCGGGCCAGGTTGGGGTTTAGACGTCGCTTGAGGCCGTCAAGGCGTTCGAGCACGGGGATGCGGGTCGCCGGCAGGACTTTGAGGGCGGGGGTCGCGATGAAGAGGGCGGGGTCATAGGGCTCGAGAAGGTCGGTGTCGAAGTCGGTGGGCTTGACGAGCGCCGAACCGATCGAGATTTCGTTGGCGATTTGGGTGTCGCGATAGAAGCGATAGGTCGGGCTCCCGGCGGTGTTGTAGACCGCGCCGTCGGCGTCGCCGCCGAGGATTTCGACGGCTTGGACTTTGGCCCGACGGTAAAGCTCGGCGGCGGCAGCCACTTCGCGCTGTCGCCAGCCGAGCAGCGTCGGGACCTTGGCGAGGTGGGCTTCGTATCCCATGAAGCCGGCGAAGCGCAGGCGGGGCTGCCGTGCGAAGAGCGCGAGCGTCTCCGCCAGCGCCGGACCGGGCTCCAGTCCGCCGCGGTGGAGGCCGATGTCGAGCTCGAGCACGATGTCGACGTCTCGATCGAGCTCCGTCGCTAAGTTCCCGTACTCCGCGAGCCGCCGGGGCGTATCGACCAGCCAGAGCACGCCGGAATGGGCGCGGGGCTCGAGGTCTTCACCGTAAAAGCGGGCGGCCGCGGAGACCGGTACCGGCTTGCCGAGCAACTGCTCCGCCCCGGGCAGGGAGCGGGCGAGGTCGGTCAGCATCGGTACGCTGAAGGTCATCAGGCGGTCGGTCTTGAGACTCGAGCTCACCCGACGGAGCAGCGGCGCGCACGGGAGAGACTTGGCGACCAGGCGGACCGCCATCTCGGCCGGCAGGTCCCGGCGCAGGAAATCGACGTTGGCGTCAAGGCGCCCGCGGTCGATGACCAGAACCGGTTCGGCGAAGCCGGCCCGCCGAAGGGCGTCCTGGACGCCGAGGAAGTAGTCGTCGCGGGGGCCGCTGCGGTCACTGAACACGGAGTGTCCTCGGTGGGCGAGGCCCGGTCATGCGGAGGGCCGCTCGACGCCCCACAGCGGCGCCAGGTGACGGTTGAGGAAACGCCCTTTCGGGTCGAGCTCCCGGCGGAGCTTGAGGAACCGGCCAAAGTCGGGATAGAGCTCCACCAGATCGCGATGGATGAGGGAATGGAGCTTGCCCCAGTGAGGACGTCCGCCGTACTTCCTGAATATCGGCTCGGCCACTTGGTAGAACCAATCATGGTCCTCGCCGGCGGCGGCGTGGACCGCAATCGAAATGCGGGAGCCATGCTGGAAAGGGCTGAGCCAACCGTCGTCCGCCGCCGTTCGCCGGCACTCGACGGGGAAGAAGACGTCGGGGCGCTGGCTCTCGAGGGTGGTGTAGAGCTCCTCGAAGGCCTCGAGACCGCGATCGGCCGGCAGGTGATATTCCATTTCGTTGAATCGGAATTCCCGCTTATTAGCCAGCATCTCCCAACTGGTACCGATCATCGTTTCAGGTTTGAAACGTCGGGCGATGAAATTGATGATGGAGCGCCGGAGTCGGGGGAACCGGCGGGTCAGGTCACGCAGCAGCTTCATCTGGCGCACCGCGCTGTCGTCGTCGCCGCCGGCGTCGGAGTAGTCGTCGGCGTCAGTTTCTTCGTGGCTGACGGTGAAGGCGTAGTCGCAGTAGGGGAGATAGAAGAATTCGTAGTTGCGGTGTTCCTGCCACCGGCCCTCGGCGTCCCGCAAGGTGTCGCGGAGCGGCTGGATGCGGGTCTGGCGGTGTAGCTTGTACGCGGGACGGACGGAGACGTGAGCTTCCACGATGACGCCGAGGGCGCCGAGGGCGACGCGGGCCCCGGGCAGCCAGTCGGCGTGGCTGCCGGGGCCGATCGACAGCAGCTCTCCATCCGCCGTCACCAGCCGAAGGCCTTGGATCTCGGCGGAGAGGCAGGGGAAGTGGAGACCCGTGCCGTGGGTCGCGGTCGACGTCGCGCCGGCGAGGGACTGGACGTCAATATCGCCGAGGTTCTTAAAGGCCAGGCCGTGGCTTTGCAGTGCCTTTGAGAGCCGGTGGAGGGACGCGCCGGCTTGGAGCGTGGCGGTTCCTTCGTCGACATCGGCGTCCAGCACGTCTCCGTCGAGCTGGAGGAGGTTGATCAGCAGGTCCCCCGTTTCCACGAGGGCGGTAAAGGAATGCCCGGAACCGGCGACGCGGATCCGTCCGGAAGTCTCTCGAAGGAGCGACTGGATCTCCGCCACGGTCCTCGGGGACGCCAACTGCTGAGGTCGGGCTTCAACGAGGCCGGACCAATTTCTCCAGGCGGGCGCTGCGTCGCGTCGCGATCCCTCGGTCCCTGGCGTCATCGCGGCTCCTTCGCGCGTGCTGCGGGCTTGCGCGTCGGTCAAGAAAGGGGTGTAACCGGAAACGAAGGAATTGTATCTCTGCGAGGTGAACGGCGGCGCCGCCGCGAGATCTCCATGGATTTTAGCTGTCAGGTCGCCCCCGGCCTACCGCTCACCGGTGTCAACCGACGGCCGGGGACCGTCGGGTCAGCCGGTCCGTCTAGAAGCAGCTCTTCGCTTCCATGGCTCGCCGGCGGGCTAAAGGCTCGATCTCGCCCGGGCGTCGGTGGAATCACGAATTTAGTGCGCCGTCGGTGGCCACTCGTCCCCGTTGACGGCGCACTGGTCTCACCGTCACAACCCGGAAGTCGTCCGTACGTTTCGAGAAAAGCAGTCGTAATGGAGAGCTTAATCCGCGCCTCGGATAATAGGAGATGTAAGGGAAAGTTCTCTGGAACGGTCCGTGCCAACTGATCTGGGAGATTCTCATGTCCGTCCGAAAGTCCTCTGGTCCCCACTTCGTTCTTCTTTTGTGTTTTGTCGTCCTCAGCGCCGCAGCGTGGGTGATCCCCGCCGCTGCCCAGACGCCGAGTCGCGACGCCCTGAGCTTTATTGATTCCAATCAAGTCACCGCCGGCGATCGATTCGGCAGCGCCGTCGCCACCGACGGCACCGTCCTCGCCGTCGGCGCTCCGTTTGACGATGGGGCCGGCAACTTCACCGGCGTCGTGCATATTTTTAGGCGAGTCGGCCTCGCCTGGTTACCGGAGGCCTACGTCGCCGCGCCGAGCTTCCAATCGCGGACCGGCTACGCCATCGCCGTGTCGGACGGCGCCGTGGCGATCAGCGACTACGGCCTCGCCAGGGTCGATATCCATCGCCACGACGGCGCCCAATGGGTGATCGCGGAAACTATCTTTGGACCGCCGACCGGCCGCTTCCGATTCGCCCAGGCGATCGACATGGAAGGCGACGACCTGATCGTCCAGTCGATCGACATCCAGCTGGGGGGCGTGTCGGTGGACCACTATCGATTCGACGGCGCCGCCTGGACTCTCGCGACGACGCTCAATCAGGCGGACGGTGAAAACGCGTCCTACGGCGCCCTGGACATCACCGGCGACCGTCTGATCGCCGGCGACTGGCGGGTGGCCGGCGGCGTCGGTCACGCGGTGGTCGCCGAACGCGACCCGGCGACGGGTGAATTCTTCACGGTGCAAGTGCTCCAGCCCGCCGGCCTCCCGGCGAATACGTTCTTTGGCTGGAGCGCCGCCATCGACGGCGATACCGCCGTGGTGGGCACGCCATACGCGAGCTTCGACGGCGACCGCGCCGGCTCTGTCTTCGTCTACATCAGGGATAGCGCCGGCCAGTGGATAGAGACCCAGCGTCTCTCCGCCTCAAATGCCCGCGACGGCCTCGGCTTCGGCAGCGGTGTGGACCTCGACGGTGACCGGCTGCTGATCGGCGCCCGCGACGGTACTTTCGCGCTGCCGACCGAGGCGGGGGAGGCTTTCGTCTTTGATCGCGATCCCGTGACGGGCCTCTTCGTTGAAACCCTCCACTTCGAGGTCGCCGGCGTGACGGACAAGAGCTTCATCGGCGAGTCGGTGGCCCTCGGCGACGACCTCGCCTACGTCGGCGGCAGTTTCTTCAACGCCGACCGGGGCGGCGCTTGGGCTTTCGCCTTTGAAGAGACGGCGCGGCCGCCGCAGGTCCAGCTTGACCCGATTCCGGCCTGCGTGGCGTCGAGTCCGCTCGCCGTCGGCGGCACGGTGAGCTCGGACGAAGAGATTTCCTCGGTGGCCGGCAGCGTCGACGGCGGGGCCCCGCAGACCCTCTGCAGAGACTGCGGCCTCGACCCGAGCTTTAGCTACGCGGCGCCGCTCGCGGCGTGCGACAACACGATCGAGGTGTCTGCCGAGGACGTGAACGGCGTGGTGGGTCTCAATCTCGTGACGACGCGTCTCGACGGCGAGGGGCCGGTGCTGACCTGCCCGGACGACATTTTCGTGAACGCCCAGGGCACGGTGGCGGAGGTCTTCTTCCCGACGCCGACCGCCGTCGACGGCTGTGACGGCGCGATCGCGCTGCCGTGCCGCCGGTCGGATGCGGATTTTGTGCAGCCCGGCGATGAAGACAAGTACCGCCGGGGGACGGCGAGCTGGTCGTGCCCCGTGCGGGACGCGTGCAATAACTTCAGCACCTGTGGCTTTTCCGTCACCGTCTTGCCCCAAGGCGCCGCGCTGCCGGCGCCGGGGTGCGACTTTAAGGACTTCCGCGACCTGGAGCTCTTGGACGCACCGGTCTTTGCCATCTTCAAGGAGGTGATCGGCACCTCGACGAGGATCCGCGAGGTGGCCGACGGGGCCGGCGTGGATCTCGAGATCGAGACGGGCCCGTTCGGCGGCGTCGCCGACAACGCCTACTTTCTCTACCGCAAGCGGAACGAAGACTTCCGGCTCGAGACGCCCGTACCTTCCGGCGGTTTCGGCCCGGTCGGCGTCGGCGGCGCTATGGTGCGTTGGGGACTCGAACCGTCGGCGGCGCGCGCTTCGATCGCCCTTAGACCCGGGGGCGGCGGGATACCGGTCCTCGAGCTCTCCGTGCGCACCGCGGCCGGCCAGAACGCCGTCGCGCTGGGCGCCGACGTGTCCGCGGTCGGCGTGACAGATGTGGCCCTCGAGGTGGAGGGGAACCGGGTCACGGCCCAGTATTCGAACGACGGGGGAGCGACGTGGGTGACGCCCGCCGGCGCCGCGGCGACGGTCGCCGCTTTCGGCGAGGTCCAGGCCGGCATCTTCGCCAGCTCGGAGGACCTGGCCAATCGCACGACCTTCACATTTCCCTACCTTGAGCTTTGCCCGATCCTCGGCGTTGACCCGGGGACCGAGCCGCCGCCTCCGAGCGTCGGCGGCGCGTGCCAGGCGGACGACTTCGAAGACGACACCGTCGGGACCGAGTGGACCTTGAGCGGCGTCGGCAATGCGAACCAGCTGTCGGTGGGCGAGTCCGGCGGTTCCCTCGCACTCACCGCCGACGGCGCCACCGCGTTCACCGGCGACGACAATCTCGGCGTGCTCTATCGCGAGCTCGCCGGCGATTTCCGCATGGAAGTGACGGTGGACGGCAGCACGATGACCACCGGCGGTGCGTTCCGAAAAGCCGGATTGACGATCCGCCCGACCCTCGACGACGGCGCCCCGCGGCTCTTGGCCCAGCTCGCCCCGTTCTGGAATAACGCCGACGAGACGCATCTCCAGTGGGTGGCGCGGCGGACCCAAGACGGCCCGGGCAATATCGCCGTCGCCACCGATGTCATCGGCGTTCCGCGCCAGGTGCGCCTGGCGATCGAGCGCGCCGGCGATGAGTTCGAGGTGCAGTTTTCGATCGACGGCGGCGCCACCTGGACAACCCCGGGGGGCGGCCTCGGCGGACGGGTGACGATCGCGATGCCGGAGACGGTGCTGGTCGGACTGAACGTGGTCTCGAACAACATCAGCGTCACGTCGACGGCGCTCTTCGATGACTTCCAGATCTGCTCGCCGTGCGTGGTCGTCGACGACCACGACGATGGCGTCGTCGACCCGGCTTGGATTCTCACCGGCGTCGGCAACGCCAATCAGCAGTCGGTCTCGGAATCCGGCGGCGTCTTGGCGCTGACGGCTGACGGCGCCACGGCCTTTTTCGGCGCCGACAACGCGGGATTCCTCTACCGGGAGGTGGACGGTGACTTCCGGCTCGAGTCGACCGTCGACGGCAGCACCATGACGACCGGCGGGCTCTACCGCAAAGCGGGCCTGATGGTGAGGACGGGCCTCGACCCGTGGGATATCCGGCTGATCGCCCAGCTCGCGCCGTTCTGGGAAAACCGTGACGAAACCCACCTTCAGTTTGTCGCCCGCGACGCCTTCGGCGCCCCGGGGCGCCTGCCGGTGTCGCGGGACGTGGTGGGGGTCCCCAGGGTGGTGCGCCTGGCGATCGAGCGCCGAGGCGACGTCTTGTCGGTGCAGTATTCGACGGACGGCGGCGCCACTTGGATCCGGCCGACCACGGGACTCGGCGGTTCGATCACCATCGCCAACCTCCCCCAGACCCTGCTCATGGGGCTCGATATGGTGTCCAACAACATCAGCGTGACGTCGACGGCCCTTTTCGACGACACGTCGATCTGCACGCTTCGTTAGCCAACGCGAGCTGCGAAGGAGACCCGAAGGGCTTTGGAAGGCTCGGCACCTCTTCGGAGGCGCCGGGCCTTTTTAGCGTCTCCCCGCGGGCCGGAAGAAGAATCCTGGGAACGTCGAGCTAAGTCCAGCGGTCGCCGTCGACGTCGCAGTTCGACGTAGCTCGACGAAGTGGAGGGGCTTGTTCTGGCCCCCAGGTCGCAGGCGACCGCCGAGCGCTCCCACCTGCCAAGGCCCTGGCGCCTCGCCCGGTCTTTGGCACCGGACTTGCTGCTAAGCCCGACAGTCCCCCCTTGGCGCGTCCGCCCGAAGGTGTCGCCCGAGGTTGGAGCTTCAGCGCAGAAGATCATCTGAGTCGGCGCCGGGGGGACGTCCTCCTTCATTAAAACCTTTCTTCAACGATTCCACCGCCGCCGGTTAGAAAGTGAGGAGCCGCACGATGCCCATCAAGAGCAGTTTTTCTATGGTTCTCAGGCGCCGACACCAGGGGCCACCGCTGATGTCGCGATCTCCGGTCACCCCCGTCGATAAATTGGAGTGGTGCGGCCAAGCGACGCCGGTGCTGTGGCTCGCCGTGGTCCTGATCGGGCTGCTGACGGGGCCCGGGGGGGCCGTCGGGTGAAGAATCTCCAAACGCGTGAACACGGGCGCAGTCAGCGGGAGAGCCTCCCTGGCCTTCCTCTTCGGGATCCCCAGCACTCGGGGAGATCATGATGCACGACCCGAAATCGTTAGTTCAGCGGCCGCTGGTTCCGAGACCGCATCTTGAGACCCTACCGATCGAAGAGGTGCCGGTCCAAGCCGAGGCGGTCCCCGAATGCCCCCCTCGGGGTCGACCTTTCGAGACTCCGCCGCAATGGACGCTTCCGATACCGAGGATCCTCCCCACTTTGAGAACCGAGACCTATGAGTGGGTCGGCCGATGGCTGCCCCCCTCGGAGTCCCGCCGGACTTGGGGGGGCAGCTGGCGTCGCCGGGCCGTCGGGCTCGGCGTCGCCCTCCTTGCGGGCCTCGAATGGCCCTCCCGGACACTCGCTCACCTGGGCTGACCTGAACTACGACCCGACTCCGAATTGACGGGCGCCGCGTCGTTGCCCCCCGGATTGGCTGCGGACGGAGGAGTCGTAGCCAGTTCTCGACGCGCGTCACCGGCTAGTCCCGGCCGGTCGTCCGACGCCGCGGCCATCGCGTCCCTAGGGGCGCGGTGGCCGCGGCCCTGGTGCCAGGCCCCGCCGAAAGGTGTGAGCTCCCTAGGGACGTATCGCCGATGTGCTATAAATCGATTGTGGTCAAAAAATCTGACTCGCATTCGACGGCGACGGAAGCGACGGAGGTCGTTAAGTGCTCGGCGCTCGAGACCGATGCGGTTCGGAGCGCGTGGCTAGAGCGCGTTGACTTGCGAGTTCTCGGTCTGACGATCCTCTACCATCCGGATCTCTCGAGGATCGGGGAGTCGGCGGCGCTGCTGGAGCTGATGGCGGGCCGGCCGCAGGGACTCTCCCGGCTGGAGCCGCAATTCCGCCGCCGCAGTTCGGCGCACTCCAGGTCGCTCGACGATCTGCAGCTCAGCCGGTCGCCGGTGATCCTCAGGCCGCGCCCCGACGGCGGTCTCGAGCTGGACGGCGGCGCCAGCCCGACGGTGTTCTCGACCTCGGGGGGGCCCGTCGGCCGGGACGCGACCCTGGGCCGTGCCCGACTCGAGGAAGGCGTCGTTCTTTTCTTCGGAGAACGGGTGGTGCTCTTGGTGCACCTCCTCGACACCGCCCCGTCCGACCCTGGTCCGGATTTCGGCCTCCTCGGCGAGAGCCCGGCGATGCTCGAGGTGAGACGCAATATCCGGCAGGTCTCGGATCTTGACGTGCCGGTCTTGCTGCGCGGCGAGACCGGGACCGGCAAAGAGCTGGTCGCCCGGGCGATCCATCGCCACGGTGACCGGCGCGGTGGCGCCTTGATTTCCGTGAATATGGCGGCGGTGCCCACCAACCTCGCCGCTTCCGAACTCTTCGGAGCGGTGCGGGGCGCCTTCACCGGGGCGGACCGGACCCGCCGCGGCTTTTTTCAAGAGGCCGACGGCGGAACGCTTTTTCTCGACGAGGTCGGCGAAAGCTCGCCCGAAGTGCAGGCGCTTCTCCTGCGGGCGCTCGAAACCGGTGAGATCCAGGAGGTCGGCGGCGGTCGGTCCCAGAAAGTGGACGTGCGTTTGATTTCGGCTACGGACCGGGTGCTTGAAGCCGAGCCCGAAGTGGCCGGGCAGGCTCCGTTCAAGGCGCCGTTGCTCCATCGGCTGAGCGGTTTCGTGATCCAGCTGCCGCCGTTGCGGGCCCGCCGGGAAGATTTTGGACGTCTCTTGGTCCATTTTCTCCGCCTCGAGCTGGGGGCTGTCGGCGCCTGCCGCCACCTGGATTCGCAGCGCCCGTGGCTGCCGCCGGGGCTTGTGGCCGGGCTGGCGAGCTATGCCTGGCCCGGCAACGTCCGGCAGTTGAGGAACGTCGTCCGCCAGCTGGTGATCGCCCACCGCGACGTCGACGGGGTGCCTCCGAGCTTCCCGCTCGACGCGATCCTGATGCCCCTGCCGTCGCCTCCTTCCGGGGCGACGACGCGCGGCGCCGGCTGGACGACGTCCGTCGCCGGTGTCCCGGGCGCGGCCGCCCCGGGTCCGCACCGCCGCCGACGGCGCTCGGCGGCTGAGATCGGCGACGCTGAATTGCTCAGCGCCCTCCGGGGCCACCGCTGGCGACTGAAGGCGACGGCGGACGCCCTCGGACTGGCGAGGTCCAGCCTCTACGATCGCATCAACCGACACCCCGGGATTCGCAAGGCCTGCGAGATCGGTGGGGAAGAGATCCTCGCGTCCCGCCGTCGGTGCGGCGGCAATGTCGAAGCGATGGCCGATGAGTTGGAGGTCTCTGCGCGGGCGCTGCGGCGCCGGATGGGGCAGCTCGGTCTTTAACCCGTCCGGGCACGTCGCGCTCGCCGGCGGCGAGCGGTTCCTTCCGCATGCGCGGCCCAAGGCCGTCGACAAAAAACCTGTCCTGTGCGCTTTCGATAGGGTCGGCATTGAAGAATGTAGGGGCGGCTAGGTTCGGCTGCCCCCCCAACATGAAGGAGCGAACCGTGGAGACATGGATTCCTATGGCCGCCGGGGTGTTCATCGCCCTCTTGATCTACCGGCTCTATGTGCGCGTCATCAAGACTCGAAACGCCACGCTCACCGCCCTGGCGTCGGTGGATGTACAGCTGAAGAAGCGACGCGATCTGATCGGCAACGTGCTGGCGATCGCGAAAGAGACGATGCGGCAGGAGACGGCCCTCATCGAGCGAGTGACGGCGCTGCGCCAGCAGGCCGCCGCCGATCCGGACGTCGGCGACCCGACCAGCGTCGCTGAGCACCTCAAGGCCGAGAATGCGCTGGGCTCGGGGATGCAGCGACTCTTTGTCCAGGCGGAGGCCTACCCGGAGGCCCAATTCGTCGCCGCCATGACCCGGGCACAGGCGACCTACGAAGAGGTCGAAGGCCATATTGCGGCGGCCCGGCGCTTCTATAACCAAGGGGTGGAAGACCTGCGGAACGTCGCCGAGATCTTTCCGTCGAGCGTGATCGCCCGCCTTCTCGGGGTGAGGGCCTTGCCCTATTTCGAGATCGCCGACGAAGAGCGCGCCCCCGTTGACGCCGCCCAGTTCTTTGAGAGCTAACATCGCCATGGGATTTATCCAATGGCTGACGGAGCCGTTCAACGAAACCCGGAGACTGGCGCCGCCGGACATCGCCCAACTAGGACAGCCGGGGGCTTCGTCGGCTCCGAGCCTGGCCCTCGGCGCGGACACCTTCGAGTCGCTCGAAGAGCAGCGCTTGGCGGCCGTCGAGCATCGACGTCGCTGCCTGATCGTCGGGGTGCCGGCGGCGCTGGCGGTGACCGGTTTGGCCTACGGGATCTTCCGGGTCTTTGGGTTTGACGTCCCGGACGCGGTGCTCCGGACTGCGTTTTTCGGCCTTTTCCCTTCGTTCCTGCTGGTGAGGCTCGCCGCCGACGGGGGGCTATATATTTTCCGGAAAACCGCGAAGCAGCGGGTGCTGAGCGTTCTCGCCGCCCGTCAGGGCCTGGAATACCGCATGGACGGGGTCGACCGTGAGATTCTGAAGCCCTTCAAGGAGCAAGGGGTCTTCGGCGCCAAGGAAACCTCCGGTGAGACGGAGGACGCCTTCCTCGGCACCGTCGACGGGGTGGAGGTCGTTCTGTTTGAAGCCCTGCGTGAAACCGTGAGCCGTTCCAGGGACGGGAGTAGCAGCCGGACCACGGTTTTCCACGGCTTGTGCCTGCGCTTGGGCTTTCCGAAGCGCTTCTCGGGGACCACGCGGGTGCTCAGCGAGTGGGGGGTCTTCAACAAGTTCCACGAAGTCGGGAACGACGTCCCGCTCGAGAGGGTCCGTCTCGAGGATGCGAGGTTCGAAAAGCAATTCGAGGTGCTCTCCAGCGATCAGGTCGAAGCGCGGTATCTGCTGACGCCGGCCTTGATGGAGCGCCTGGTGGCCGCCCAGACCGTGCTCGGCCCGCGCACGCGCCTGCGGGCCGCGTTCCACGATCGCTTCCTACTCCTGACCCTCGACACTCGCAAGAACCGGTCTCGGTGGGCCCGCATGCGCGGGAAGCTCGAGCGACTCCATCACTTCGAAATAAAGGACGAGTCCAAGCCCGTGGATGAAATGGAGATGACCCGCCATTTCGAGGCAGAGCTGGCGATCAGCAAGGACCTGGTCAAGACCCTCCAGATCCGGATGGAGACCCGGATCTGACTACGGCCCGCCGCGCCCGACCTTGGCTCTCCGCCAGACCGATGGCGCGGTCGAGGGTTGCCAGCAGGTGGCGGCGCGCCGACTCCGAGGTGTTTTCCAAATATTCCGCGTGGATCTGGAAGTTTGATTTCGCGCCGGTCGGCAGATCGACTTCATAGCTGACGTGGACGAATTGACTGGAAGGGTCCCGTTCGTCGGGCGCCGCCGCCAGGTTGTGGATCAGGATGGACCGGTCCGACGCCCGCTGCCAGCTGATTCGGGTGGTGAGGCCGAAGTCGTCGGTGTACCAGGGGCTCCACTCGTCCTCCAGCAGGTGGAACCCTTTGAGGGGCAGCCGGCTGTCCGCCGTCTCGGAACCGCCGTCACGCGCGCTGTTCTCTTGGCCCAATTTTCTTGACATGATTCCCATCAGTTGCTAAAAATTTCAGGGATTATCTCGCATCGGGCCGCGGAAAGTGAAAGCTCTTCCGGCCGTTGCGGGACGAGCCGTTGGCTCGACCCAGTAGCCGCTCTAGTCCCGTCCCAAACCCAGGAGAAAGCCATGACCCCGAAGAAAGTCACGCCCCAGGATCTCAAAGCCCAAGAAGCCGGCCCGAACCAGGCCAGAGATCACGAGCTCGGCGGCCTCGGCGGCACCTGCCCGACGTGCCTTTCGGGCATCGAAGCGTCGACCCTCGATCCGAAGTATCTCGAGATCCTGAAGCGCTGAACAGTCGATAGCTCGCCGCGAAGTCGCGGCCAGCTCGCCAAAGCCCGTGCCCGCATCGGCGCGGGCTTTTGGATTCTCAGACGGCAACCTACTTTGAAGCGAGGCTTCCATGGCTTTGACCGCAGACGATTCCCTCGCCCAGCTGCCGCGCCTCGGCGTCGGCCTGTCATTCCAAGGCACACTCTCCGGCTTCGTCCGCGAGCACCTCGATGACTTCGATTATCTGGAGATCGTGCCCGACTCTCTATGGAACGACCGGGGTCGCGGCGCCCGGCCGCGATATGAAGAATCCGAGGAAGCGCTCGAGCTGCTGCGCTTCATCGCCGAGCGCAAGCCGATCATCGGTCACAGCATCGGCCTCTCGATCGGCACGGATGAAGTCATCGATCCGGAGCATGTCGATCAAATCGCCCGCTGGCAAGAGCGCTATCGCTTCCCTTGGCATAGCGATCACCTTTCCTTCAATCGACTCGACCATGCGAGCGGTCACTCCATCGACGTCGGTTTTACAATGCCGGTGCCCTACGATGGCTCGGTCTTGGATCTGCTGGCGGGTAAGGTCGAGTTTATGCAGCGCCAGGTGCCGGCGCCGTTCCTGCTCGAAAATAATGTTTACTACTTCAAGATCCCCGAGCAGGAGATGACCGAGGCGGAGTTCCTCAATCGCCTCACGCAACGCACCGGGTGCGGTCTCCTGCTCGACTTGCACAATGTTTATGTCAACGCGCGGAACCACGGGTTCGACCCCCGCGCTTTCCTGGCCGACTTCGACCTGAGCCGGGTCGTCGAGATGCATATCGCCGGCGGACTGAGTGTGGACGATGTTTACCTGGACGCCCATTCCGGACCGTGCCCCGACGAGGTTTGGAGCCTGCTCGACTGGATCATGCCGCAGGTCCCCAACTTGAAGGGTGTGACCTTCGAGGTTTTCTCCACCTACTACCCGCAGATGGGCGCCGCGAGGCTGCGGGAAGAGCTGGCGCGGGCGAGGGAGGCGACCGCGGATCACTTCGCGGTCGCGGTCGGCTGACGCCCGATGTCGCTACACGGCTTTCAGCAGGCGCTTTCGGAACTGGTGCTGTCCGCCGAGCTCAGGGCCCAGATCCTCGAACGCGGTGCGGCGGCGCTCGGGGACTTTGACCTGGACGCGCGCGAGCGGCGGAGGGTCGTGGCGATCGCGGGGCAGCCCGGCCTCGACACGGGTGTGCTGATCCACCGCTCTTTTCGACTGAGCATGCAGACGCGGTCGCTGCCGCGGACGTGCCAGCTGCTCGGCGATCGGCTGTCGGATCTCATCCACGACTATTGGAAGAAAAATCTTCCGCTGCACTACAACTTTGCCTGGGAGGCCAGTCGATTCGCCGGCTATTTACGCCGAGAGCAGAACGACGGTCGGCTGGTCGAGCCGCTGCTCGCCGACGTGCTGCGGATGGATCTCGCAGCCGTGGCGCTGCAGCGTGGCCTGCCCCTCGACCACGTCGATCTCGATCCGCGGCCGGGCGGCGTCGACGTGGTTGAAACGCCTTCTCCGGACCGGCTCGTGGTGGTCTGTCGGCATGATCCGAAGACTTTATTGTCCAGCCTCGACGCCGGAGAGCGTCCGGCCCCCGACGCCGGCGACTATCGGATCACCCTCATTCGAGACTCGAGCGGCGGCCTGCGCTACGAGTTTGATTGAATCGCAGACCCTGTGATGGACCGAGAGCGGGTCCTCGCGACCCTGACCCTAGCGCTAGGTCTCGGGGCGGCCGCCTTCGGCTTCACCCTGCTCGACGGCGTGCTGCTGCGGCCCCTACCTTTCCCGGAGGCGGACCGGCTCTACTCGTTGCACCACACGGCGCCTGGCCTGGAGCTCCCTCGACTCGAGCTCTCGGACGCGACGTATTGGCTCTACCGAGACAGCGGAGCGCTGGATACCCTGGGCGTCTTCCAGACGACCAGCGTCGAAGTGACCGGCGACGCCGTACCGGAACGCCTGTCGGCGGCCCGGGTCTCCCCTGAAGTGCTTCCGATGCTCGGCGCCAGCCCCGAGCATGGACGCGGTTTCCTGACCCAGGAAGAGGCACCGGAGGGGCCCGAAGCCGTGCTGATCAGCGCCGGTTACTGGTCCCGGCGATTCGGCGGCGACGTTGAAGTGCTCGGCCGCGTCATGATCGTCGACGGCCGGCCCCGGACGCTGGTCGGGGTCTTGCCGGCGTCCTTTCGCTTCCCTTCGCCAGAGGTCGACCTCTGGCTGCCCCTCGGCCTCGACCCGAACGCCGCCGTTGGAGCTCGCTTTGAGTATTCTTCGATCGCCAGGCTGCCGAGCGGCGGAGCCACCGGGTCGGCCCTGGCGGATCTCCGATCGCGATTGGCGCGGCTGGCGGCGGACTATCCGCAGTCGCGGTGGACGGAGGCCCTGCTCGAATCCTCAGCCCTCGCTCCGGTCCTTCGGCCGCTCAAAGAAGAGCGGATAGGGGGCCTTCGAGACCTGATCTGGGCGCAGGCCGGGGCTTTGGGTCTCCTGCTCTTCGCCGCCTTCTTGAACGTCGCGACGCTCCTCGTCGCGCGCTCCGAGGACCGTCGGGGGGAGCTGGCGGTGCGGCTCGCCCTCGGCGCGCCGCGTCGACAGCTGATCACGGCCCAGCTCGCGCCGGCGCTGTGGATCGGAGCCATCGCGGGCCTGCTCGCGCTCGGCGTGGCGGGCCTCGGCCTGCACCTGCTCGCGAGCCACGGCCCGGCCGCCTTGGGGACGACGCGATCGCTGCTGGTGGGAGGTCGGACGGTGGCGTTCACGCTGGTCGCGGCGATGGTTTTCGCCGGCGCCCTGGGTTTGACCGTGGGGCTTCGGAGGCTCAGGGATCCCGTGCGGTGGCTGCGTTCCGCGGCCGCCACGCCGGGCCAGCAGCGTCTGCGCACGGCGCTTGTGGTCGTCCAGATCGGCGTCGCCTCGGCGTTGAGCGCGGTGGCCGGGACGCTGGCGGTGAGCCTCGTGGAGTTGAATCGGGTGGAGCCGGGATTCGAGCTGAGCTCGGCGTCGAGCTTCGATGTCCAGCTGCCGAAAGCCCGCTATCCAGACGCGGCCGCCGCCGTCGGTTTCTACGCCCGGATCCTCGACGGCCTGCGCGCCCTGCCCGGCGTCCTGTCCGCGGGTGGCGTCCATCGTCTTCCGCTCACCGGCGGCGGCAGCAACAACGGGTGGAGCGCAGAGGGGGCCGACCGCGGCCCGGACGACGGCCCGGTTGTCTTGGCGACCCGCTGGGCTTCGGAGGGATATTTCGAAGCGCTCGGCATTCCGCTGCTGAAGGGACGGGCATTCGAACCGGCGGACCGAGAGGTGGTGCGGCCGGTGGCGGTGGTGAGCCAAGCCTTCGCCGCCCACTTCTGGGGTGCGGGCGACCCCCTCGGTCGCCGGATCGCCCTCGGCAGCGGCGAGCAGGGGCCCTGGTACACGATCGTCGGCGTGGTCGGCGACGTGCGCGGGCGGGGGCTCCGGGAAGCGGTCGAGCCGATAGCTTATCTACCGCTTCAGTCGAATCTTCCGCGCCGGGAGTCAGCTTATGCCCCTTCGCGCTTGAGTTTTGTTGTCCGCGGCGACGTCGGCGATCTCGGGACGGCGGTCCGCGGACTGGTCGCCGAGCTCGATCCGGAGCTGCCGATCACCCGGCTGGGGCCCCTCGATCGGCTGGCGAGGGAGGACCTCGCCACGTCGCGATTCGCCGCCGGCACGCTCCTGGGTACCGTTCTTGTGACGGGGACACTCAGCCTCGTCGGTCTCTTCGGCCTGATCCACCTCCGGGTCCGGACGCGGCGTCGGAGCTTCGGCGTCCGGCTCGCCCTCGGCGCCAGGCCGAGCCGGCTCGTGGTCCAGGTGCTCTCGAGATCCTTGGCGCTCACCGCGTCGGGCATCGCCTTGGGCCTCGTCGCCGCCGGATTCGCCGGCGGCGGGTTAGGGCATCTCGTCTTCGGCGTGTCGCCGGTGGAACCGTGGATCTATCTCGCGGTGGCGCTACTGATCGCCCTGACGGCGCTCGTGGCGACCCTCGGCCCGGCCCTCGACGCCGCCCGGACCGATCCCCGGCGGGCGCTGCGCCAGGACTGAGATCAACCCTCGAGCGGGAGCCCTGTAGTTCGACCCGCCGGAGTGTGCGGCTTTTCCAGCCCGAGCTACTGCATGCCGCCGCCGCCGGACGAGCTGCAGCTGCGCATGCGCGGCACCCGGTCGGTGCAGACGCCGTCTGGACCCGCGGCGTGGATCGCTTGGATCTCGGCCAGCGACAGGGCGCGCTTATAGATCTGGACCTCGTCGAGGTTGCCCGTCATGTGGAAGCCGCCGGCATTGATCGTCGGGTCGATCCGGCCCATGAAGAGGTCGGCGTTGGTTTGGATCTGCGTTTGCCAGGCGGTGGGGTTGAAGGGGGCCAAGGACTCGACGCCGTCTACGGAAAGCCGGAGCCCCTGTGCCGAATTTCGATCCACCGTGACCGCGACCAGGTGAAAGAATCCATCGTTGACCTGCGGGGTGCCGAAGGCGACGTAGTTGAAGACACCCCCACCGGCCGTCCGCGCCTGGAAGGCCGGGAGATTCCCCTGGCTGAGGTAGAACCAATAGCCTTCGAGCACCGAGCCGCCTCCGGTGAGCTCCAGCTTGGAGAGCATCGTGCCCGTAGTGAGCTGGGGCGTCGTGACCCACGCCATCATCGTGAAGTCGCCGGCGCCGATATCGACGGTCTGACAGTCCTGGGCGACCAGGTAGTCCGGGCTGATATTGAGGTAGATGGACTGGTCGACCTGGCCGAGCACGTTGGTGAGCGGGTTCCCGAAAATCGTGGCGTGGTTGCTGGCGACGATCTCCGGGGTGCTGACGCCGAAGTTGACGGTGTCCATCTTCCACCACGCCGACAAGGCGCTCGGGACGGGCGCGCAGATCGCGTGGGCGTGGGGCGCGGTGGCGAGTCCCAGGGCTGCGCCGAGCGTCGCGACGAGTCCGAGGGCTCGGAGCTTTGCTCCAGGTCCGGCGGACGCCGGCCGGAGCTGGTCGAGCGTTGACCGTGCCGAAGAGGGGGAGTGACGGGGAGTGATGTCGGTCATGGGGCGAGTCCTCCTAGGTTGTTCACCCCAGGAGGCGCGGGTCGGCTGCCCAGTCCCTCACCGGCGCCGGGCCAGAGGAAATGGGAGATCTCTTTCTCTGGAGAAGTCCGCCTTGTTGGGTGGACCTTCCAACGGCGGGAGGTCCCTTCAAGGAGACCCCCATGCCCCCCTACCAGCAGCTCTTGCTCGATTCCGCGGGTCTGCCGGCGGCCCCGTTTCGAGCGCCGGTCAAGCGTCGGCGCTTGATCCGGCGTCCTCTCGCTCATTTCGCGTTCAGCCTCGTGCTGGCGTCACTCTTGGCGCCGCCGTCGGGCGCGCAATTCATCGATTCGCTGGAGAACAGCCCCGAGACCCGGATTCGATGGTCCGACGACGCCCGCACCGAAGCGCTGTTTATTCCGCAGAAGATTCTGGACCAGTCGAGGCCAGGGGCCTTGCCGCTCGCGGACGGGGACCTGGCGGTCCTGCAGTCGGCCGTCAAGACCCGGCAGCGCGGTGGCCTCGGCGCCGGCGATTCCTGCACCCGTTTTACCCACGACCGCCGACCCAAGGTGTATCCGCGAGCGGACGCGGTTCCGCTCAAGGATTTCTTGAGTCGTTTCGGGCAAGTGTTCACCGGACGGGTCACCGCCATCGTGCCGGGCTGGTCGCCCCAGCGGCTGCGGCCCGCGTCCCTCGTCTACATGGAGATCGAGGGGATTTTGCAGAGTCCGTCGGGCCTTAGCCTGTCGACGTCTTCGGTAGCGGTTGGAGACACAATCGCCTTCCACCTCGACGATGCGTCGATTTCCGTGCAGGGGACGGTGCTTTGCACCGAGCTGCACGAAGAGATCTATCGCCCGAAGGTCAACGACGAAATTTTGCTCCACGCCGCGGAGCGGGGGGAAGAGCCCGATCTTTTTGACGGGCTTCCCTTCCTGATCTTTGACGGAAGGGTTTGGCCGGGACAGCTCGCCGGCGTCGAAGAACGTTCGTCGATCGCCTTTGAAAAGCTGGCCGCCGAGCTGGGGGGACGCTGACATGAAATTCTCCTGGCGTTTTCCCCTTCTGTTCGCCGTGGCGCTCCTTTGGCCGGTGAGCTCGGTTGCGCAAGTGTGCGCGAAGTCTTCGGAACTCGGTCTCTCGCAACGCCACCTTCGGGGCAAGTCGAGCGTAAATATCAATACTTCAAACCTCCCCGCACAGCTGAGGACGGCCTTCCGTGATTCTGGAGAGCCGTGGAATACGACGTGCGCCGCTTACCCGAATATTCCCGATTTTAATATTTCTAATTCGGGGCCGAGCGATATCAATATCGCGGTCTCCAACGGGAGAATTCAGTGGGTTCCTTCGGATCAGGCGTGGATGCTTGCAGAGCATAATTCCGCAACCAACCCCATCACCTTCTTTCCCAAGTGCCCCGCGACCGTGTCCGGAGGCCGACCGACTCCGGTGCTGTGCAAAGACCCGAATACCGGCTCTCTCCGCGGCCTCGTGGACTGGCAGAGAAGGGGAGCTTCGGTCTTCGTGACCCATGAATTTGGCCACGCCCTCGGCATCAACCACGATAGCTGCGCCTCGAACAGCATCATGAGCGAGACCCTCGCCGTCAGTAACCTCCTACAGGCGCAGCTCTACGACGATCAGTGCAAGCTCGTGGACTTTCTCAACTGCGACCCCGCCACCTGCGATCCGTGCCCGCCCAATCCCCAGGGCATCTCCCAGTCTGAAGTCAAAGCCACCGGGCTG
>JBCDKB010000115.1:0-19551 GCA_038747035.1 Acidobacteriota bacterium | reverse complement strand
TCCCGGACCTGCCGACCTCGCCCGCACGCCTTTTTGTCGCCGCCGAGGGGCGCCCCCTCGAGCTCGATCTATTCGATGCGAAGACCTGGCAGCGCCAGGGCTGGTCGGTCTTCCGCGACGGCCCCCGTCGGCGCATGGCCCCCCGACCCGATCTTTTCCGAGACGAAGAGCACCGCCTCGCGTATCTGCAAAACGTGCTCGACCGCGCCCGGCGGCTACATCGCGTGCTCGCGGTCGAGGTGTCGATCGGCGAGACGCGCTTCTACTCCATCCAAAACGCCTACGCGCCGACGCCGCACCTCGCCGTCGCGGGCCTCGGCGAAGACGGCCTGCTTTTCACCGGCGACCGCGAGCTCAAAGAACGCCCGTACCTCAGCTCACACATCTCCCGTCCCGGCGATGGCCACGCCACGGTGGCGAGCCAGCACGCACTTTCCCCCCAGGAGCTCGAAGCCATGGCGCTGCCTCCGTTCCTCGTTGAGAGCGGCCACTTCGAGCTCATCCTCGAACCGGCGGCGCTGCGCCGACTCGTCGAGTTCTTGCTCCACTAAAGCAGGCCCCGCTTCATCGGCCAGGCCTGGGAGGGGTGATCGTCAAGGCCGCGCTCCGAGGGCGTGACAGAAGTCTCTTTTCGGATCGGAGTCGCGCCCTACGAAGTTGACGCCACCGGTTCGGGCTCAGCTCCGGCGCTGGAGAAAAAGCCCGCCACCGAGGATCAGCAGAACCAGCAGCATGAGGCCGAATGCGGACAGCGTCGGGATATCTGTGACCGGCGTTACCGGGCTCAGCCGGACCAACCGGACGTCGTCAAAATTCACCTGGGCCACGGCCGACATGTCGAGGGAGTCCAAACGGATAGATAAGGGGCGGTCCGCCTGGTCCGGGGTGACCTCGTACACGGTCGTGGAGGTGACGAACTCCCCGTCGGGGGTCGGCGGGTTCGTGCCCACGGCCAGCACATCCCCTTCGGCTTCGAGGGCGATCCGGTAGTCTGTGATCCCCGCGTCGGTGCGGTTACCCACCTGGACCGTTAGGGTGTAGATGGCTCCCTCTTCCAGGAGCTCCCCCGTTTCCTGCAGCAAAGAGTTGGACCCCAGGTTGATGTAAGCCACGTTCACTCCATCCGGAAGGGGAACATTGAAATCTGACGGCTCAGGACGATAGGTGCCTTTCCCGAGGTTCGTAGCCGTCACCCACCCATCCACTTCTGAAACGAAAGTGCCGGGAACAGCCACCTCATTGTCTTCGAAGCTCGGATTGATCAAAGGAACCTCTTCGGGGAGCTGAGCTAGCGCGGCGGGGACTGCGCAAAGCCAGAAGACCATGAGACACAGGAAGTATTGGCCACGCGCATTCGTCAGTGATTTCATTGGGGCATCCATAAAGTCAAGCGTTAGAGCAGTTAATTATGTCTCCAAAGCATACCACCTGCTTCCTTGGTCAGACAATCCCCTGACGACACTCTTTCCGTCCCCGCCGAGTTCCTAGGCCTCCAGGTGACTGCCCGGCTATGACGCGGAGCCGGGAGGACCCAGGCTCGGCCCCAAGACCAGCGGCCCGGCACTCATCAAAGGCCGAGAATCAAGAACCGGAAGAACGATGAGGAAGCTAAGTAAAGAAGAAGACTCAACCCCAGGAGCACGGCCGCAGCCTTCAACACGCTCATCTCGATAAGGTCGAAGTATTCCAGGACGCTCCACCTAAACATATACCAAAGGAATAGAGCGTGAAAAAAGCCGCGGGTACCGTGCTTGGCGAGCGCTCCCTCAGCCCCACGGCGGCTATTCTCAAAGAGTTCGGGCCAGGCTAGGACGGAAATCCACGCTGATGTGTTGCTGATAATCCCGAAGGCGAACATAAAGGCGCCGAGCTTCCAGCCCCACCCGGCGCCAATCCAGAGCCCGCGTGCTACGGCGATGACGCCCGCGGCCACCAGGACTAAGACAGCCATTCCGAGCAGACCCTTCAGGCCGCCGACGCCTGGTCCGGAACCCGACCCGCTATTGAACCCGAGCACCAGAGGGAAAACCGAGAGCATGAGACCCGTCCCGAGGAAGAGCATAGAAAGCAGGCTTATCCCTATAGGACGTGGGCCCCTCTCCCGAAACTGTTCCGCCTCACCAGGCGAGTGGGCCGGCGGCGCGTAGGGATTTTCATTCATATCAAAAGACTACTCCCTTTCCGCCTTCGGACTCCACCTCGCCAGCGATCAAAGCGCCGGTGGACGCCCATTGAGCGTATCCCAGCGCGGGCCACAGTCGCGGCACGACAGTGTCAGGTACGGGTCGCCTTCTCTGCCCTCCTAGTACTAGGTCCCTGCGTTCCGTACGGAGGGCCAAAGTCAAAGGCGACCCGGCCCTCTCCAAGCGACGGAGCTCAGGGCGAGTCCCACCGGGAAGTATCTCCGGATTCGAATCCGTCGATGAAGATGGGCCCCTGATCTTCAAAACAGGAGTAGGAGAACTTGGCGACATTGGACGCAGCCTCGCCGCCGGCGGCGAAGAAACCACCGCCGACAAAAAGCGTTGGTCCGGAGCCGTCATCAAACGGAGCGAGGGCATTGACGGCTAAGAAATTGTTTTCAACGCCGGCCCCGAGAATCGACCAGTTGGAGCCGTTCCACCGAGCCACCCGCGAGGCCGGTCGCCCCCCGGCCTCGGTAAACGCTCCGCCAACGTAGAGCCGCGGGCCGAGCCCTTCGTCATAAACCGCCAAGGCGGACACGTAGGCGTTGACGCCGAGACCCAGCCCTGACCACGCGGCGCCGTCCCATTTGGCGACCCTAGCCGCCGGCTGCCCTCCGGCCTGGGAAAAGAAGCCGCCGACATAAAGCGCCGGACCGTCGCCGTCGTCAAAGACGGTCGAGGTCACGACCTGGCCATTGGTCCCGCCGCCGACGGGGGTCCACTCCGCGCCGTCCCAACGGGCCACATTGCGCTCCAAGGGATGACCCGCCACTCGAAAATCGCCGCCCGCGTAAAGCGCCGGGCCGGTGCCATCGTCGAAGACCGTCAAAGTCCTCACCGTGTCCGGAACGCCTTCAAACCCTGCACCGACGGCGGACCAGGCGGAGCCGTCCCACTTCGCCACGCTGTCGACCGGCACGCCCCCCATGGTGTTGAAGCCTCCGGCGGCATAAAGAACCGGGCCGGTGCCGTCATCGAAGACCGCGAGGGCGTAAACCGGCACTTCGGCTCCAGAAGCCGCCCCCACCGGCGACCAGGCCACCCCGTCCCAGCGTGCGATATAGCGAGCAGGGACCCCTCCCGCCTGGGCAAAGCCGCCGGCTGCGAAGAGGTTAGGGCCGCTGCCTTCATCGAAGACGGCAAGGGCATTGACGTGGTAGCTCATACCGGTCCCGAGGGACGTCCACTGGGAGCCATCCCAAACCGCGACATAAGCGCTATCGACCCCGTCCGCGCTAGGAAATTCTCCCCCCACATAGAGCAGCTCGCCGCCGCCGGTCCCGTGGGGCAGCATCACGTTGACCGGCCCCAAGAGCCCCCGGCCTCCCGCGACGCCGGAGGGCTTTTCCCACGGGCCTCCGTCGCCGCGCACCAGGTTTGCCGAAACGCCGCCGACGTTGAACTGGTCTCCGCCGACGAAGAGGGTCCCGCCCGCGCCTTCGTTGAACATCGATACGGTGTAAACGGTGCCGTTGAGGGCCGGGCCGAAGGCCGACCAGCCCGACGAGCTCCAGGTGGCCACACGGTTGGCGGCGACGCCGCCCGCGGTGGTGAAAGTGCCGCCCGCCAAGAGCGCCGGCCCCGATCCCAGCTCAAAGACGCGCAAGGCTGCCACCGGGCCGTCGGTGCCGGAGCCCAACGGCGACCAGCTGGTGCCGTCCCACTTCGCCATATGGCTCACCGCAACGCCCCCCATCTCGCTGAACATGATCTTATAGCATATAGCCCGCGATCAGAGATTCGGTTTCCCGTCGCCAGGACCACCGACGAGGTTTGCAGGCTCCCTATCCAGATAGGCCCGGTGCCGGGAGTCCCGGGCGCTACTCTCCCAACGGCCCTGGACCTGGGACTTAGGCTGGCCTCGACGCGCCGGCGAGCCCCAGCGCCAGCGAGCCGAGGAAGGCCATCGCACCCACCGCGAAGGCGATGAGCTGGGCGAGGCCGATCAGCCCGAAAGCAGCCAGCCCCACGCCCGATCCCGTGCCCATGACCGCGAAGACAAAGGCGACCGCGAAGACCACGACGCCGACGACGCTCGAGAACGCCAGGTGTCCAGCCAATCGCAGGCCCGAGACATTGGGAATCGAGCGCAGGGCCGAACGCGCCAGCAAGATCAGCGCGAGACCGAAGCCCGATCCGATGACGAAGGTGGAGACGAGGAAGAAAAGGCTGGCGGGATCGAGGCTAGGCCCGGCGAGCTCATGGGAGGCCGGATGGGCGAGGACCGCCAAGAGCCCGAGACCCGCGGCACCCAAGACGGTGATTCTGTTGTGACGACTTTGATGGTCCATACCTCGCTCTGTGAGCAATGGACATGCCAGCGCTGGAGCCTCGTCTAGGGCCTCACTTGTCTATTCGCAGCCCCAGCCCTGCAGCCTCCGAGCTGCGGGTGCAGCCCGGAAGAGACGCCGACGTCCAGCGTGGACGACGTGGACGACGTCCAACGACGACGATCCGCTCGCCCTGTCGGTCGGACCGGCAGCTTCGCGACGCTGAGGGGCGAACCGTCCCATCTCTTCAAACGCCCCGATGCCGGTGAAGAGCTCGTCTTCACGGCACCTCGCCAGGTCTCTGGTTCGATCTTCGAAGCGGATCTTGTCATCAACGACGGTGCCGCCGGCGGCGGAACTCGGATTGCGGTCAAGATCAAGCACTCCAGCTGGAGGGCAGACGAAGCGTCGCCGCAGGCGCCTCGCGCCTGCGGGCTCATCGACAAGGATCCGCTAGCCCGCGAGCTTGCTCAGCCTCTCCCGCCAATCAAGCGTTGCGGCTTCCGCCGGAGCTCCCCGTCGCAGCGCGGCGTCGAGCCAGTGCAGCGCGGTCCGAGCGTCACCCTCCGCCTCCCGAAGACGGGCGAGCTGGAGCAGGGTCTGCGGACGCGCGCCTTGTGCGACCTGCCGTCGAAGCCAAGGGAGCGCCCGCGGCCACCGGCGCACGATCTTGGGTATGCCTCCGTCGAGCTCGACGGCGGCGGCCACCGCCCGGCGACGTTGCCGAGCGCTCGCCTCGGCGGCTCGGTCCACCGGCCCCTTGAGCCGATTACCGACCGCCAGCTCAAGGGCGGTACTTTCGATCTTCTGGCGATCCTCCGCCGTCGGCGCGAGCTGCAAATATCGCCGAAAGAAGGTCTCCGCGGCCCGCCACTGGTGGAGATGGAGCGCGATATTGGCGAGGCCCGAGGCCGTGGCGGGGCTGTGTAGCGCCGCCACGACTTCCCTAAGTCTTCCGTTCCAGAGCGTCGACAAAGCGACCTCAGCGGCGTCGAATTCGAGATCGGTCTCGAGCTCGACCGCGTCCCGCAGGAGCCCCTCCGCGCGCCCCGACGCACCGCCGCGATAGCTCGCGAGCGCCTCGGCGAGCAGGGATTCGACCTCTTCGGCAAAGAAGGTCGCGTCTTCCTCAGCCCTGACCGCAGCGGCGGCCTCAGCCCTCGCCTCGAGGGTCCGCTCAACAGCTCGGCGGCGCCGGTTTTCAGCCTCCAGCTCAAAGAGCTTCCCCTCGATTTTTTGGCGATCTTCGGCCGCCGGTGCCAACTCGAGGTAGCGCCTGAAGAACGACTCCGCCGCCTCCCACCGGTGAAGGGAGTACGCGATGTTGGCGAGACCCGAGGCCGTGGCGGGGCAAAACAGCGCCGTGGTGACTTCGGCGAACTTCTCTTTCCATAGCGTCGACATCTGGAAGTCGGGCGCGCTGAAATCCAGGTCGGTCCCGAGCTCGAGCGCTTCCAGCACGAACTCCTTAGCTCGCCCGGGCTCCTTGCGCCCGTAGCAGGCCAGCGCGGCGAAGAGCAGCCCCTCGACGTACTCTGAAGTGAGGGGGCTTCCTTTCGAAACCGGCGGGGCGTCGCGGAGCTGGAAGGTCATCTCCGGCCGCGCCCCGGGAATAAGCTGGGCGAGCTGGTCCAGCGCCGCCTCGTCGGGCACCCGTTTCGAGCGACCTGGGGTGTGGGTTAAACACAACCTCAAGGTCGCGTCTCGCTCGAGGGCAAGCCCACCAGCCCGCTTCAGCTCCTCTTCGCTGTCATTCCACTCGAAGAGGATGTACTTCCATTCCACGCGCAGCGGGCTGTCTGGATATTGAGGCCTGTTGGCCTTGATATCCGCCATCAGCTTCAGCACCTTTTCCAGCTTTCCGCCGATCCGATACTTCTGGTAGCTCTCCTCGTAGGCCCCATCCGCGGAGAAGCGCAGCAAGTCCATGCCGGACGTATGCATCCACGGCTGATACTTAAAATTGCCGTGACTGGTGGCCATGACGAAGGCGTTCGGGAAGAGCTCTTTCGTTGCGATGACGAACTCGCCGAGTTTTTTCTGCAGAAGCGGTTCGCCACGCCCCTCGAAATGCACCACGCGGATATGTTCGATGCCCTCGCTACGGAGCTGGCTGAGCAGCCCCCGGTAGAACTCCAGCGTCATGTAGTAGGGCGGCTTCTTGAGCCCCAGCCGCTGCTTGGGCGTGAAGCACTGCGGGCAGGCGAGCTGGCAGAGATAGGCCGGCTCGATATGCAAATTGTTGATCACCCGCGGATGGGTGTTCCTCGCCACGCCGTGGCCGTAGACCGGGCACCGTGAGCAGAACTCCGGATGCGGCGCGCGTCCTTCCAGGAAAGCCCGACGAATCGCGACCAAGTGGGGCGAAGAGAAAATCGGCTCCTCACGTCCCGCGATGAGGGCTTCCTCATCGAGGGTCCGGAGTATCAACCCTTCTCCGACGTCGTCCCAGCACGGCAGCCCGCCGTCCGGCTTGACGTAAAGGCTGTCGCACATGATGCAGCCAGCGGCCGGAGGCACATCGCCGACGGGGCCCGTGGCTTTCGTCTGATACATCAGAACACCTCTCAAGATCTAAGGCGCTTCGAACGCTTTCATGCCATTCAAGACCGTCCTCTTTGGATATTAACTGGAGAGGCCGCTTCGCGGGAAGCGACTACCGATCCGAGCCGCTCGACGCCTCCCGGGAGGAACCTAGGAAAATTGCGTTTTGGTCGCGGCGCAGGCGGGCAGCCTCGGTGTCGCTTGCGGCGGCGTCGGCGAGGGCGCCGTACACCAACCAGCGCGGCGCCGGCGGGAGGGCCTGGGGCTCGCAGAAGTCTACGGACTTCGGTCGGTGAGCTCCGCCATCCCCATCCGCCGAGTCCCCGGAAACGTCGAGGATCTCCAGCAGGCAATCCACCATATCGATCTCGCGAGGGTCGGTCACGAGCTCCAGGGCGTCCCTAAAGCCGGCGGCGGCTTCGGCTCGCTGACCGAGGGCAAGATGATTCGCCGCCTCTAAGACTCGATGGATCCCACGGGTGCTCGGCGGCACGTCGAAAGGCGGGTTCCGCAGCGCCTCGAGGGCCTCCGTCCGACCTCGGTCATCTCCGAGGACCAGGGATTGCCAAAACACAATCTGAAAATTTGAAAGCCTAAAATTTCGCGCCGCGAGATGATCTTCAGGCATGAACGAGAGGTTCTTCCGCGCTTGGAGACCCGCCGCTTCGAAGGCCCCTCGATCCAAGTGAATCCGCGCCAAGGTGGTGCCGGCGGACAAGGTGGTGACGTGCGAGTCGCCGGCCAGCTCGGCGAAGCGGGGATAAGTCTCCCCCAAGGTTGCGAAGGCTTCATCCGACTTGCCCAATCGACTTTGCAAAGCCGCTTGGTTGCTGCGCAGGATCAGCTTCTGAAACTCGGAGAGGCTCTCGGTCTCCCCATCTTTCTCGGCTTCCTCGGCGACTTCGAGCGCTTCCCCATAGGTCCGTTCAGCCTCTTCGTAGCGATACGCGTTCTTCTGAGCCTGGGCGAGGGTATTCAGCACGGCGGCGAGGAACGGGTGGGCCCCGCCGAAGATCTCGCGGAAGGTTGTGACGGCCTGCCGACAGGCTTCTTCGGCGGCGGCGGCGTCGCCGCGGCCCATCTCGATGGCGCACAGGGAATTCTGGCTATTGGCCCGATACCAATCGCGTCGAAAATCCGACGGGATCTCGTCGGTCAACGAGATCGCTTCGAGCACCCGAGAGCGCGCCTGGTCGAGCCGCCCTTCCTGATACTCGTGACGGACCAAGGACTCCATCAGCTCATACCTCACGATGGGGCGGGCGTCGGCCCGGCTCAAATCCAAGGCCTGGGCGAAACGCTCGCGGGCCTCGTCCTTTGCGCCCTGGTCCGCCAAAAGAAGACCCAAACCGGCCAGCGCTTGAATCTTGTCTTCCCGGGGGGAGTCCCCTTCCGAGAAGCTCGCGAGGGCCTCCCGATAATGCTCCACCGCCCGTTGGGGATTGCGACTTTCTTCGAGTTTGGCCCACGTCGCAGAGATCTGACCGCGGAGGGTCTGGCCCCGCTTGGAGTTGTTCAAGACCGAGTCCTCAGCCTGGCGCAGATAGGTCTCGGCTCGCTCCACATCACCCGCGCTGCCGATCAAGTCAGCGCCGATCAGCAGGATCTCTACCCGTAGATTCGGGTCGTCCTCAAACGGCCCGAGCATTTCATCGAACGCGAACGTCAGCGCTTCTCGAATCGTCCGATCCCGGTCCGGCGCCCTCGGGTCTGTTTCGGACAAGATTTCTAAAAAGAAGTCCCGCACCTTAAAGAGTCGCGCCTGCTCTGCCAACAATTCCTGCCGGTGCAGGTCCCGCGCCCCGAAGGACAGCAGGAGGCCGACGGCGATGAGGCTTTCGCGCCACCGCCGGCGCAGCAGTCTGGCCGTCCGATAGCCCCAGCCGGCGGACCTCGCCTTGACCGGGCGATTCTCCAGATAGCGCCGGATGTCTTCTGCGAAGTGCTCCGGGGTCGGATATCGATCCGCCGGATCTTTGACCAAGGCGCGACGCAAGATGGCGTCGAGGTCACCGCTGAGGATTCGACGGCGGCGTCGCCCGGCGGCCCCATCTGGTTCGACGCTCCGGCTAGCTGACGGCGCGGGGTCTTCCAGCACCGCCCGGATCAACTCGACGGAATCCGAGGCGCGAAACGGTCGGTGGCCGGTCAGCATCTCGAAGAGCACGACGCCGAGGGAGTAGACATCCGAGGCGAGGGTGGTCGGCCGGTAGCTCAGCTGCTCCGGACTGGCGTAGGCGGGCGTCATCATGCGGAAGGTGGTGGCCGTTTGCTGGTTCTGCGGACCGCCCGAGTCGTCGAGTAACTTGGACACCCCAAAGTCCAGCAGCTTGACCACCCCGTCCTCAGTGACGAGGACATTGCCGGGCTTGAGGTCCCGATGCACGATCAAGCTGCGGTGCGCGAACGACACCGCGCCGCAGACTGTCGAGAAGAGCTCCAACCGCCTTTGCACGCTCAGCTCCCGCCGGCGGCACCACACGTCGATCGGTAGGCCTTCGACCAGCTCGAGGACCAGATAAGGGTAGCCCTTGGGAGTCACTCCCCCTTCGTGGAGCTGGGCGATATTCGGATGCCGCAGACGCCCCAGCGTCCGCCACTCCCGGGCGAATCGTCGCGCGAAGGCTTCACCGCCGAAGGTGTTGAGTATCTTGATCGCCACTTTGCCCGGACCGATACCGTCCACCCGTTCGGCCAGGAATACGGTCGCCGATCCGCCTTGACCGAGGCGCGACTTCAACTCGTAGTCGCCGACTCGAGCCCCCGGTCCAAGATCGTGCCCCCCGCCCCCGTGCCCGGGGTCGAGGTGCTCAAAGGCCGGACGTTCTATGAGATCCAAGAGCTGGGAATCCACCGCCAGCAGCTCCTCCACATGGGCGCGGAGGGTCGGTCGTCCGTCACACATCTGGTCGAGGAAAGCGCGACGCTCCGGCGCGGGCAGCGTGAGGGCTGCACAAAGGATCTGATCGATCGTGGTGAGCTGGCTTACGGCTCCAGACCCCTCGATATCCTGCGGCCGGCGACTCGACTCTTCCAACACCGGAGGCTCCTTCTTGCGTCGGCGGGTTAAAGATCTCTCGACGACCTCAACCTACGCAGGGAGTCTCCAGTTCATTCAAGACCGGCGCAGAGACTTCGGAAAGAATCGGCCATATCGCACCGAAAATGCCGCCGCGCCTTGCCTCACTGTCTTCCGCGAACGCCCTCCGCCGAGGGGGATTGCAGAAATAAAGCCAGTCGGCGTCGACCTGCACTCCAGTGCCGCTCAACGGTAGGCAAGGAAATCTCCAGGGCTCGGGCAATCTCCGCCTGGCGCATACCGCCGAAGAACTTCATCTCGACGATTCTCGCCTGCCGAGAATCCACGGCCTCCAGCCGGTTGAGGGCCCCGTGGACCGCCAGCAGCATCTCGGGCGATAGCCCTTCGCGGCCCGGCCCCGGCTCGACGTCTGCGAGGTGGACCACTTGACCCGCACCCCGCTTATCACTCTGCTTCGCCCGGATATGGTCGACCAGGATGTGGCGAATGATGCGGGAGGCGTAAGCAAAGAATTGCCGTCGCCCAGCGAAGGCCTGCGGTTGCGATTCCGTGAGCCGCAGGTAGGCCTCGTGCACCAAGACCGTCGGCTGGAGGGTCGGCGTTGCTCCGGCGCCGGACAGGTGATGTCGAGCCAGCTGATGTAGCTCGTCGTAGATCATCGGCAGGGCGGAATCGAGCCCGGCCCGTCCTTCTTTTCGCCAATCGGCGAGTAGCTGAGTAAGGTCCATGGGCGGTCCTTCAAGGGCAGTGGGTGAAGCGAAGAACGGGGCCCCCTGGAAGGAGCCCCGTCGATGAGCGCGGACGCATCAGACGTTCACGCTCTTGGCCTTCCCGGCGTTCACGGGCAGAAGCCGATGATGCCGATGGGGTCACCGTTGCCGGGGAAGCCCGACCCGTCGCCGCCGCCACCTCCGGGGCACAGCGGCGTGCACGAAGGATGGGTCATCGGCAAGACCTCGAGGGTCCGGGTATAGGACCTCGCCGGACCGTTGAGCTGCGGCCAATAGCCCCGCTGGGCGCGAACCTGGTAGGTCCCGGCCGGAAAATCCCGGGTCGGAACGGAAAGGTCGTTGCTCACGCTCTGGTGTCGCACGGTTCCACTGGCGTCGGTCACCGTCCATGCCGTCCGGTGGAATCCAAACATCTGCGAGGGCGACGGATTGAAAAGAAAGTAGCGCGCGCCGATGGAGTCGTTGAAACAAACCTCTTCGTCTCCATAAAAGAGCGGCGTCGGCGGCGAGGGCATGGTGCCTAGGCTGCAAGACGAACGGGGCAGCTCGGCTTCGAGCATGGGCATCACCGCGCCGACCTCAAAAGCCGAGTTGATTTCCGCATGCACGTGGTTTTCGTCCGTGCCGTAAATCACGTCGAACGGCACGCCGGAGCCGGCCAGGTGATCGGCCAAGGATCGTTCGAGGTGCCCCTGCTGGGTCACCGGCAGGCTCGAGTCCAGGGCGCTGTGCAAGGGCACGAAAGAGAATGCGGCACGCCCCTCCTCGGCGAAGTTTTCGAATTCAAAAACGTCAATCAAGTTCAGAAAGTCGGAGATTTCCAAGAGCAGTGGAGCCCACGAACCCTCCCGATCGATCAGCGTCGTGGTCGGCATGTTTCCCCCCGGACCATAGTCATAGTTGAAGGGGCCGTAGTTGCCCCGGGCGTTGAGGTTGAGCACGTTGAATCCCAGGACTTTCGCCTTGAGCGAAGCGACCGTGGTCGTTTGGTTGATCAACGGGCTTCGAATCGTCGCCTGGACCGAATTTCCCAGCCAAGCCGCCGGAGTCAAGGGATTGCGCAACATAAACCGCAGCAGCTCGTCACCGGGCACGAAATTCGGCCACGGCGCCTGCAAAGACCCGCCGAGGCTGCCGCTCACGAGCGCGACGTTCCGGCTCTGGGCGGGCCAACCCAAGCTGCTGAGCTCCTGCTGGAATGCATCGAACTCCGCCAGGTTACCGTCGGGCTGGACCAGAAGGATCTGCTGCGGAAAGGGGTCCGAAAGGGTGGCGACGGCCCGTCCAATAATCTCGATCTCGATATTGAGCATGTCCAAAATGTCGCTGTCTTCGAGCATCTCGCCGAGCAGAAGAACCACCTCTTGCATACCGATTTGGATATTGGCGCCGCGGAACGGAGCGTCCAGGGCGACGAAAAGGTCCACGTGATGATCCACCCCCCGGCGCTCCATGTCGGCCAGGGCGTACCGGGAGACCACTCCGCCCATGCTGGCGCCGATCACGGCGATGGGGTCGCTACCCACCTGCACTCTACGGATAGCCGCCAGGGCCTCTTCGACGACCCGGGCATTATCCTGGGCCGAGGCGCCGGTAAAGGAAAAGTTCAAGGTCACGAGATCGTAGCCATTGTCGGAGAAGTAGTTCTGGATATTGGACCCGAGGTGGTTGTAGATCTTCGGGTGTCCGCGATTCTCGAGCGGATCGAAGCCCTCCACCAGGAGCACCGGCTTGTCGAAGACCCGGTCGCAATCGGACGCCCAGAGGGAGAGGGTGCCGCCGGTTTGGAGTTGCTTTTCAGCGCGCCCGGGCCGGGCGGGAAAATCCAGGCCGGGCACCTCGAGCTGGATCTGCCAGACGGGCTCCCGGCCTTGAACCCAGTCCACGTCCAGGGCGCTTCGGGTGACCACAGATCCTTCAACAGACGTGAATCGCACGGCCACTTCCTTGACACCGGGATCGGAATAAAGAGCGGTGATGCGCTGGCCGATCACCAGGTCCCTGAAGCCTTCACCGTCATCCAGGTCAATCTGCACCGATTCCGGCGACGGGGTGTCGACCATGAAGAGCTCCTCGTCGACCACGAAAGTCACTTCAGGGCCTAAAGCGCTCTTCTCGAGCACGGCGCCCGCGAAGATCCCGAGCTTCTCGTAGGCGCCCGACGCCTTGTGCGTGCGGCGGCCTGACGCCAGGGCGGCAATCTGGTCAGCCCCCAGCCATTCACCGGTGTAGCGAAGGATGCCGACCGGCACGGTCCCTTCGTCCGCCGCATAGCCGTCGATCAAAGCGAGCGGTGATTGGGGGGACAGCGTGTCCACGATCTGCGCCTTCCGGGAGCCGAGCCAGTAGCTTTGCCAGCGAAGGGGCGAGAGGTGGATCGAATTGCGCTCTTCCACGCCCGGCTCGATACTTCTCATGGCGGCCAGTTGGCCGTCGAAAAAGAAGCCTCGATTCAAAAACCAATTGGTTTCCAAACTGCGGGTATTCACCGTCTCGATGCGCTGTTTGGCCGCCCGTAGCTCGGCGAAGGCCTCCTCCTGGCCGGCGGGCGTCGCCTGGACGCACGGTGTCGTGAAGGCTGTCGTGATGGCCAACAGCGCTGTCGAAAGTGTCTTTTTCATCTCGTGAACTCCTGAAGATTCCATCCATAGGGGCTCGGCGTCGAGCGAAAGGATCGGCGCCGCGGCGGTCTCCGTGACCGCGTTCACCCAGCAGACGGAATCCGCGGAAAAAAGCCATCGACCTCTTTCACAAAAAAATCACGGGGATCGCCTCCGGCGGCCGCGGCGGAGTCCTCGCTCACCTTGGGATAGGATGGGGTCCTGTCCCAGAAAACCTACGTAGGCCTGCTCGATCGCCGCCCTGTCGGCCGTCGACGGATGCCCCCAACTGCCGTGAGACTGTGATGAATAAAATGATCTGTGCCGTTGTTCCCGCTCTTTTCCTGATCACCCTGGTGGCCTGCGGCGGCTCCGCGCCGCAGGACCCGGTCGCCGAGGCGCCCGCCGAAGCTGAGGCTCCGGCGCCGGAAGCGGAAGCGGCTGAGCCCGCGAAGGCGGAGATCGGCGGAGTGCTCAACGTTGACGAACAGGGTCGCGCCCTCCGCGGCTTCGACGCCGTCGCCTATCACCAAGAGGGCGCCGCGGTCGCCGGCGTGGACGAGTTCAGCCACGTGTGGCAGGACGCGACGTGGCTCTTCGCCAATGCCGAAAACCGCGACGCCTTCGCCGCCGCCCCGGAGAGCTTCGCGCCGATGAACGGCGGCTACTGCACCTTCGGGGTGGTGCTGCGCAAGAAGCTCGACGTCGACCCCCAGCGCTTCCTGGTGCAGAACGACGACCTGTACCTTTTCCTCAACGCCGAGGTGCAGGAAAAATTCAGCTCCGACCTGGAAGGCAACCTGAGCCTCGTGACGTCGCACTGGCCGGACATCGCCGAAAAGCATCCTGAAGAGCTGGCCGCCGACGCGGGCTAGTCGGGGCGTCTCCTTGGCAGAAATGACAGGCGGCGCCCTGGGCCGCCGAGCCACCATTCTGCTGATCGGCTTCTCCCTCGCCGCCGTCTTGCTGGCGGAGTGGTGGCACCACGCATTCCTGCTCGGCGACCTCTTCGAGCAGCGCGAGATTGTGCTCGCACAGCGTCAGCAGGTTCTGGCGCTGGAGCGGGAGCTCCTCTTGGCGCGGAGCGACGAGTCGGAGATCGTTTCGGCCGGTCGCGCGTCGCTGGTGGAGCCGCTCCGACAGCGCCTGGACCGCGTCGAGTCGGCGGCGGCGGAGCTAGCGACCGAAGTCGTGACGCTCCGCCAGCCGTTAGAGCCCCTACGTTTGGCGCTTGGAAAGTACCGACAGTCCGTCGAATCCGAGCTGCGGCTGCTCACTCGAATCGGCGTTCTGGGTCGGAGCGGGAGCTTCTCGGAATTGCGATCGCTTGAGCGAGACCTGCTTTCGTCGGTCCCCGAGGGCCAGCGAGAAGACCTGCTGCGCCTCCAGGTCAAAGAGCGCCAATTCGCCTCCACGCTGCAGCCGTCCAGCGCCCTCAGCCTTTTGGAGAGCGCCGACCAGCTCGTGGACCAGGGCGACTTGTCGCCAGAGTCTCGGCAGCTGCTCGGGCGGTATCGGACGCTGGTCGAGTCGGCGATGTCGGACGTCCTGGCCCTCGAATTGGTTCGTAGCGAGAGCTCGCTGCGCTTTGCCCGGCTGCCGCCGATGTTCCAAAGCCTCGAGCAGGGCTTGAACGAACGCCTGGACACCCACCTTCGCACCATCACCCGCCAGCGCCGGAACGCCGGCCGAGTGACGGCGGCTCTGCTTCTCTTGGGACTCTGCGGACTTGCCCTGCGGGTCCGGGGCCAGCGGCGGGAAAACCTGAGGCTCCAAGCGCGCATCGCCAGCCTAGCCGACGGGCTCGAGGCTTTTGCGGCGGGCCGCCGAGAGCGCGATCTCGATCTGCCCAAGACAGGTCGGCTGGGCGCCGTGACCGAGGCGTTCCACTCGATGGCTCAACGGATCCGTCACCAGATGGAAACCACCCGACGCGAGCGCAATCGCGCCGAAGAAGCGCTGCGGGTGAAGTCGGACTTCCTCGCTCGGGTCAGCCACGAGCTACGGACTCCGCTCCACGGCATCTTGGGGATGGCTGAGCTGCTGCTCCAGTCGAGCCGCGACGAGCGCCAGCAGCATCTGGTGACCAGCATCCGCCGTTCGGGTTCGACGCTGCTGTCCGTCGTCAACGACCTGCTCGACTACTCCAAGCTCGAAGCGGGCAAGCTCGTCTTGGCGCAGCAGGACTTCGACCTGGTCGAGCTTTGCGAGACCCAGCTCGCGGTCCACGCGACCGCGGCCCACGCCAAGGGGCTGGAGATTTTTCTCACGACCAGCGACCGGGCGGCGCCGGTGCAGGGTGACCCGCTGCGACTCGGGCAGGTCCTCACGAATCTCTTGGGCAACGCGATCAAATTTACTGATTCGGGATTCGTGCACTTGGCCCTCTACCGAACGGCCGCGGATTCCGGCGGACCGACGCCGGAGTCCCGCGGATTCGAGATCCGCGTCCGCGACACCGGGCCGGGCATTCCGCCCGCCCTGCGCCAGAAGATCTTCGAGTCTTTCGCCCAGGCCGCCCCGGTCTCAAGGCGAAGCGAAGGGGGATCAGGCCTGGGGCTCTCGATCGTCCAAGAACTGCTCGCCCTGATGCGGGGGGCGATTCGCATCGAGGAGCCGCAGACCGGAGACGAGTCCGGCATCGTCTTTGTTGTCGAGTTGAACTTCCCGACAGACCGGACAAAGCCAGAAAGTTCCCAGTCTGGGGCCTCCCAAGCCGAACTCGCGGGTCGTCGGGCTCTGCTGGTGGAAAGCAGCGTGGATTTCGCGCGGTCGCTGGTCGAGAGACTCCAGCAGATCGGGATGTCGCTCGAGTGGCGCCCGCGCGTGGAGGATGTGGACAGCCAGACCCTCGAGCCGATGGACATCGTCTTGGTGGGTCTTTCGGCGGATTTGGGTCGTTCCGAATGGCCGGCCGTCCGGCCGTGGCTCGAGCGCCTCGAGAAGCCCGCCGTCTTGCTGGTTCCCGCGGGCTGGAATGAATCCGCGGTGGCTTCCGTCCAGGAGGTGCCCCGGGTCGGCCGGTTGGTAGATATCGAAGACGCCGTGGCGTCTAGCCTCGGCATGGCTCCGCCGGCGCGGGCGGCGTCACCGTGGCTCGCGGCCCAATCCTTCGAGATCAGCGGGCGCATTCTGCTCGTGGAAGACAACCCGGTGAATTGCGAAGTCGTCCAGCTGATGCTGGAGGACTGCGGATGCGAAGTCGTCACGGTGGGGAACGGCCGAGAGGCGGTCGAGACGCTGCGCTCCGAGCGCTTCGACGTGGTCTTGATGGACTGCCACATGCCGAAGATGGATGGCTACGAGGCCACTCGCCGAGTCAGAGCCCACGCCTCCGGTCCGAACTCGCACACCCCGATTCTGGCGCTCACCGCCAGCGTCCTCGACGAAGATCGCGAAAGGTGCCAGGAAGCGGGCATGGACGCCGTGCTTAGCAAGCCGATTTCCCAGCTCGAGCTCAAGCTGGCGCTCCACCAGTGGGTCGGAGACTCCTTGTCAAGACCGCCGCAACGCATCCGTCGACTCCCCAACTAAGCGCGAGTGCGGTCGTCCAGCCAGGCCAACCCCCTGGCGCGCCACCTCCGCCCATTCGCGTCTACTCTTTCGGTGGCTGCGCACCGAAACGAGAAGCCAGGAATCCAACGAAACTCTCGAATTCGGGGGCGTGGGTTTCAAAGACGCCACAGTCGTCGACAAAGCCAAATTCCCAGTCCTTCGTGGTGTTGTAGGCCTCGCAATAGCCCCCGAAGTCATCGCCGACGAGGAGCACCCCTTCGAGCTCCGCCGCCGTCTCGTCGTCGTAGACCTCATCCGGGCCCATCGGAACATGGACCATGTACCGTGATCGCCCGATCGGGCCATAGCCGAGGGTCTCGTAGAGCTGCCTGAGATCAGCTGGAAAACCTGGGTACTTCGCTGCGAGGCTTTCGAGCCACTCGACTTTGACCGGCGTGAAATCGACACCTTCCGCAGACCGCAGACGCCCTCCAGGGGTGCATGCGCCTGCTCGTCCGGTACCGACGCCTCCGCTTCGACCCGCGATGAACCACCCAATACTTACCTTACGCCTAAGTCAACAAAGCGCGCACCATTGCCAGGTCTTATATGAATCGCATACTCTCATCCCCCTCAAAAGGAGCCCATCATGCGCCGACTAACTACGCTAGCCCTCACAACTGCCTTCTTGGCGACCGCCTGTCTTGTCGAGGCCCAAGAGGTTGATACGTGGGTGGACATCAGCCCACCGGGCGGCGAGTTCGCCGCCCTGGCGGGCCAAGCCAGTGATCCGGACACAGTGACGGTCGGGGCGCTCCAGGAACCTGTCATCTATCGCACCGTCGACGGCGGTCAGCAGTGGGCCGACACGACCATCCCGGACTACGGCATCTTTCCAAACACGGGTGTCACGGCTTTAGCTGTCGACCCCGTCGATTCGGAACTGATCTACGCCGGAGGTCTAGGCGCCACCGGGGTCTTCACCTCTGAAGACGCCGGCTCCACGTGGGCTTCGTACCCCATTGATCTCGATTTTCAGATCCTCAGGCTCTTCGCCGACTCCTCCATCGAGGGCCGCGTCTATGCGTCGGTCCTCCCGCCTTTTCCCGGGCGATTCGTCGCCCTAGGCGAAAGTCGCGACCGCGGACGGACCTGGACCGCGGCCCCCAGTGTTTCGGGCGATGAGACTTCATTCGCCATCACGCCCGACACGAGGACCGCCTACGTCGGCACCGCCAGTGATTCGTTTACAGGGCCCACCGCCCTTCGCCGGAGTACCGATCAATTTCAAACCTGGGAAACACTCGACCTTGGCGTCGAGAGGCCTCCCTTGGACATCATCTTCGATTCATTTGACTCCCGTATCGTGACCGTCGCTACCGGTGACGGTCTCTACCAATCGACCGACTCGGGAGACTCGTGGCGACAGCTCACGGGCCTCACGATATCCAGCATCCTGCACCTGGCGGCCGTCCCCGGCAAACCCCATGAAATGTACGCCGCCGGTCGGTCGGGCCTCATCTACAGCACGGACCGCGGGGCCACGTGGCAGGTTGACCCCCAGCTTCAGGGCCTCGAAATCATCGACCTGCACGCAGCCTCCGACGGGCAGCAGTCGAAGGTCTACGCCCTCACGGAGACCGCCCTCTACTCGAAAACGTCTCCGGCCGATTCGACGCTGCAGCTGCGCGACGGCCGATTCCTCCTGACGGTCGACTGGCAGGACTTTGACGGCGGATCCGGCAGCGGGCGGGGCGTCCAGCTGACGAACGAAACCGGCTATTTCTGGTTCTTCGACCCGGACAATATCGAGCTCACCATCAAAGTCTTGGACGGTCGGCCGCTCAACGGAGCCTTCTGGGTCTTCTACGGTTCACTGACGAACGTCCAGTTCGAACTCAGGGTCACCGATACTTTGACCGGAGAGTCTCGGACCTGGACCAACGAGTCCGGTAACTTCGCCAGCGTCGGCGACACGGCCGCATTCCCGGACGCTCCATAAGTGCCCTGTTTGAAAAGTCCTATCGACTGTCCCGGCCCTTTATAACCCCTGGCTGCCGCCTCCGCCGGAGCCCGACGCCGATGGAAAAGGCCTCGCTTCAACCGGTATCGGCTCTTGGCCGAGGAGGAAAAACTTCGCCGAGCCTTCGGCGCCGTCGGCTAGCTCGCTGCAGTCGCCGCCGGAAGACACCGACAGGTCGAACTGGATCTTCGCTAACCCCGAAAAGAAGGGGAGAACCGAGCAGTCTCCTGCGGGGCAGTCTTTGGCGGCGCCGCTCGAAGACACATATTCGGTGGCGAGGCCCAAGCCGCAGAAGGAGATCGTCGACGGCACCTCAACGCTCCAGGAGCGCGTGAGAACCGGCGGATCAGGCGCCGGCGCGATCTGGTGGGTGCTGAAGAAGACCGGCTGCTTCAGCTCGGACCCGATGGTTTTATCTTCGGTGTCGGAACGCTCCGGCTTGTACCAATTGGTGGTGCCGCTCTCGGCGGCGAAGGGCGAAGGCTGTAGAGCATTGGCCAGCACCACGAGGTCCATGGATCCAGAGACCGCGTCGTAGCTATTCGCCTCGAGCTCCAATTGGTAGTTGCCCGTGATGTTCCCGGTCTCGTCGTCGTAGACCATTGACGACTGGAAGCCCACCCCCGGCACGTCGGTCCCGGCGTCCGGATCCACGACGATTT